>NZ_JBJIAA010000011.1:0-200410 GCF_045310695.1 Clostridium neuense
TGAGGTTTTTTTGTTCATCGCTTAAGCTATTCTGAACACACCTGCACAGCAGGTGGTTTTCATAAATGACAATAAAATTGAAGGGGGCACAAACCCTCTTCAATCTGTATACATCACTATAGAAGTCACCTAAAAATGCGTGCCAATTTTATTCCGCACGCATTTTATAATTATTATTCTTCTACTTCTCTTATGCTTAATCCAATTTTCTTGGACTCACCATTCACATCTATTATTTTAGCTTTTACTTCTTCACCAATAGTTAAAACCTCTGATGGTTTTGCAATTCTCTTGTGGCTTATTTCAGAAATATGAACAAGTCCATCAACACCAGGCTCCAACTCAACAAAAGCACCAAAGTTAGCGAATCTTACAACCTTTCCAAGAACAACTGATCCTGCTGGGTACTTTTCTTCTATATTGTTCCATGGATCTTCTACTAGCTTTTTCATACTAAGTGATAATTTTTTATTTTCCTTATCAATACTTAATATATAAACTTTAATCTTATCTCCTATCTTTAAGGCATCTGCTGGTTTATTAACTCTACCCCAAGATATTTCAGAAACATGAAGTAATCCATCTACACCTTCAATGTCGACAAAAGCACCAAAATCAGTTAATCTTTTTACTTCTCCTTCTACTGTCTGTCCTTGCTCCAATTTACTCCATATAGCCTCTTCTTTTACTTCTTTTTCTTTCTTTAATATTTCTCTTCTTGAACCTACAATTTTGCTTTGTCTCTTCTTTGTTGAATATTCTATTATTTCAACCTCAAAATCTTTTCCAATATACTGATCAAGATTTTCTACATGAAATAGCTCTATATGAGACGCAGGTATAAAAACTCTTATTCCTTTATAAAGAGCAATTATTCCACCATTAACTGCCTCTTTAACCTTTACATTTAATTTAGTTTTGCTCTCAAAAGCATCCTTTATTTCTTTATATCCTTCTTCTCTTTGAATTTCTTTTACTGATAGAACTACGTAATTATCATCATCTTTCAATTTGATTACTTTTGCAGAAATACTGTCACCAACTTTATATATATCTTTTAAGCTTTGATTTGAGCTTTCTGTTTCATTCTTTGGTATAATTCCATCTCTTTTATATCCTATATTTAAAAATAATTCCTTTTCAGAGACCTGAATTATTTCTCCACTTACATGGGCACCAACATAAATTTCACTTTCATTTTCAGCTATAAATTTCATAGCATCAGCCATTTCATTGCTTGCTTCAGTAACTATATTATTTTCACTCATTTTATTAATTGCCTCCTCGATAATCCAATCAGGTGTTGAAGCTCCAGCTGTTACACCTATTTTTAAATAGTTTTTGTTTTTTATTATTTCATCAGGTATTTCACCTGAATTCTCTACATGAATTGTAGCATTACAATTGCTTTTGCATATTTCATAAAGTTTCCTTGTATTTGAGCTTTGTTTTCCACCAATAACAACCATACAATCTACTTCTTTAGAAAGTTCGTATGCAGCTTTTTGATTTTCAGAAGTAGCACTGCATATTGTATTAAACACTGCTATTTCTTTCGACATTTTAACAACCTTTGAAACTACCTGTTGTAAATTTGAAAGTTTTTCTGTAGTTTGAGAAACAATACATACTTTAGATTTTAAACTTTTAATATTATCTCCATCTTTAGATACCTGAGCCCTATTGTCACACCACCCATTAATTCCTATAACTTCAGGATGCTTTTCATCACCTACAATTACTATATCATAGTTAAGTTCATTGTATTTCTTTACTTTTTCATGGATATTTGAAACAAAAGGACATGTAGCATCTACTACTGTAATTCCTTTTGAATTTAATAATTCAAGTGTATCTTTTGGCACACCATGTGATCTTATAATTATAACATCATCTTGACTTAGAGAATCTAAATCCTTTACTTCAACAGGATATATACCTTTATTTTTAAGATAATTAACTGCATCATTGTTATGAATTAAGGAACCAAGCGTATATATTTTTCTATTATATTTTTTCCTTGCTTCCAGAGCAGTTTCAACAGCTCTTTTTACTCCAAAACAAAAACCAGATTTTTCTGCAAATATTATTTCTCTCATATTTATAGTACCACCTTCTTTGCGGTAAAACCAAATTGCTATACTACATTCTATCTGTAATATATTTAGAAATATAATTAACTACATCTTCAATACTCATAAAAGAAGAATCAATTTCTACAGCATCTTCTGCTTTTTTTAGCGGACTTATTTCTCTATTAGAATCAATATAATCCCGCTTTTTTATATCACTTAATATATCGTCATAATTAACTTTTACATCTTTTTGAATAAGCTCATCATATCGCCTTTTGGCCCGTTCTTCTGGAGATGCCGTTAAATAAAACTTAAACTTAGCATCCTTTAGGACTACAGTTCCTATATCCCTGCCATCCATTATAACATTATATTTTTCTGAAAGAGCTCTTTGTATACTGACTAGTTTTTCCCTTACTTCCAAAATAGCAGCATAATTTGAAACATTTTTACTAATATCAGGCATAACTATTCTATCACTTATATCTTTAGAATTAACTATGATTCTATCATGTTCAAAATGCATTGAAATAGAATCAATTAACTTACACAAGCCGTCTTTATCAGTATATTTTATATTATTATTTAGTGCCATTAAAGTTACTGCTCTATACATGTATCCTGTATTTATGTACATAAGATTAAATTTTTTACCCACAAGCTTTGCTATTGTGCTTTTTCCTGCACCGGCAGGACCATCTATTGCTATACTTAAATTCAAATCGTATTCCGCCTTTCAAAAGAAATACTACTACAATAATGTATTCTATATAAATAAAAAAAACCCTTTAAAATTTCTACAAAATATAATTTTTTTCTTACAAATTGTAATATATCATACCTAATATGAAAACATTAAGTTCTAAATTCAACACAATTTTTAATCAGATACATTAGCTCCAGCCAAATATCCTGTTGAAAGTGCTATTTGCAAATTAAAACCTCCAGTATATGCATCAACATCTATAATCTCTCCACAGAAATATAAATTATTAATTAATTTAGATTTCATTGTTGAAGGATCAATTTCTTTTACGTTAATTCCACCTGCAGTAATTATAGCTTCAGCAATAGGTCTTAAACCTTTTATAGTAAATTCTAAATTTTGAAGTAAGTGAACTAAATGTTTTCTTTCTTCTTTAGTTATTGTATTTACTTTTTTATCTGGATCTATTTTTGATAACAAAATAACTACTGGTATTAACTTATGTGGCAGCAGATCATTAAGTGCATTTTTTAAATCCTTATTTGTATATTTTATAAAATCGCTTTGAATTCTTTTATCAAGTTCATTTTCATTTAAAGCTGGTTTCAAGTTTATTATTCCCTTAAGACTGCTGTTAAAATTCACAACCCTACTTCCACTAAGTACAATAGGACCTGTTATTCCATAATGAGTAAAAAGCATTTCTCCAAAATTTTGATATAATATTTTTTTGTCTTTTTTTATTGTAAACTCAACATTTTTTAGTGAAAGTCCCTGCAGCTCAGGTACCCAGCTTTCAGATACCTCTATAGGCACAAGAGAAGGAACAGTTTTAACTATGCTGTGACCGAGTTTTTTAGCAAAATTAAGTCCATCACCTGTAGATCCTGTTTGCGGATAAGACATGCCACCTGTAGATATAATAAAATAATCACCTTCTATAATCTCATTTTCCTCAGTAACAACACTTTGTATATTTTTTTCACTGCATTTTATATCTTTAACCCTAGTATTTAATATAACCTTAATTTTCTTTTCCTTAATTTTTTCCTGAAATACGTGTATTATATCAGAAGATTTATCTGAAACAGGAAAAACTCTATCTCCTCTTTCTTTCTTTAATTTTACGCCCGCAGCTTCAAAAAAGTTCATTGTATCTACATTAGTAAAAGAATATAAAGCACTATATAAAAAATTAGGATTTCCTGGAATGTTATCAAAGAACTCGCTTATATCCTTGTAATTTGTTATATTACATCTTCCCTTACCTGTAATATACAGTTTTTTACCCAATTTTTCATTTCTCTCTATTAATATTACTTTATTTTTATCAGCAGCCGTAATTGCAGCCATCATTCCAGCTGGGCCACCGCCTATAACAATTACTGTATTCATTAATCCACCTTCTTTAAAATCCTTAAAAATAAAAATGAAGAGTGTATATACTCCTCTTCATTTTACCTGCATTTATAATAAAATACTATTACTTATCTTCCATATTTTTATAGGAGTATACCCTATATTCTTCCCAAATATTTTCAAGATCACTAAAAGTTTTAGAAATTTTATGTTTTTCTTTTAAACCAACGGCTACGATGAGTGCATTAATAACGCTTAAAGGTGCAACTAAAGAATCAACAAAGGATGCCATATTACTTTGAGCTATAAGAGTATAATCTGCCTCTGTAGCAAGGGGTGAAAGTAAACTATCTGTTATAGCTACAACTTTTGTAGATCTAGACTTTGCAAAACTCAAAGCCTCTATTGTTCTTGCTGCATATCTTGGAAAGCCTATTCCTATTAACAAATCATCAGAAGATATATTTATAATTTGCTCAAATATATCACTTATGCCGTAATTTATTACATGTACGTTGTCCAAAATAAGATTTAAATAAAACCCAAGAAATTCAGAAAGTGCTGTAGAACTTCTAAGTCCAATTATGTATATGCGCTTTGCAGCAAATATTGAGTTTATAACCTCATTAAATGTATTTTGATTTATTTTTTCAAGAGTAACTCTAATGTTCTCCATATCTGCTTTTAATACACCTTTAAGTGAATCTTCTTCAGATATAAAAGCATTAGAAAGTTCTATTCTTTGAACAGTTGTAAGCTTATTTTTTATAAGCTCCTGAAGTGCCTTTTGAAGCTTTGGATAGCCACTAAATCCAAGTTCATTTGCAAATCTAACTACAGTAGACTCACTAACACCTACACTTATACCAAGTTTTGATGCTGTCATAAATGCAGCTTTATCATAATGCTTTAATATATACTCAGCTATTAGTTTTTGACCTTTACTTAACCTTGGAAATTTAATCTGAATAGTTCTCATAAGATCATGTTTTTCGTTTTCCATATGTATCAAACCCCTTCTAAGATGCAAAGTGAAATAAATAATTTTATTTAGTCTCAAAATGAATTATTTATTTCATTTTAACATTAAATGAAAACTTATTCAATATTCTATTCATTTTATTCAATATTTTAATTCTAAATATTGATCAAGTAATTTATTTCCTCCTTGCTTAAATACCTCCATTCACCCTCTTCAAGATCTCCAATAGTTATATTTCCAATGGAAACTCTTTTAAGTTCAATGACGTGATGATGTATTGCCCTGCACATTCTTCTAACTTGTCTTTTTTTTCCTTCATGTATTATTATTTTTAAAATTGAATTTTTACCTTCAACTTTTATTATTGAAGCCTCTGATGGTGAAGTTACATAACCTCCTATATCCACTCCTTTTTTTAGGGCTAATATTTCATTTTCATTAGGAACTCCTTCTACAAGTGCTATATATGTTTTATTTATATTTTGTTTTGGATGCATTATTTTATTAAATACTTCACCATCATTTGTTATTATTAGGAGTCCTGAGGTTTCATAATCCAATCTTCCCACAGGAAATAGCCTTTCTTTAAAATCGCTAAAAATATCAATTACAGTTTTTCTTCCTCTGTTGTCACTTGCTGCTGTAATGCATCCTTTAGGTTTATTTAAAGCTATGTAGATTTTTCTTTCTTCAAGCTTTATTGGGTTACCATCTAAAAGAACGCTGTCGGTATTACAATTAACTTTAAACCCAAGTTCAGTTATAGTAACTCCATTTACACTTACTCTGCCTTCTTCAATTAATTTCTCGCACTTTCTTCTCGAAGCGACACCACAGCTGGCCATGTATTTTTGTAATCTTTCTTCCATTATATATCACCTTATAACCATTTCTTTTTTTTAAAATATACAAGCATTCCACCTGCAATAAGAATCATAACACCCCACAATATTTGATATGCATAGTGTATCTTAAGTTCAGGCATATTGTCAAAATTCATTCCATAAACTCCAACTAAAAATGAAAGTGGTATAAATATTGTTGAAAATATTGTTAAAAACTTCATAACCTCGTTCATTTTATTACTTACACTTGATAAATATGTATCCAGCATTCCTTCAATTATATCTCTAAACAGTTCTATAGAATCTATAACCTGTATAGTATGATCATAGACATCCTTAAAATACACGCTGGTCTCTCCACTAATAAATTTAGATTCTCCTCTTTGAAGTACATTTATAACTTCTCTAAATGGCCACACTGACTTTCGTATAAAAATCATTTCTCTCTTCATATTATATATTTCCGTAAACACTTCATTAGTTGGATTTTTTAAAAGCTTTTCTTCAAAGTTTTCTATTCTATCTTCAAACTCCTCAAGTGCAACAAAATAATTATCAACTATAGAATCAATAATTGCATAAGCCAAATAATCTGTATTAGCACTTCTTATCCTATTACCTGGAGTTCTTATTCTATTTCTTAAATTATCAAAAACATCGCCTTTTAATTCCTGTTCTTGAAAAGTAATCACCATATTTTTCATGCAAATTAAACTTACTTGTTCAACTACAGGTATATTTTTCGAATAATATATCATTTTTAAAACAACATAAATATATTCATCAAACTCCTCAATTTTAGGCCTTTGATTAGTATTTAAAATATCTTCCATTATTAAAGGATGTATTCCAAATTCTCTACCAAACTTTTCATATAAACTCATATCCTCTAGCCCATCTATATTTATCCATGTTATAGAATCAGAATTCTTATATGCAAAACATTCCTCAATATTTTTTAAATTCTTTTCTTCAAATTTATCGCCCTTATAATCCATAATGCTTATTTTAGAGCTCTTGCCTGTTTTCTTTCCAACATGAACAAGACTTCCTGGTTTTAAGCCTCTTTTTTTCGAGATTCCTTTCATATATCTTGCCAAATAAATCACCACCACTGAACATTTTTGTTGATAAATTATATATATATATTTAGAATAATATTATACTATATTATTCTAGTATTATCCAAAAACTATATGAAGGAGATGGTAATTAGTGAAAAAATCAAATGTTACATTAGGTATTATTCTCATTTTTATTGGAATAGTATCAATATTACACAAATTAAATTATTGGGGCTTATTTCATTTTAAAATAACCTTTGGTCTTATTTTGTTATTTATAGGACTTATTTTTGAACTTAGATATTTTACAGGTCGTTCAGATGCTGGCAATTTAGTTCCGGGGGGGATATGCATTACGCTTGGAATATTTTACATAATTAAACCTTACTTTAATTTTTATTTTTCATGGCAAATATTTGCCCTTGCTGTGGCCGTTGGATTATATGAGCTTTATTATTTTGGAAATAAAGATAATGGAACGCTAATTGCAGCAAGCGGCCTCACTATAATTTCTATAGGTTCAATAGTGCTTAATACATTCAATACAGTAATACCTGCATGGCTAAATTCTGGATTGATATTATCTATAATCCTCGTTTTAGCAGGTACGTATATAATATATAAAAGCTTTAAATAAGAAAATTACCATTAAATTTTTGTATATACATAGCTTTTAGCTTTGATAATTTTACCATATAAAGAAGAGAGGTTTTTTTATGTCAAACGAAAAATTAGTTTATGATGGTTGGTTAAAAGTTTACAATAAAGACGTCAATGGCAAAACTTATGATATACTTAGCAATTATGACGCTGTTGCTGCCTTTGTAACAGATGAATTTGGAGATATTTTAATGGTAAAACAATTTAGACCTGCTGTTATGAAAAACACCTTAGAAATACCTGCTGGCTGCCTTGATATAGAAGGCGAAGCTCCTGAGGATTGTTTAATAAGAGAACTTAAGGAAGAAACAAATTTAATTGTAAATAAGGATGCTTTAAGCAAAATCATATCCTATACTCCTATGCTTGGCTTTAGCAAAAGTATTTTACATCTATACCATGTTAATATAAAAAAATCAGATTTAAAAAGCAACAAAATTAATGATGAAGATGTAAAAGAGGTTTTGTGGATAGATAACGACACCTTTAAGAAATACGTAAAAGACGGAAAAATCTTTGATGGAAAAACAATAATAAGCTATCTTTATGTTATGAATAAAAAAATATTCGATTAGGAGGATCTTTAATGCTTAATTTTAATACTTCAAATACTAATTGGCTGTGTAAACCACAAAAATATGATATTTCACAAGATAAAATTATTATTGAAACAGAGCCTAATACAGACTTATGGCAAAAAACATATTATAATTTTAAGCATGATAATGCACCGGCTTTGCTTTTAACTACAGATGAAAAATATTTTTCTTTTATTGTAAAAACGTCTTTCCCTAGTAAAAAACAATTTGATCAATGTGGTGTAATTATTTATCAAGATAGTTATAACTGGTTTAAGGCATCTATAGAGTATGAAAATGAAACATATCAAAGATTAGGTAGTGTAGTAACTAATAATGGATTTTCGGATTGGGCAACTACAGATATTGATGCTAAATTTAAAACAATGTATTATAGGCTTAGCCGCCGTGAAAGTGATTTTTGTATTGAAAATTCGTATGATGGCACTACTTTTAAACAAATGCGTATTTTTCACTTATTTGAAGGTGGAAATGAAATTAACTTTGGAATATATGCCTGCAGTCCATCAGATTCTTCCTTTAAGGCAACTTTTTCAGATATAAAAATAACAGAATGCCAATGGAAGCAGCACGAATAATTAAATGTTAAAGTTTAAGATTTCCTTTTAATGTTACTTATAACAAATCCACTTTTAGGCAGTGTCGGTATCCTTGATAATTTATAGCTTAAATCCTGCTTTGGCATATCAAACTCAAGTTTATTAACAAGGAAATCTAAACTTACTTTCATAATTTCTATAGTAATACCTTCACCTGGGCATCTATGTCCTTCTGAAGGGGTGCCACCACCTTGAGGTATGAAGCTAAACAATTCATCCTTTTTATCTTTAAAGCGTTCTGGTTCAAATTCAGTTGGGTTATCCCATATTTTAGAATGATGATTCATACCATAAACGTCAAGAAGCACAAGCTTTCCTTTTTTAAATTTCAAACCTTCCCAAATAAAATCCTTTCGCACCCTTGCACCCAAAAAAGGGGTAAACGGGTAGTAACGTCTAACTTCCTGAATAAATGCCCTTATATAATTATTATCACCAGTTATTAATTTTTTTTTACATTCCGGATGTTCATGTAATGCTAAAGCTGCAAAAGTAATATAGGTTGAAATAGCAACAATGGGTCTTAGCACATTAATAAGTTCTATTGAGGCCATGTCAGCGCACATTAAATCACCGTTGATTTCTCTATAAAATGCTATTTCATAAAGCACTGAATCCTCCTTAACAGTAAATTTTCCACTTCTTACATCCTCTATAATACCTTTTGCCCATTTTTCAGTTCTAATCCTTGCTTTTCTTCCTTTCAAATACCTGGGACCAATTCCTCCAAAACCATCAATCATTGCACTAAAATTATCTGCTAAACTTTTTACTTTAGATTCTGGCAGTGGAACCCCTGTCCAGCGACATGCTGTTTTACATAAAATATTTTTCATTTCATCAAAAAGCACTATTTTTTTAATGTTTTCCCATTCATAGGCAGAGGTTTGTAAAGCTTCAAACATAAGTCCAGCAAGTTTTTTTTGGCACTCTTCAGTCATCAAGGACATAAAGAAAAGCTTTCTATGAGTATGGGCCTTTCCATCCATTGTTTGAATTGCATTCATTCCAAAAAGAGTTTTTTGTATCCGCTTTGGGGCTGCACCCTTTCGTTGAAATCGCCCTTCATCATAAAAAATTTTTGCGGCTTCCTCACCAGTTATACAGATTACTTTTTCTCCAAGCAGATGAGTTTCAAACATATTACATCCATAGCCATCCATTCTATTTTTAATAAATGTATATCCTTCATGTAATAAATTAAAAGTATTATCTAGACCTTTATCCTGTACAACTTGTTTGTCTATTTGCATAGATTTATATTCTCCCTTCAAAACCTATAAAAAACTCCAATATTGAATTTCACTACGAAAAACAAAAAAATATTTTTCGTAGTGAAAATTATTCTTTAAATCAAACCTCTATATTTTATTTTTAAGAAAATCATCTTTTTCATAGGTCGTATTTCTTTTTTCCACTTCCTCTTCAGCTACTTCTTCAAAGGCAACTTCTGCTTTAACATATCTTGGTTCTGAATCTTTATCTTTAGCCTTTTGTCTGTTATTCATATAATCACTTCCAGTCTTAATATTTATGTGTACATAGTTTGTGATGATACATCTAAGTCGTTAAGTTTAGGAACTGTTTTTTCATCTCTTTTATCTTTTGTTTTAGCTCTTTCTTGTTCCTCAGCTTTTTCTTTATCAATTATAGTAACCTTGTCTTTACTTTCCATATAATCTCCCCTTTCTTATTTTATTATTCCTTTTTTATATATAAATATTTACTCAAAATAAATTTAGAAAGATATAAAATGTAACTAAATAAAAAAGCCATAAAATATTCTTATGACTTTTTTGTTTTAATTTTTTAACAAATAAATTATGAACTTAGTCTTTTCTTCATCGTCTAAAGCTTTAATTAAATTTATGCCCTCAGCTTCATCAATTTTATACCTACTTACAATATCACTATAACTAAAAGCAGTATTTTCTTTTTTTAATATGCCATCCTGCATAACCTCAATATTTTCTTTACAATTTGGTGCAACTTTAAGTATTTCTTCTTTAACATTTTCATTTAATACTTTAAGCTTATTTGATGAGAGCCAGTTTGCCACAACTTTATCTGAAGTAAGCTTTACTTTTTCCTTACACTTTTCATCTACAAGTTCATTAAAAAAGTCACCGGTATGGCTATCTACCTTTACAAAGATAACCTCAATTCCTTTTTTCATAAGCTCATTCATTTTATTATAATAATTTATTGATGATTCTTCTCTACGTTCCCAGAACCCCGTAGCATGATGACTAATGCCCTCATAATCGTGAAAAATCACTACTTTTTTTTCTCCACTTTCTAAAGCATATTTTACAGCTTTTACCGCAGCCTCCAGCTCACCTGCAATTTGTCTTATATTTTTTTTACTTTTATCCTTTGAGGCAGCACTTTCAATATACTCAACTATGTTATTTCTAACTGCAACCAGTCCATAAGCATATTTTTCAGTTTCAACGTTGTAACTGCCATCTACATAAATATGTAAACAGTCTCTAGGATAATTTTCTTCAGACTTTTTTAACATTTTGCTGCCTTCATTTAAATAAGCCTCAGCACTATCCATACTCTCAAAGCTCTTATATTGTGCGCCTTTTACTCCCTTTACATATTTTAAGCATTCGCCCCAATTGTTAACAATCTTGTTTTCTATCTTAATATTATTTTCAAAATCAAAGCCTTCTTTTATTGCATAAACTTTTTTACCCATATAATCTTCTCCTTACACCTATTTTCTAGCCCATGCAGCAATAGCCTTAATATCCTCAGGGGTAGTTCTGCAGCAGCCTCCAATTAATCTTGCACCAGCTTTATACCATGCTTTTGAACTAAGTCCATAAGCTTCACTTGAAGAATAACCATGCCAGCATTTTGTCTCAACTTCATATTCCTCTCCTGAATTTGGATAAACAACAATAGGTTTTTTAGAACTATTTTTAATATCAGTTATTAATGCCTCTATATACCTAGGAGCTGTACAGTTTATTCCAATTGCCGCTACCTTTGATGCATTATCTAACTCTTTTCCGCATTTTGAAATTAAAGTGCCATCACTTATTTCATGTTCATTTTTACAACTGAAACTTATCCAAGCATATACCCCTTCAAATTCATTTAAGAGCTTTACAATTGCCTTAGCTTCAGTGAGACATGGTATCGTTTCACAAGCAAGAATATCTGCGCCAGCTTCTATTAAAGCCTTCATCCTTGGTCTGTGAAAATCCATCAATTCTCTTTCAGTAAGTTTATAATTCCCCTTATATTCTGAACCATCTGCAAGGTAAGCTCCATAAGGACCTATAGAGCCTGCAACTAAAGGTTTAGGTCTATTACTTCTGTTTGAAGGGTTACTCCAAAATTTATCTCTTGACTCCTTTGCAATTTCAACGGATCTCTTAATAAGCATTATGGCTGTAGTTTCACTGTATCCTTTTTTTAAAAAGCCGTCAATGGTTGCTTGATAACTTGAAGTGATTGCAATATCTGCACCTGCTTTAAAATAATCATAATGAACTTTCTCTATTATATCTGGATTCTCTGCAAGTATTTTGGCTGACCAAAGAGAATCATTTATGTTACAACCTCTATTTTCAAGTTCTGTAGCAAGTGCACCATCTAAAATAGCAACGTTAAATTCTTTTAATATATTTTCTATTATATTCACTTCTGCCTCCTTAAAACTGTAAATATTACTTAGCCCACTCGTTACTCATCCAATCTCCCCTATTAAACAACACATCTCTATAAATTTCAAACTTTTCTTCAACGTGATTTTTTAATTTTTTAACCAAGCCTATTTTTCTTATTAGAGATAAATCACCTTTTTGTCCAGTTAATACCCATAAAATCTTTTTGGTTTGAGGTTTTACCGTAAGTTCCTTTTCTCCCATACCATCAGTAAAATATATTAAAAAGTGATCTTTCATTTTGTTTTTATTCATATATTCAAATACAGGTGAGAAGCTTGTTCCGCCTTTAGTTTCTACTCTCTTTCTTAAATCTCTTTTGCTCTTTAATTTATACACTCTTCTTATTCTATTATCACATTCTATTACAGTAATCTCATAGTTATGTTTTGATAATATACTCAAAATTTCTAGCAGTGCACTGTCAAATTCACCATCGCTCATGCTGCCACTTATATCTATAGCAATAACTATTTGAATAATGTGATTTGAAAGCTGTCCTCTTAAATCATATCTTTCCGGCTGCCTTCTATTTCTTCTAGTTATAGTTTTTTTGTATCCGTGAGGTAGTGTGCCAGCTATTTTTTTTAAATAATCTTGCCAGGATATTTCTGCCTTTCTATTTAAATTTTTTATATATTCTTCTACCTTTCTTGGAAGTTTTCCTTTTGCAGAATTTCTAACAAGCTTTTCAGTTAAAGAATCTATTTGCTCATAGTCAAATTTACTTATAGATTCCTTCCATAAATCATGTGAATAAACAACATCAAATTCATTAAAGTTTCCTTTTGAATTTTTACCATTAACCTTCTTACCTTTGGAATTTATTCTTTTATTAATGCTTTTTTGAAGCTTATCAGCATAGTATTCCGGCAGTTTATCATACTCCAAATCAACATTATAAGAAAGCTTCACATTTTCTATGGTTTTGGACCATGCTGGAAGATTATTTACATACTGGTTTATTGAAATATCAAAAGCCGTATTGATGGCGGTATCACTGTACTTTCTTGATAAAATCTTATACTGCTTAATATGATTGTACATTATATGATATATTTCATGTTTAATCAGAGCCTGCATTTCTAAAGCAGAGCATTTTAAAAAAATATAGGGATTGAAGTATATTACGAAATTAGAAAGCTGTGCTGCACTTTCACAAGCTGACGCTATATCTAATCTTATTTCTCTTTTTAACTGTATTAGAAAAAGTCCAAAAAAGTTGTCGTCTCCATTCATCATATCAAAATTTAATTTCTCAATTAATTTAAAAAATCTACTTTTAAAACTTTTATTTTCTAAAAGTCCTTCTTTAAGCTGCATACTTTCATAAAGCAAATCTTTTATTTCACCTTCAATGTTATTATTCAAAACAATCAATCCTCTATTCTTCTATATCATTATACATAGAAAAAAACGCTTCAATAAAGATATCGTTATTTAAAAAATCTTCATATAACTCTTTAGTAAAATCACTTTTTATTCCCTGCATTATCCCCATTTTTAAATCATCAGGATAATAACTTAGAAATTCAGAAAACAAATTTACTTCCATTTTTCTATTTTTAATATTAGTTAAATAAAAAAGAGTTTTTCTTGCAGTTAAATATAATCTTGAATGGCTTTCAGCTTTAATTCTATTTTTCAATTTTTCTGATATGTGGTCATTTTCAAATATCTCCTCTGGCGTTATAATTGGCTCTTTATTTTCCTCAATATAATTTAAAAAATCTTGGGCAATTGCAGCTCCTACATTTCCCTTAACCACATTATATAAAATACCTAACGGTAGAGTATTCTCTTGTTTAATATATTCTTTATATATATTTGAAACTCTTACCCAACTTCTAGGAGTCGGTTTTATTGACTCTTTCGAATTTGGAGCATGCAAATATTCAGGAAAGCTTGCTATAAAATTAACCACATCATCATGTATCCTAGGATGTCCTTTTTCTGATTTTATACCCCAATTTAACCATTCATTTACGTCTGACTCCATGTAAATCCATACGAACCTATCCTCCTGAGCAGGATCCATGTCTATAACTTGATATTCACTATCCTCAAATTCATCATACTTATTTGATGGATTCATAGCTGCAACAACTACAACATTATCATGAAGTTTATATCCATTAATTTCTCTATTGAGTATTACATTCATAATTTCTTGCTGTACACTATGTTCACATCTATTTATTTCATCGATAAACAGCAATATTTTTGCATGTGGATTTTTTTCTAAAATTTCATCTATATAAGCGAATTTAAAATATGCTGCATAAATTGTTCTACTTTTTTCAATCATTTTTCCATTAATATTAACGTGATATTTTTCCACGGAAGGCAGTCCACCAATTTCTCCTTCCTTAAGAAGATTTCCATCTATACTCACATAATAATAATTATAAGTATCTGCAAATTGTTTTATTAGTGCAGTTTTTCCTATACCACTTTCACCTACAATTAAAGGTACTGAACCTGATTTAATTACTAGTTCTATGCTTTGTAATGCTTCTGTAAATTTCATTTTTTTTCTCCTTACACAGATAATTTAAAGTCGACAAAATACATTTTTGCCTTTTTGCTTCCAAATTTATATACAAGTTTTGTTTTATTTATATTTAAAGATTTAAGTTTTAAAAAATCAAAAATATACTGTTTGTCTATATTAGCATCAGAAACTTTTTCCTTTAAAGCTTCTTTTATAATATCAGTATCTTCTAAATTTAAATATTTTATTGAATTTACATTTTCCTTTATAAAAAGTCGTTTTTTCTCCTCTGTAATATTACTTATATACATTATAGCCTCTGCACTTTGCTTTACTGCAGCTATCTCCATATCAATAGTTGTATTATCTATATAATTTATTGCCTTCCAATTTATTTTTATTGCTTTTATTTTCACACTTTCAAAAGGATTTTTTATATATTGTATAGAATCCCAATTGGTTTCTACTGCCAAAAGCTGAAGCTCTTCACTTGGATTTTTAATAAACTGAATTGCCCATCCCTTTGCTTTTAAAGCCGCCTTTAAAATATTATTTGAAGGTTCCTTTATAAGCTTTAATGTATTCCAGGCATTTTCAACACAATAAATACACATATCCTCATCTGGATTTTCTATTTTTTCTATAAACCATGGATCCTTTTTTATATCATTCCATAATTCCTCATTAGATTTACTCTCTCTCATACGACTACTCCTTTTTTAATTAAACTTTATTTTTTATTCCCACATATCCTTCATTAAATGGCTAATCTCATTTTTTCTTTTCCTAGTACCATCCTTATCTATAAAAATTCTTCCATCCTCTAAGATTAGAATATCTTTTTCTTTAGCACCTTTGGGAATCAAGCTTCTTTTTAAATTGATCATAGTTCTATCTTCTTTTTCACAAACAGCATAATTTTCTTCAAATCTATCTATAAGCACTTTCAATAATCTTATCTCCTTCCACTTCTATAATCTCCAGGGTTACAATTAAAAATTATATTTTTACCATCACTTGTGCAAATTATAGTACCATTTTCGTCAGTTCTATATAATGGTATATTTCTACTTTTTAGCTTATTTACAGTTTGCTTATGCGGATGTCCATAATCGTTTCCTTTTCCGCAGCTTACAACTGCATATTTAGGATTTACCTTATCAAGAAATTCGTTTGTTGTAGAGGTTCGACTTCCATGATGTCCAAGTTTTAGCACATCAGTACTTAAATCATACCCATTAGATATCATAGCTCTTTCATTTTGAGCTTGTGCATCGCCAGTAAAGAGAAACTTTGTATTTCCATAAGTTAATTTAAGTATTATTGAATACGTATTTAAATCTTTCTTTTCACTGTCAATCGGACCATAAAACACACAGCTTGCATCTCCAAGCTTAAAATTTTCCATGAGCTGTGGTTCATTAGCTTTTAAATTTTTATTTTTCATTGCCATAAGAACATCCTTAAAGGTCCTTGTAGAGGTACCTACTTTTGGCATATAAAGCTTACCTATATCAAAATTCTTGATTACTGCATCAGCTCCTCCTATATGATCTTCATGAGGATGAGTTAAAATAAGATAATCAATTTTCTTTATGTTTTGTTTTTTGAGGTAAGAAATTAACTTTTCTGTTGAATCATTAGTTCCTGTATCTATAAGCATATTACTGTAGTTTTTTTGAACAAGTATACTATCTCCCTGCCCCACATCTATGTAATGAATTTTTAATTTTGCATTGTATTCATTTGATGCACTTTGAAACTTTTCACTGGAAGTTTTAACATTCATATTACAAGCGGTTAATATAAACACTAAAGCTAAAAAACTTGCAAATATCTTAAAAGTTCTCTTCAAAATTATCAGCCTTTCATATATAAATAATTTTATTTTTAATTATTGACATTAATTAAAGTTAGAATACACTTTGTCTTTCCTAGTTTATTTTTAATTTTAACAAATCACAAATTTATTTTCAATTTAAATTGCAGCATAAGTTTTCAACTTTTAGTAACAATTATTATTTATATTAATAATCTAATATTAGAGCTTTTAAATAGAGTACTGGAGGTTTTTACATGAACTATGAATTTATAGACTGCATTGATAGTGGAAGTGAATACTGTCCATGTCATTTAGCAGAAACTGGTGACTGCATACTTTGCTCACAACTTAAAGGCAAAGATTCTTGTGACTGCACAAACTGGAAAGGCGTTTGCATATACCAAGAATATATTTGGAACGGCAATAAAGCTAAAAATCAACGAAAAGCATACAGCTGTACTATTACAGATAAAGAAAATGTAGATGATAAATTACTTATATTAACAATACTTGCAAAACATAAACTAGTAGAAGATTTATCTTCCCCAGGTAGCTATGTTTTCTTAAGAAATCCATCAAAAAACTTTTATTATGATGCTCCTATATCTGTAATGGAAGCAAATACAAAAGAAAATTTTATTAAGCTAGCAATAGAAATAAAGGGAATAAAAACTAAAACTCTAAACGAACTTAATAAAAATGACAACATTTTAGTTAGAGGTCCTTATTGGAATGGAGTACTAGGAATTAAAAATATTAATACACTAAAAGAAAATTGTGCATTAATCATAGCAAGAGGTATAGGTGAAGCTCCTATGATTCCTGTTATGAAAAAGCTATACTCAAATGGCAATAAAATACTTGTGCTAATTGATAGTGCCAATATAAATGATAATTTTGCAAAAGAATATCTGGAAAAATACAATGCTGAAATTTTTTATTGCAATATGCTTAGCAAAGGAGAGCTCACCTATGAATTTTATACGCTTCTATCGGAATGTATAAAAAATAAAAATGTTAATCTTATTCATATTTCAGGTGCAGATATACTAATAAACAGAATTTTAAATAAAATTGATGATAATATAGTAGTTTCTTGCTGTAATAACGCTAAAATGTGCTGCAGTGAAGGAATATGTGGAACCTGCAGTGTACGCTATAGTGGACATAAACTAAAAAAGCTTTGCAAGGTTCAGATAGATCCTAGATATTTATTCAAGGATAGAAGATACGTTTAATATTTTAATATAAATTGCTAAGGTATGATTCCTTAGCAATTTATTATTATTTACCATTTAGTGTTGTAAGTGGAATTGTATAGGAGTAAAATATTTAAGTAGCTAATTTATTAATTTTTATTCAGATATCTCTATTACAAAGAGGTGCTATATATGAATATATGTATATTTTTGCTTAAAATGCTAAAAAAGAACTCAAAAAAGAATATGCTATATCTAATATCAATAATGGTTCCCGTAGTAATTATATTTAATCTTATGAATATAATTACTAATAGCAAATTTTTTGCTGAGGATGCATCAGAAGAAATAATGTTTTTATTAACACTTCTCGTTTGTGTATTTACTTTTTACTCTAACTCATACTTTGTTATGGGAAAATCAAAAGAAATGGCTGTTATAGAACTGAGTGGTATATGGCCAAGCAAATTAGCAAGAATGCTGCTTTTCGAAAACATTATCATTGAGATAATAAGCTGTTTTATTGGAATATTAATAGGCATAGCTGTAATGCCATTTTTTCTTTTAATTATGTACAACATAGCGGGAAAAAGTGGTAGCCTGTGGATGATATCACCTTCTGCAATATGGGGAACTATAGCAATTTTAGCTTTACAAATTGGATATGTTACTTTAGGAGATTATGGATATGCATCAAGTAGAGAAATAATTGATTTGATGAATGTTAGTAAAAAAGTTCGTATTAAGGATAACGATATTTCTATATCAATTTCTCAAATCCTTACCACTCTAAATTTAAATAAAAAACATCGTGTACATAAATCAAAAGTATATAATTTAAAAATAGATAACTACTTAATCATTTATTTATTTCCAATAGTATTTGTACTTTTATCTCCAGAGCACATACCTGTTTTTGTAGCTGCAATACTTAGCATGATGTGTACTATATATAGTATACCAGGCATTTTAAAACATTCTATTCCAGAAAAAATACTAGAGCTTAAGAACGAAAAATATTTAGATGACAAAATAAAGCTGATATCATTAAGTAACTTATATACATCTCTAAAGCAATTAAAATTTTTAATTATAACTTTAGTTATTGCTATAGAAATGCTTTTATATTTTATATCAATCTCTAATTCTCCTAGATTAAAAGCAGTATGTATAATTTCATATGTTACAATAATATTATTGGTTGCAGGAAGCATTTTATACAAAATTATTATTGAGACTGATAATAAAAAACGTACTTTTATGCAGTTGTCTTTAATTGGATACACTACAGATCAAATAAAAAAAATAATAAAAGAAGAATTTAAATTGTATTATTCTATAATTATATCCTTACCATTATTTCATATACTGATATTTTTCACTTTATTTAAAAAAAGCGGAATATTACCTATAAAATTATTATTATTAATGCTATTTATATTTTTATTAGTATTTTTTATTGTAGGTATCGTTTCCTTCAACACATATAAAAAGCTTGCTTTAAAGAAGGTTATAAACAAATTTTTATAGTAACCAAGTATTAAAACAGATAAGTATTTTATAAGGATATACTTATCTGTTTTTCAATTTTAATCGATTTTCTCTACTATTAAGGAAGTTCCCTGTCCTCCGCCTATACATAAAGTGGCAAGCCCTTTTTGAGCATTCCTACTTTTCATTGCATATAAAAGTGTAACTAGTATTCTTGCTCCTGAGGCACCAATTGGATGACCTAAGGCAGTTGTTCCTCCATTTACATTAACCTTGTTCATGTCAAATTTTAAATCCATTGCAACAGCCATACATTGTGCCACAAAAGCTTCATTTGCCTCTATAAGGTCTAAATCATCTACAGTTAAATTTGCCTTTTCTAGAGCAGCCTTAGTTGAATAAAATGGAGCATAGCCCATTATAGCAGGATCTAAACCAACAGATGCATAAGATACTATTTTAGCTAGTGGTTTAACTCCTAACTCTTTTGCCTTATCAGCGCTCATAACTACTAATGCAGCAGCACCATCATTTAAGCCTGAAGCATTACCTGCAGTAACAGTTCCCGCTTTTTTAAAGGCTGGCTTTAATTTTGTAAGATTTTCAAGTGTAGTTCCAAATCTAGGCTGTTCATCTGTATCAACTACGATTTCTCCTTTTTTAGTTTTTACGGTAACAGGAACTATTTCTTCTTTAAATAATCCAGCTTTTATAGATTTTTCTGCCTTTGCTTGAGATTCTAACGCAAACTTATCTTGTTCTTCTCTTGATATTTTCCACTGTTCAGCAATATTTTCAGCAGTTATTCCCATGTGGTAATCATTAAAAGCATCCCATAATCCATCTTTAACCATTTCATCTACTAACTTTACATCACCCATTTTGTTTCCCCATCTTGCGGTTTCTGCCAGGTATGGAGCTCTACTCATATTTTCCATTCCTCCAGCAACAACCACATCAACATCGCCTGCTTTAATCATTTGAGCTGCCAAGCTTACCGCTCTTAGCCCAGAGCCACAAACCTTATTAATTGTAAAAGCAGGAACATGTATAGGAAGGTCTGCCTTTACAGCCGCCTGCCTAGCAGTATTTTGACCTAATCCTGCTTGAAGAACATTTCCCAAAACAACCTCATTTACATCTGATGGTTTTATTCCTGCTCTATTTACTGCCTCTTTAATTACTATTGAACCAAGTTCAACTGCCGTTATATCTTTAAATGCTTTTCCAAATGAACCTATAGGTGTTCTTGCTGCACTTGCTATGACTACTTCTCTCATATTCTTCCTCCTTAATGTTAATTAACTTTATCAAATTTTAGTTTTTTCGTATTACTGTAATTTATACGCTGCAAAAATTTTATTTTGATAAAAAATAAAGCGTCCACAATATAATTATCAATTCCAATAAATAATTAATTCTTCTTATGCTATTTAAAGCAATAAAAATTGGAACAAAAAAGTTCATTAAAAATATGATGATAATAAGTGACATTTTGTATAATCTCAAATTAATTTTCAATATAATCTAGTATCTATATAACCAATTAATATTTATGGGGGTAATTTTTTTATGAAGGTAATTATTATTGGAGCCGGATGGGCAGGTGCTGCTGCTGCAATTACAGCTAAAAAGGCTGGTGCTGATGTAACAATATACGAAAAAACAGATATGATTTTAGGACTAGGCAATGTTGGTGGAATCATGAGAAACAATGGACGTTTTACTGCAGCTGAGGAGCTTATAGCTCTTGGAAGTGGTGATTTAATAAACATAACAGATGCTGATTCAAGGCACAAGAATATAGACTTTCCTGGGCACAAGCATGCTTGGCTTTATGATGTAAACAAGATTGAAGCTGATGTAAGAGACTATCTTATCAATATGGGAATAAAAATAAATTTAATTAAGAGAGTTGTAGATATCAAAAAAAATAATAAAACCATAGAAGGAATTTTTTTGTCAGATGGTACTTATGTTAAAGGAGATGTTTTTGTTGAAACCACTGGATCTACTGGGCCAATGGGTAACTGTTTAAGATACGGTAATGGCTGCTCTATGTGCATTTTAAGATGTCCAGCCTTTGGACCACGCATAAGCTTGAGTCAAAGAGCTGGAATTGATGACATTAAAGGTGAAAGAGAGGATGGTTCCTTTGGTGCTTTTAGTGGCTCCTGCAAATTAGCAAAAGAAAGCTTGTCTCCAGACATTGTAAAGGAATTAGATGATAAAGGTGTAGTTGTTTTAAAAATTCCACCTGAAGATATTAATCTTGACAAGTTAAAAATTAAAGTGTGCCAGCAATATGCTCTTAAAGAATTTGCAGAAAATGTAATACTTCTAGATACTGGTAATGCAAAGCTTATGACTAGCTTTTATCCGCTTGAAAAACTGAGAAAAATACCTGGATTAGAAAGAGTTAAATATGTAGATCCTTATGCAGGCGGAAAAGGAAATTCTATAAGATATTTATCAGTTTCACCTAGAACTGACGATATGAGAGTTAAAGGACTAGATAATTTATTTTGCGGTGGAGAAAAAAGTGGACTTTTCGTAGGTCATACAGAAGCTATTTGCACTGGAAGTCTTGCTGGATGTAATGCTGTCAGATATGCGTTAAATATGCCTCTATTGATTCTTCCAAAGCAAACTACAATTGGAGACATTATTTCTTATGCAAATTATAAACTTCTAACAGAAGATGGAATAAAAACAAGATATACTTTTGCAGGTGCAGATTACTTTAAGCGAATGCAGGAGACTGGTTTATATACTACGGATATTGATAAAATAAAGAATAGAATAGAAAACTTAGGTTTAACAGGAATATTTGATAAAAAGCTAATTTAAATATAAGAGCAAATTTAAAATTGATGTACAGTAAAATTATCTTTAGTGTACATCAATTTTTAATTTCAAAGATATATACGCCCAACATATTAAATTATAATGCCAAGATTAAATTAGTATGACTCAAGCATTATTTTAACAGCATGCTGTTTTACTTGGCCTTCACAATTTTTGAAGGCCAAACGAACAAAATTATATGCACCATTGTTCCATACATGTGAATCATGAACACCGCTTTTTATAAGTACTTCATAATAATTCTCCAAATTGATACCTACAGCTTCTTTAAGTCCATCGATTGCTTTTGCATAACCCATTTCACCTGCTACTGTGTCTGAATCTCCACAAGTGAGATAAAGCAAATTAATTCTGTAGCCGCGTGATGCTAAACTATTACCAAGTATTTTACCATCACTAGATGTAGGGGCATTTGAAAAAGCACCAAAATAGGCAAACAAATCTTCCATACCTGATGCTTTTACAGTAACATTAAGACCGTTTTTAAAGTCATCCTTTGCTCCAGTGTGCTCTACAGAATCACATATGTAACCACCAATACCTAAATTTAAAACTTGCATTCCTCCCATTGACAAACCTGCAAGAGCTCTGTGCATTCTGCTATATGCAATTTCTTCAGATGAAGTGCCCTTTATGTTAGCATATGTGTTGTACTGTGCTTCAATAAATGGAATTAAATCATATCGTAATTCATAATCAAAATAATAGAAGCCAAGAAGATTAGTTCCTACTGCATTAAATGAAGTATCATCCCAATCATGTGCGCTTCTGCCTTCAGGAAATATTACAATTAATGGATCTATATCACCATTTGCAATAAGGTTGTCAATTATATTACATATAACAAATCTATCATCAATCTTACCATAACCATATAACCATTCATAACGATTTCCACATACTCCATGTAGTAAATACATTACATTATATTTGGTATTCTTATCATCTTTATTGTAGCCTGCTGGCAAATATACATTACATATTTTTGTTATAGCATCTCCTTCTGCAGTTTCTCTTCCAAGCTCTCCAGCACTGATATTATGGTTTGTCACAAACTGCCTAGAAGCATTAATATAGTTTCGTACATTATACGAAACCTCAATTAAAGTTCCCTGAAGTTCATTCTTAACTGCCCTTTTATATTGCTCAGGCACAGCTGTTATATCAATATTTTTCATAATTAATTCATCATCCCCTATATTAAGAGTTTAGTTATATCCAAATTTAAGAATAGTAAGTTACTTCGCACTTAATAGATTTTGTATTCTCCTGCAAGCATCAATAGACAGAAAAAGTGCAAGCAATTATCGTAATATCTACGCATTCCTTTTCTTAAAGGAAGTTCAAAGAAATCTTTAACCCATTGAAGCCTATATTTACCTTTTGCAGCTAACGAACCAGCCGCAGTAGTTGCTATAATTGCATTAGGATGCATTGCAGGCTCATCAAATGGTTCTCCCTTGATAGAGTAAGCTTTATATTCTCCTAATGTAGTATTTTCACTAAAAAAGCTTTGAAGCTTATCAACTATGTCTCCTAGTGCTTCAGCCTTATTAAACCACGCTGCATCCAATCCTATATTCATAGCTACACGATATGCATCTGAGTAAAATTCATAATCGTGAAATAGCCTTCTAGGAGTACCATCAAATTCAGCATATTCTGGTGCCATTCCTGTATTTTTATCACAGCAAATATGCAGATAATTACGACTTGCCTCAGCAGCCTCTTGCCAAAACGCTCTATCTTTTTCATCTGACATAAGTGCAAAAAGTTCATAAAAATGAGGAAGGTGATAGGAAGGGTCGGAAAATGATGTTTCGGGTACAAATTTAATGTAGTGATTAGAACTATCCCACATAGGCTGTCCATCTTTAACAATTTCAGCTTGATGAACACAATGATGCAGTATATCCCTTGCTTGAGCATCATAATTAAATGGAACTTCTCTATCTCCCCATCTTTTGCTTGCAAAAAACAGAGCCATAGCAAAATATTCTTCACCATCTGGCGCTGGGCCCTCAGCATTCTTAGTTCCATCAGTACCTACTGACCATGCAAAATACCCCTGATACTTACCTTTACTTTGATACATATAAGTTTTAGCAAATAACCATAACTTATCAAAAATATCCTTTCGGTTCATCTGCACCGCCATCATCATTCCATAACTCATTCCTTCAGTACGAGCATCATTATTTCCCGTATCAACCATGCATGCCATGTCCTCGCCCACTTCAAGATATATCTTCTCTTCAGGATCAAAAAACATTTGATTAAAAGCATCCTTAATTTTTTTATCTACCTCACATTGTGGAATACCAATTTCCGCAAATAAATTTTTATATTTTCCTGTATAAAACGCACCTTTTTTCATATTTGCCTTCTTTCTACAATATACCTAAATTGTTTGCTGTTTACTATATATTCCTATATTATAATTAAAACATTTTTTATATATAATTTCATCATAATATGAAACATTATTCTTCATTTTTGAGGAGCCTCTTTTACCAAAAGTCAGATTTTCTAGTATTTTCAGTTTTAGATTTTGAATCTGCTTTTTCTTGAACTACTTTTTCAATTTTCTTATTTCCTTTAGTTTTTTCAACTTGGTAAGTTTCAGTCCATGCAGGTCTATAATCACTTACCTTAATAGGTTTAATTTCCTTTGCAAGTCTATGTTTTGTATAGTCCATCTTATCTAAAAGAATAGGTTTTTGACCTCTTAATATTAATATTTCATTCTTGTTTGGCAATCTCAAGATTTCATCAGGATTCATGAGGCTTCTCTTTGATGTTCTACTGGTTACTTTACCCATATCCATAATTCCTTCAAAGCCAGCTGATTTACTTAAACTTATGTCCCTTACTGTAGCTGTCCCAAGAAGCTTTGAAACAAATTCAGCTGTAGTTATATCTGTAGCACCAAGAAATAATCTGCTGTCACAATTACCTATAATTTCAGACCATGCATCATTGGGATACCTATTTTTAAGTTGTGCTATGTTTTGAAATATTACAGAGCTGCATATCCCTCTTGATCTCATAGTGGATATTTTTTTTGTGAAATCAGGTATCGCACCTATATTAGGAAATTCATCCAAGATAAAATATACATCCTTTTGCCCTTCTCTTGGATTATAATCGGCATATTTAGTAAGCTTTATAAAAAGAAATGAAAAAAATAGCCCTGCTATAAAATCAAAGGTTGATTCCATATCTGAAGTTATACAAAAATAAGCGCATTTTTCCTTCTTTGGCAGGACTAAATCTATATCACTAGCAGCTGTGAGATCCTGCACAAGACTATTTTGAAACACCTGAAGTTTTGAACCAAGACCTATAACCACACCAGTCTTTACATTTTCACTGGCTTGTGAGTATATATTATATGGCATTTTAGCAGAATGTGATGGCGGAAGTGTTCTAAATACCGCATCTATTGTTGAAGCATCGTTTATTGCAAGCATCGAATAAACTGCAGATAAGTTTCTTTCTTTCTCTGGATTTTCCTTAACCACATATAAAACAAGGGCTTTAAGCAAATTCATCTCAGTTTTGTCCCAGAACTCGTCTACTTTAGCACTAGAAATCTTAGTATTGGCCATTACAGTTTCAGCAAAACTTTGTGCCGATATATCATCAGTTATTTCATTTAGTGGATTCCACCTGTCTGAATTTATCATGTTAACTAAATTTAGAGCTTTAACTGTGTAACCTCTATCCCTTAAAAATTGTGACATCGATTCAAAAATTTCTGCTTTAGGATCTGTTAAAATCATTGACTGCCCTAAATCACTTATTTGCATTATATTAGGCCTTACAAAGCTTCTACTTTTCATGCTGCCACTGGAGCCAAATACTGCTATATTTTTATTAAAGAATGTGTCCGGTGGCAGTGTAACCATTTTACTTTTAATTCCATCTTCAATACTACCAAAAACTAACCCTTTCTCAGTTCCAACCCCTATAACTTTTTTTACTTCATTTACATCCATCCAGTTAGCAGTTCCCTGGGTTCCATCCTCTTTAAGATAATTTATGCCTACTTGTCCATCAGTAATATCCATGTTTTTCATTATAGCAAATAATATTAATAAAATAACTGTAAATATTATAAAAGCAACAATAAAGCCTTTACGTATGCTTGAATCATCTTTAATTAAATTAAAACTTTGTAGTGGATGCTCGTATATCTCGCCTATTTTATTCATATCGATATCATCAAACCTATTTATTCCTGCCAATTCATGCTTCATGTAAACAAGTGGTGTTAAGGCATATATAGAAATTAATATATATACTAATATTGCTAAACCAAACAGTAAACGATTTGTTTTTTCTCTATCATTCATATTGTTTAACAGCCCCCTCCTTAATAAAATTCTCTCTTCTTTGAATTTTTAGTTCTTTAAGTGCAAAACTTGCTTTTGAAAAACACTCTCTAAACTTAAGCCTTTGAGACACAGCCAAGAAGTAATCTTTATATTCTTTAATCACAATGAAGTTATCCTTAACCTCTCCCCTATCCTTAACAACTATATCTCCAATGTGAGGCATCCTTGTAATTATGCCGTTATCTTTAAATTTGAACCCCACTTTAATCATCTCCATTTTCTAAAAAAATAACTGTACCATCATTTACAGTACAGTACTTCACTGGCTTACTTATTCTTACTTTTTCTAATTGTCCATAATCTTTAAGTATTACAATTACTCTTTCTGCTGCAGACCTATTTATAGCAACAGAACAAATAGTCTCTTCTCCCTCTTTTATTACCGCTATATCGAATACTTTATTATTTCTGAAAAACGCCATAATAAAAGGAAAATCCTCTATTACGCACCACGCAATAGAGCTTTCTTTATCTACAAAATTTAAATAAATATATAAATCTATAGCGCTAAGTACATTTTTATTTACCTCCCTAACGCCTCTGGTAACATATATATTATCATCAAGTATTCTTATTTTACTTTGTCTTACAAGGCTTTTAAGTTGCTTGTCTAAATCACTAAAATTGTTAATTTTTCTAATCTGCTCATATGTCATACAACCGAATTTATTTATGTTTTGAAGTATTTTTTGCTGCTTTAAATTTACATAATACAAAATTATCCCTTCTTTCTTTATGCTTTTACTCAAATTACTGCATATGATCCTTAACCTTTAGATCACCTCCATATAAAAAAGCCGCCTAATAAATTAGACGACTTTCTATAAATTTTAATAACGCACTTATTGGACTGGATGCAAAGGTAAATCAATTGTAGCATATTAACATCTTCAATCTATTTACATAAATTTTGAACCTTATTCAGTTCATTTGAATTTTCTTTGTAGACCTGAACAAGATTTTTATAATCTCCTTGAGATACTGTCATTTCAGCAGTTTCCTTACCAGTTAATTTTGAATTTATATAGTTAGCTTCATGAGTAAGTCCATCTATAAATACCTGGTATTCTTTTATAATATTGCTTCTATAATTGTTTACTTCTGTAGCACAGCTTACTTTCTGCAAATTTGATAGTTCATCAGAGCTTGATTTTTTATAATTATTTAAATCATCTAAGTAATCATTAATATCAATGCTTCTCTTGTTAAAAGAATCAGTTTTTTTACTCTTATCAGTTACCCTATTCATTAGTTTATTTTCGAATGGTTGAATTTTATTTAAACTATCTTTAATATATTGCCTATCTACAATATCAGGACTTGCAGTACTTACAATACTAAGGTTCTTCAAATTCTCTCTCTTGCCCCTTTGACTATGGAAATATGCTGTTATAGAAATAAGAACAAGCAAGAAACATATACACATAAAACCTATAATTATAGGTATTCTGTTTTTGAAATCTGGTATTTTAGGATTTGTTCCAGTGAAAAATTTATGCCTTTTATTACTTTCATCCTCTGTGCCTCCAATATCTATTTTCAAACCTCCTTCCTTTGATTCACTATCAACTTGATCATCAAACATACTTATTACCTCACTTTCAAACTTTTCTTTACATAAAAAAAGCAGCCACTTTCAATTAGTGACTACTCTTTAGAAAATATATTTCTTCATTACAATATATTTGCATTGCAAACTAAAAACACTTCAAAATTCATTTAGATAATGCGGTGTTTTAAATAATTGTTCAGTTTTTATAGCTGTTAAGAATATTACGAAGCTATATGCTTATTTAGTGTATCTATAAACTCCTGTTTTCTTTCAGGAGAAATTACTAAAAAGTTAGGATAAGAATTTTCATAATACTTGATTTCTATTCTATCCATAGATAAAGCAGGAGAAGATATTAAACTTTTACTGTCTTTAACTGAGACAATGTTCTTGTAGTTAATTTTAATATTTATCATTAGCCCACATCTTATATGTAAAAATGAATTTTCAAAAGTATAATAAGTAAAAAGATACATTGGTAATATACTCAATATTAGTAAAGTAATAAATAAAATTAACGCTATAAGACCTCGTTTATTTGTAATATATGAATATAATAGCCATAAAGTTAGGATTGTAAACAATACAACTACAAGGTGAAGCCACAAATCAATTTTAGATTTAAATTTCATTTTAATGCTCCTTCATAATAAAATACAATTATAGCTCAACTAATTGCAATTATGCCATTATTGCCCAATCGACTCCATAAAATTCAAAACTGACTTGCACCCATACATATAGCAAGCTCCATCTATTTTCTTTTCATTTTTATTTAAATTTGTACAGTCATTACAACAATATCCCATTTAATACACCATCCTTTATTTATTTTTATAATAAAAGGACACCCAATATGGATATTCTTCTATACTTTCATCAATACTTCCAACACTCATTAAAAGATTTTAACCATTTTTCATTTACTTAGCAAAAAAACTCTACTAAAAAACAAAGTTACTTGAACTATAAATATATTCATTCAAGTAACTTAACGCTGTTATTTAAATCTTAAAACAAAATCGGAGCATATTTGAAAAAGATCATATAAGGATAATCTATGTTACATAAATTCCCTACACTACTTACCTTAAACATTACGGCTGAAACTAAAATCACTCCGCACATTAACAATAACATTGTTAATTTATAATTTTTCTTTAACATATTTAACATAACATCAACTCCTACTTATTCAAACTTTATAGCAAAATCAGCAACCTGTTTTGCTATATCATCATTATTTTTAATATAAAAAGCTATTAATTTATACATAAGTAGATTATTAATCTTATTCTGTAACTTTGCATTTAAAAGCACCTTATCTTTAATATTATTTATTTTTTTAACATTATTCGAAATTGAGTATAATTCTATTAAATCATATAGTATACTATTTAACAAAACATAATTTTTTTGTTTTTCAGAAAAATCCACTGCCATTAAGTAATAATCTTCGGATAACTTTATTTTATTAATTCTTTCATAAATTTTACCTACTTCAAAATAAATATCAGCTACACATAAATCTTTATTACTTAAATTGGGTAATTCATTAATTACAAATTTAAAGTTTTCAAGAGCCTTATCTTTCATACCTGCATACCAATAACTATTAACAATATTTATTAAATTAATAAGATATTTATCTGTCTCTCTTTTATCAATTAATGTAAAAATTTTATTAAATATTTTAATAGCTTCATCATAACTCTTCATTTCATATAAACAATTTCCTTTAGTATTTAAAACCTTAATGTACGTTAAAATATCTGTTTTGCTAACTAAATTTTCTGCTACTTCAATATTTTTTAATGCCAATTTCAAATTATTAATATGCTTATAATTCAAAGCATTATTATACAAAAAAACAACTTCATCTTTTTGTGGCATATCATCAAAGTATTTTAAAGCAAATTCACAACATTCAATGCTTTTTTTATAATCACCAATACGTCCATACACTGTTGACAGCTTTCTTGAAAGTGAAAGTAACTTTCTATCTAAAAACATTCTACTAAGTAATGCTGAAGCTTTTTCATAATAAACAGCACTTTTATACATCTCATTATTATTGCAATAATAATCTCCTGCAATTTCATATATCTTTAATTTTTTATCTTTAATATCCCAATCAATTAAAAAACTTTCCGCTTCTTTGAGTGTTTTAATAAAACTATCACCCTTAGAAATGCTTAAAGTATTTAGCTCTTCTATATAATTATCAAGAGCTCTATTAGCCTGTACAATTTGATTTTCCATTAAATAATCAACAGTCTCATCAACTTCAAAGTACCTTTTTTTAGCCAATACAGATAAGTTTTTTATAATTATTTCGGCCGTCTTTTTAGTAATCGGTGCTTTATTATTTTCAATTTCACTTATTAAATTCCTTGTAATCTCTTCTCCCGCAATCTCTTCTTGCTTTACATGATATTTTTTTCTAATTTCTCTTAGCTTATCACCGTCCGATAATACTACGCATTTTTCCATTTGCAAAACTCCCTATTTACAAAATTTATTATTATATTGTAAATTATACCACATATATTTTTTTATGTAAATAAATCAAATTACAGTAACTAGCCCAAAAGCTCCAGCATATACTCAGCATAATAACCTTACAATAAATTATAAAATTTTTATTTAGATAGACAAAAGCAGCTGGAAAGGGGGACTATCCAACTGCTCTTATTTATATTAATCTATTGGGAGATTTCGTTCTCTATGCTTATATAATAACTTTTAATTGTGACAACTATATTACAATAGTTAGTACAATTTATTAATTTGATTTCAACTTAACTTTTAGAAATTGAAACTTAGTCTAATCAAAGAAACTATTAATAAAATAATCCATATTATTATATACTTGTTCTACCCCTTAATTTCATTTTCATCTACTATTAACTCATTTCTATGTTTATTACTTCTCCAAAGCATAATCATAAACATTCTTTTAACAAGATCTACAAAAAATGTACTAAGGATAGTTACTGCAAAGCATATCACCGCAGGTACAAGTACGCTAGCCGCAGCAAATACAGTAGTAATTATGGCTCCAACAATTGATACTACAACAGCGGCTTTTTTAGCTTTAGTTATTTTTTTCTTTAGCTTTTTAATTTTCTTATCCAAGTCTTTTATTTCCTCTTCCAAAATACCACCTCTTTATTTAAATGAATTCCATCTACAATATGGATTGAAGGAAAGCTTAAATAATTGCTTTACCTCGCTTTGAAATATTATTCCCCGAGTTCTTTTTTCAAAAATAATTGCATAACTTAACCCTTCATCCTTATAATCAACTATGTCGAATTTCTTATCTGCTATATCAAAAATATCACTACATATACGATTGCCATTGCTGTATATTATTTTATAGCTTGTACCTATTGTTGCCTTAAAATTTTCAATCACTCTAAATACAGGTACTTTGATAAATTTTATACTTACATAATTATTCTTCTTCCCACTGGCTCGTATATATCTTTTATACAATATTTGTTCTTCATTCGTAAATTCTAGTAACCTTTTTACTGGAATCACTTTTCACCATCTTCCTTTTTAATAGTATTGATTTTACAATAAACTAAAAAATTATCACAAACATTAAAGCGAATATAATATACGGACCAAAAGCCACTCTTAATCCTTTCTTATCCTTTTTTCTTATTAGAATGTATATTATCCCATAGCCTCCGCATAAAACTATTGATATAAACGCCGCTATAGATACTTTATATATTCCAACTAGAAGTCCACACACAATAAATATCTCAACATCACCCCATCCAATCACACTTAAAGCTGCAAGTATACCTGAAAATATTCCTGCTGATATTCCTCCAATTACATAGCTTTTTATACTTATTCCGTTCATGTAACCTATTATGATAAAAACTATGCTTAGAACTGCTGAAACACATGTAGTTGAAAAATACACGTCTTTTGTTTTATAATCTATTAATGCTACCACAAAAAGAATTGTACATCCTGAAGAATATCTAAAAAAACCAATGCTTAATTTGTACTTAAGATAGAGTATACAGTAAACAGTACCTATTAAGATTGATACAATCATATGTTTGTTGAGTACTCTTTTAACATATTTCAAGCAATTTTTTATATTACTTGTCATTGGAGCATTTTCTTCTTTAGGAATATTATAAGAAAACCACTCAACTATATTTCCTATGAGAAAACCTAATATAAAAATTAGAACTATAAGCAATTTTTCATCTCCTTTCTTTTCATTTTACTTTCTATATAAAAAAGCGAATAAACAGCCTCTTAAAGCCATATATCCGCTTTTAATTATTTATCTCTATCCTGTCCAGTTCCAATTATCTCTGTCTTTATTCCATCAAGCACATTACCTTTAACATCAAGATATAATGTTATTGACTTCTGTGCTCCATTTGCCTTTTCTGCTTGTACCGGTATCTCGTAGGGCGGCCTTATTCTATTTCCATTTCCATCAAGTGTTAGCGGCGTATTTATGGGTAGTATATAATTTATTTTTTCATTATGCGTGTACTCTTCCGTAATTGTTTTTACAATAGGCAAGGTAGTTCCTCTTGTATCCCTAGAAATTATGTCATTAGGCAAATATATTCTTAGATACTTTGCATATCCTATAGTATTTAAATCAAAGGTTACCTGCTGTCCCTGCTTTGCTGGGCTAGGATATAAAGTTCCAGTTAGTTTTAAACTTTCTACTGTTATTTGCTGGCTGTATGGATTACTCCAAAGCTCCGGCGGTATCTTAGGATTATCTTTAACTTTCAGCGTTAATGTATAGGTTCCATCTAAAGTGCTTAAATCTGGAAGCTTATTCTCGCTTTGCCCAACTACATTTCCGCTGCTATCTGTTATTGTCCAAATTCTATCGTCTATTGGATCACCATCAGGATCGGTCGAATCCTCTGTTATCTTTATTTTGTCAGGTTCCTTAGAAGTATTGTCAACCTCAAAGTGTGCTACAGGCTTATGGTTAATTGGAACAAGTTTGAGCTGCAGTGTATATGGATCAGATGTAAGTGGTACTCCTACTTTTGGTGTAGGTCCATCATCACATACTAGTGTAATTGTATATGTTCCAAGCGGCTTACCTATAAATACACTTGCTGTTGGCATTGTGGAACTATTATAAAGTACATTTCCGCTGCTGTCCTTTACTGTCCATGTTTCCCTTATAGAATCCCCATTTGGATCATAACTTTGGTCTGTAAACACAACATCTTTTCCTGTTGAAACATCATTTTTTAATTGGTCTACTGGCATTTCTGTTTCGTTTTCTGTGAATTGAGCTACAGGAGGAAGATTTTCATTTTTAGTAGTAACGTATTTTACCAAATCATCGCTCCACTGTCCTTCTAAATCCTGTACAGAAAGTTTAACTAAAAAATCCTTATTAGGGCTTTGCGGAGATGGCAATTTACCATCATGCCAAGTATCTGTTACTCCACTAGTAACTTCTTTCCACTGAAATTTTTTATTTACAATACCCTTGCGTGTTCCATCGGTAGTTTGATGGTCAATATCATAGGATTTATCTTCATCCTTTACAGTTACATCAAACTTTCCTGTTGAAGCATTAGCTACCGCATAAGCTGTGAATACTGGTGTTGGCTTTCTGTGAACATTTATAATTATTGAATTATCATCTGGCGACCATTTATTATAATTATTAAAATTTGAATCTCCAGAAGGATTACTGTCTGTAGCTGTTGGATTATCTTGAACCTTATAGCTTATTTTGTACTTTCCAGGTTTATCAAAGACAGTCACCTTGTTATGCACCCATTGGCCAGTTGCAAAATCCGCAGCTCCTAAATCATTATCTAAAGGTAAATCTCCTGACTCACTGCATTTAACAAAATCATCATCATAATTTAGATGTTTTGGATCTTGCTCGTATTTCCAAAGTTCATCATTCTTTTTGTCTCCTTCATTGTCTTTATAGGTTTCATTATAAGTAACTTCATCACCTACTAAGAAAATATTGCTATTGTCCTGTTCTTCATTAAGTATCTTTAATATATAATCTGTGACTGCATTAAGAGCTGTATCTATATTATTGTTATTAATATACGTTCCATGTCCATCATTTTGATCTATAAAGCTATTTACAGTAGACTCATCAGCTGTATTCATTACCCCTAAAAAATACTCTTTGTTACTAAGCATCGTTGAAAGAGTTGTAGGATAGTCCTTGCTACTTGAAACTATAGATTTTAAGGCATCTTCTGACAAATTAACTACAAATTTATGTGTATTATCCCGCCAAGTTGGCTCCTTTAGTGCCTCACTAAGAGATTTTGATGAACCTTTTGTTATAGTTATATTCTTAAAGCATGCATTAGGCATAGAATAAGTATATGGACCATATGAACCATTTATTAATGCATTGCTATCATTATCAGTCACATCAAATACATTATTACTATCATATTGTATAGTTATATGTCTACCTTTTGCATTTATTTTAACATGATGCGTTGCTAATGGATTATAGTCTATATGCTGAAATCCCAAACATTTAGAATAAGTTCCTTGTAAACCAACAACAGGGTTAGTAGTATTTGTCCATGCTACTAATATACCATTATCAGCATTATTAGGATTAGGCACATTATTTACTCTATATAGCATTGCTACACCTTGATAAGAGTATATTTCAAATGCATAGTAGGAATATACCCCATTTGTATTGGTCATTCTAAACGTAAATCCCATTGGATCTGGATGACACCTAATGTTAGGATACTCTAAAGTTCCAATATCAGTATTCCTTAACACTTCATTTTCGTCATAATCAATAGTAACATCTGTAGTTTTTTGGGCTTCTGATGAAGAATCCCAATATCCTGTCCATGATACATTCGCTGTTGAACCCATTGTATTATCATTTGAATTATAAGTCCAACTGCCTGAAGAATCAGGATAGTTCTGCCACTTATTAAATATATCTGAAGCATTTGAATTCGCTGTAGATATAGTACTCGTTGAAAAACTCTGTATATTTGTATCTACGCCAGAATTAACAAGTCTATTTTTAACATAAGCATTTACCTTATTATTAAAATCATCTGAATTAAAATTATTATCACTTCCTGTTGTAAAAACTATATCTGCTTTCTTTTTCTTAGATAGTCCAAAGCTTGCTGTTGGTGCTGTATTATCTACAGTAGTATCCTTACCACCATTATCCTTTGACGCATTTACATGCAAAGCAAATCCTGTTATTCCACCAGCGGCTATAAAAAGTGAAAGACATATAGCTAAAACTTTTTTGCTTAAAATTAATCTTTTCAATTTATTCACTCCCTATTTTCAATTTTTCCTTTCAAAAAATAGGAAAGGCAGCTTAATTTAAGCCGCCCTCTATAAATAATATTAATAAGTTGTTCCAACCTTGCAATCTTTAGACGTAACTAATGACTGTATTGTATCCTGTCCAAAGCTCTCTTGAACAACTTCTTCTATTCTGTAAGTTCCTACATGGGTTCCATTATTAAAGTTCTGTGGAGTAATTTGTATGTTTGTTAAATTACCGCTGTTTATCGAATCTAAAGCCTTTGAATCACCTGCTAAAGCTTTAACATCTGCATAACTTCCATATTTGCTCCATGAACCATTACTATATACATAAAATGTTTCATCATCAAAACTTCCATTATTATTACTATCAAAGCTGTAGAACCATACACGTTTTGTTATAGCATCATTATCAGTTGAATAAGATTTATCTTTAACATTGATAGTTGCTAAATTATGATTATTAGGATCTCTCAATACTATCTGAGGTGTATCAAAATCAGCTATAGGTAATTCATCTGGTGCTACAACTATAGTCTTTGTATCCACTGCTATATCTCCCTCTGTATTCGTAACCTCACACTGAACTTTATAAATACCTGGCTTAGTAAATAACACATTCATACTGCTTGTACCTATTGTGCTATCTAAACTTTCTACAATTCCACTGTCTGCTGTGTTAGTTACATTTATAGGATTGTTATTACTATCATAAAAACTCCACTGTGTCTTAGCTTCGTCTATAGGAAAACTTTTAGAACCACCGCTTGAAGTTTCTGATAATGCTACCTTTCTATTTTCCTTAAGCGTACCATTTTGACTTATTGAAACTGTTGGTTTAGGTGCTACTACTGTTGTAGACGCTGCTGCTGTTGCTGTACCTCCAAAACCATCATCTACGGTTACGGTAAAAGTCTTTTTCTTTCCAACATCTTCTTTATTCATAAATTGTACAGTACCACCATTGTCCTTTACAGTTCCAGTCATTCCGTCTGGTGTATTCCAGGTATACTTAAGAGTATCTCCATCTGGATCACTAGCAGCTGCATTGACATTTAAATCATCACCTAACACTATTGTTTCTGGTAAATTCAATGTTACTGTAGGTGGATTATTCTTTGGATTTATAGTTTTATTAACAACAGGGCTGCTTAAACCTTCTGTATCTGTTACATACAAAGTAACTGTTATTGGTTTATCTCCCATTTTAAGCGTTCCTTGTGTACCTGTTATTTTTTGTCCATCTGATGTTGTCCAATAATACGTTAAACTTTCCCCTTGCGGATCATAGCCGCTGCCGATCACCGTAAATTGACTTCCTTGGTGAGCTGTATCCGGTCCATATATATATGCTGTTGGTGGAGCACTGTTCTTTTTAAAATAAAAGTCTGCATATGCCAATCCTCCAGCTGTAACATTAACTGTTGTACTTGAATTAATACAAGTATATCCATCATAACTTTTATCATTAAAATAAGTGTGATAGCCTGCATCAACATTATACAGATATTCTCTATCGGCTGTTTGCTCTTCTGTATAATTAATAAAGTATCTCTTAATTACTGTTCCCGTTGTAATAACTGGTGGTGGTGTTGGATCTACATTACCTCCTCCAATTTTACAAGGTACCTTTAACTCTGCTACATTAGTCGTTGACCTACCATTATATCCAGCATACTGGCTGTCCACATTCCATAAAATATGATACCCATTCATAGGATCTGGAAACTTTGAAGTATCCAACTCATAATTATTTGGTGCTGATGTAGGCATAAACCATACAGCTACTGCCTTATCACCTAACATTTGTATCATATCATTTGTACTTACCTGGTCAGAAGTGTATCCTCTAGTTTCACTAGATATCACCGAATCATTATTATCTTCATCTACATAATGAATGTTAAGAGTATAATCTCCTCCTATTGGCGTCGGTGGTGGTAGAATTGCCTTGCACATTACATATATTTCTTCATTTTGAGTAAGTGGAGATAAATCTATAGAACCAGAAGAATATGAATAGTCTCTACCTGTAGGACTAATTCTATAGCTTCCTGTTAGCGTATATCCATTTGGTGCTGATGGTGAATACATTCCAGTACTGCTAGTTGGATCTGGCATAACCAAATCGCTTCCAGTTGGATTAGCTGTGTCTCTATAGTGTATTGTTAAGTTATAATTTTGTGGTGTTGGCTTTTTTCTAGTAACTGTAAATGTCTTTGTTTGTTCTTGACTTGTTGAACCCCAGTTGTCTATTACCTTATGGTGAACGGTGTAAGTTCCTTCTGGTACACTATCACTTATAGTTAAATCCATTTCACTACATGCTCCTTCTTTGCTTGGATTTTTTAAACCAGAAGCTGCATTAAACATATTGTTAACATTTTGACCGCTACTGTCTGTTACCGACCACCCTGCATGTGTGATAATAGCATTATTGTAAGTGTAACTCTGTGGTAGACTAGAACTATTGTTATGCTTAACGATATTTCCTGAAGTATCATAGTATGTTGACCAAAATTTTGTAGTACTATCACTATAAGTTGTATTGCTTTCACTTCCCTTTCCATCAATAACCTTTAAAGTATCTCCAGATTGTACACTAGCACTTGAAGCTCCACTATTAAAATAAAAATCTGCTGTTGGTGCAACTGCTACTGGATAGGCTGTAACGCCACTTATGTGATAGTCAGCTACATATTCAGAGCCTGCATTCAAGGTTGAATAATCAGGCATCTTATTATATGCTGTGGTACCGTTATTAGCTCCTTGATCAAAAGTATTAGTGTCTATTTTATATTCCACATTGCAAGTGTCGTTTAAAATTGTCACTGGCTGATAATAAATCAGTGGACCATAGTTATATTTGTTAGGCTTACTACTTATATTTTGAAATCGCCAATTATCATAATAATCATTACCTTCCACATTTGATGTATCTATCCAATAATGTGCATTATCCATATAGCTTTTAGCTGTCGGAGAACCATTGTATCTACTATATTGATAGTCTGTTCCATCTACAAAATTCTTTGGAAAAAGTTCTGTTTCATAAAAGCTCCAGCCTTTAGGAATATTTCTATCTGATGGCTGATATCCTGGAGTATCTTTGTAAACATCTGCAAGTATTGATTGCTCCTGATGTGAATTTGGCTTATCATAATTTGAATGATCTACAGTGTATGGTGTATTTGTCGCATTAGCAGCCATTGTTTTTATCGGCTTAAATGCTAAATTTGATGTAATAAAAGAGAGTGCCAATAAAAGTGACACTCTTTTTATAAACTTGCTTTTAATATTCAATTTTTATCCCTCCTATTAATATTTGAATAGGAATTGACCATCTTCAGCCCATATTGTAATATTACCTATTTGAACCTTCTGCATAACATCCTGAACACTGTTAGGAGAATGAGATTCCTTATACATATAATCATAAATTTCGCTAGCATAATCATAGCCGAATAAAGAAACCAATTCTTGATATAAATAAAGCCTTTGTATGCTTAAGTCAACACCATCATAATAAGGCACTATCATATATATTTGAGGATGAGCACTGCTACGTAATATATTTTTCATATCATCTTGATGACTACTAAAAAGATCTACAGTATCCAAAGATCTTGAAGATAATGAATAACTGGAATATACACGTGCTGTAATCATAGAGTCTGACATACTAGCGTTAGCATTATCACATACACCAAATGAAGCCTCATTAACTATATTAGCCCAATTTGACATATCAACCATCTTACCTGCATAACTAGAATCTTTAGCTGTTATTTTACTATACTGTTTTCTAAATTGCACAGCTAAATTATATTGATTTCTGGCTTGCAAATTAGCGTATTTATTCCAATCATTACTTACTTGATATGGAGTTCCAAATGTCTTATCATTATCAAATACTATAGTTCCGTTATTATCATGTGCTGGCCATAATGCTCTTTTAATATATCCAGTTGCAGAATCTACCGGATGAAATAAATCACTATCATATTGACTAGCAAATTTAAAGTAATCATCATCACATATACCACTTATAGTAGGATCTAACTTATAATCTCTTGTAGTAAAGCTGTAAGTCTTAGTTAATATGTCTTGTCCATCTGTACTCTTTACACCATTTAAACTAATTGTGTAAGCAGTATTACATTTAAAAGCATTTCTTGGCAATGTAATTGTCTTTGTATCATCACAAAATACATTATTAGGAGCTATATCAATTTCGCTTTTATTAGCAGTAACTTTGACATTTGCCTTATTTCCATCCTTATCTGTAACAGTTACATTGCTGAGTGTTGAGCTATCTATATTTTTGCTTAATTCTAAGTCAAAAACAGCATTAGGTTCAACATTACTTGAAACATTATCTGTAGATCCATTTGCATATACTTTGTTAATATCAAAGCCGCCCTGCTGTGCTTCATTTACTGTTGTAAACTGCATTGTAGCATTATCTGAGAGCTTATCTCCCTTATCATCTACTATATCATCTACAACTAAAGTATAGGTACTGTTAGGCTTGTATCCATCATCTGGACTTATTGTCATTTTAGTATGATCATCATTGAAGTCTATTCTAGTTGTTATTTTATTTCCGTTATTGTCCTTTATATAGACATTTTCAAAAGCTTCGTTAGTATTAACAGGCTTATTAAAAGTTACTGTCCACGCATGATTTAAAGCAACATTCTGCTTTGATGTAAAATTCTTTGCAAACGCCGGTGATGCAGAAGTAAATATTATTGATGCCATTGTAACAAGTGATACTAATTTTTTATTCATTTTATATCCCCTCTTTATTTTATATTTATTAGCAACTGTAGTTTTTTCCTTTTCATACTATATTTTACCTCCTTTCCAATACCTCCGCAAACAAAAATAAGTTTTTTGCAATAATTTTTAAAATTCTTTTTTACATAAAAAATGGATTATCTCAAAAATTAATTTCAAGATAATCCATTATATAAAAGAATCATTTTAAATTCGTTGATAAAACCAGTTCATAAATACAATAAATATAAAATACCAATATATTTGATTAATTACTAGTATTGCTTTCACTGTAAATAGGGCACTTAGCAATTTTAAATGCTCCTGCAGAAGACTCCTTAGAAGTTTTTACAAAAGAATCTTCATCTCCTGCAAACATTATTGCTGCTGCTAGCACGTTTTTATCATTAGGTTCCAAAAACTTTCCCTGTAAATCTACAGCTCCAAGAACCCTTACTCTTTTTCCAGTGAGTTCTGTAATTGGTACAGGTGCTCCCTGCGTTGCTACAGAAGTATGCGTAATATCAACTATATCGCCACGTCTTAAAGTTCCCGCAAAGGCATCATTATCGAGCTTTGTAAGAGGTATTGAAAATTCTCTTTCTCCTGGCTTTAAGAACATCTTTGAACTGTCGTTTTTATCAGCTATTGTGTTCTTATTTAGTGGTTCCTCCTTGTATATATTTTGAGTTGCATATTTACTTTTAATCCCATTTAAAGATGTAACCATATCATCTGTAATATTGTTTATCGCTTTATCTTCCAATATAAAATCACTGGCATTAAGAAATTCACCCTGATTTATATCCTTCGCTGCAACATAAATCTGCTTCTTAGGTGATGAATTTACTATTTTCTTTTCAGCTGCAATAAGCACTGCAAAAACAGCACATGAAAGAAGTGCTGTAGTTATTATTATTCTTTTCTTATTCAACTTAACCATCAATCCTTTCTTACTTTACTATATCCGTATCAACAGATACGCTGGTTTCTTTTTTCTGTCCAAATAAAATATCTGTATTAAACTTTATGGTTGCATGAACACTGGTATTTTTAACTATGCTATTATCAGAAGTTTTTACTATACCTAAACTCATATCTGCTGTGCTTTCAGTGAACATGTGATTATTAGAGCTGTATGTCCATATATCAACAATATTGCCTTTAACATTGTATATAGTGAATTCATCTACAGTAACTTGCCCATCAGCTACACTCCCACTAAGTCCATTTAAATTAGAGTCTAACTTCATATTGGTTTCCAGATGCCTTTTAAAGGTTTCAAAGGCATCATTAGGATCACTAATTTTTAAAATACCATCTTGTCCAAGAACATCTAAATCAATATTTTTATATACTGCTAAATTAGATAAAGTAACATCATCCTGAACATCTTGTACTCTATTAATTATTATTTTGTAGAAAACTGTAAACATAAGCACCAGTGATATAAGTATTAGCATAAAAATACTTAATCCAGCTATAGAAGCATCTCCTCTGCTCTTTTTTCTTAAAAGCTTTTTTAACATATTTCCACCTACCTTCTGCTAATAATTAGCTTTTTTACTGGTGGAACTTTTATTAATGGTAATAGTTTTATCTACATTTTGAAAGGACGGTATAAGACCATTATTTGTAGCTATACTTTTTACAGGATACTTATAACTTATGTGCAAATAAACATCTTCGCCATAATTAACTTCATTAAGAGTAGTACCTGAAATATCTATATTGTTTATGCCAATATTATTAAAATCTCCTATCATTGCCGCTTCGTTATCTGGTGTTAAATATCCATTCTGCTCCATCTTAAGCATATATTTTCTCGCAATTGCCTCTGCATCTGTGCTCTTTTTTATTGGCACAGCACTTGAAATAAACAACACAAATACAACACTCATGACTAAAATAGCCATAAGAGACATAGCAACAGTATCAACACTGCCAGCTTTCTTTTTAGTCATTTTATTTATTTTATTATTAATACTTGACCACAATCTATCACTTCCCTTAAACATCTCATGTAATGTAATTTGGATGAATAATCATTTAATTTGTAAATATATTTTTGGTTTCTGTAGTAAACCACGTTCCAACACTATTTAAAAATGTACTTATCATGGTTTTATATAAAGGATACGTTATTATTAAAAATACTGCTATGATTACAAGTACCTCAACTGTATTTACTTCTCCTTTCATTTTTCTCATTCTGTTCTTTAATCCTATAAGCTTTAATTGCGCTTTTACTGCTAATTTTCTCATTTCAAATCTCTCCTTCAAATTTTCATTTTTATTTTTTCTCTATATAAAAATAGCAGTAGAAGACATTTCTTCTTGCTGCTATTTTTTTTATTGCTTTTAATTTGTAAATATATTTTTGGTTTCTGTAGTAAACCAATTTGAAACACTATTTAAAAATGTACTTATCATGGTTTTATACAAAGGGTACGTTATTATTAAAAATACTGCTATGATTACAAGTACCTCAACTGTATTTACTTCCCCTTTCATTTTTTTTATTCTGCTTTTTAATTCCATGAGCTTTAACTGTTCTTTTACTGCTAATTTTTTCATTTAAATCTCTCCTTCAATTCTCATTTTTTATTTTTCCTTACATAAAAATAGCCGTAGAAAAAATCTACGACCATTTTTTATTTGAATATTCCATTTGTACTCTGCATTAAATTACTTGCTACAACAAAGAATACAACTGCAAGTATTCCTATAAACATAAGCATATCTATTAAAAGCATGTACATATCTATTTTTTCAGTCTGCCTTTCAACATAAAGTGCATTTACAGTTTTTAATGAGGAACTCTGATCATCTATTGTTTCCTCATATGCACCTGTGTCCACGCATTCTTTTATTGTTGCTACAAAAGTTTCAATTTCAGGCATATTATACTCGTTATTAAAATCCTCCAGTGCTCTTTCGATATTTTTTGAAAGATTTATCTTTGCTGCAAGCTTTATAAGACTTTTCTTAAGTCTCTTATTTTTGCATACCGTATATGCTTCTACAAGTGCATGACCTATATTTACTCCTGCCATAGTTTGAAGATTTATAAGGTCATATACATCAGCAAGATCTAGTCTTATTTTGTTTATATCATCTTTATTGTTAAAATAATTTACTATATCAACAATATAAAAACCAAGTATCGCAAATAATATTGAAGTAACTATGTTTGCAGAATAGCTTTTTCCTAAAAGATGTATTTGCATAGATGAAAAAAATAATCCTACAGCAATTAATGTTTTTAAAAACCAGTAACTCATTGCTGTTAAATGCAGTGGATTTCCACATTTCTCAAGCTTGTTTTCCGTATATTCCATTCTCAAATATTTAGGAAGTTTGAATTTTTGAAAAATGTTTTTATTTTCTTCTACATTCGATGTTTCACCATACTTTACTTCTCTATATTTTGAGTTAAAATGAAACTTTAAAAATTTTCTTAAATAAAAAGAAAGTACAATAATACATACAAGGAATATTAATTTTAATATAAGAATTAAACTCTTCATATTTACCTCCAATCCCTAATAGTTAAAGTCTTTAAGTGTAATGCATTTATATGCTGCAAATAATATTACTCCAGCAATATAAGCTATTATAGCTTGACCAATAACACTACCCATCATTTTTTCATAAAACCCTGGTGTTATTCCTGTAAGTCCATGAATAATAAGAAGAGAAATAAGTATTATAGCTATTATTCCTGCCTGTCCTGTTTGAACTTTTTTCTTTCTTCTTTCTTTTTCCTCATAGTATTTTCTAATTACAATTTTAGTTTTTGTTAAAAGCTTCGAGTAATCTGCATTGTTTATAGAACATATATAAAGATTTTTTAGTATGTTTTTAAGTCTTATATTTTCCACCTTGTTTATATAATTATCAAAAGCTATTTCCATTGGAATTCCTCTTTTGACCTCCATTACAAATTCCTTATTATGAGTTTTTAAGGGTTCCTTTAAACTTTTCGTGGCTTCTTCCATCATAAACAGTATGCTGTTTTTAATCTTCGCACTGCTCTTTAATGCATTTATAAACGACATTATACTATCATCTATCTTATCAAAATTTATCCTAGCCATTTCCCTAAGAACAGCATAAGAAAGAATAATTACTGCTAAAAAACCTAAAATTGAGAATACAATACTGTGAAAAATTAAATACACAATATATGCAGTAACCACAGCAAAAAAAAGTTCTATAAATATAAAAAGCTCCGAAGACATGAATCTAAAGTTCTTTCTAATATTTGAGTTATAAATAAGATTATCAATTTTAAATATAAACGATTTTCTACCCTTACCTTTTTTCTTATATATTTCTTCTGCTCTTTCAGAAAAAAGTCTTGCCTCATATCTTTTATTAACAAATTGTAAAAGTTCTTTTATCTTATTTCTATCCTTAAATAGCATTTCCAGTGATAAAAATACCATTATAACTATTTGTACAGCTAAAATTACATTTAAAATTATACTAAAAGCTGATACGTGCACTTTCACTCACCTTCTTTCAGAGAAGTTCTATACTCTGAATACTCAAACTTTTTGCTTACCTTACTACAGCTTTCTTTAAGTTTAATAAAATCGCCATTGTCGAATTTAAATACAGGGTTAAAAGTGAGTTCCTTTGTATATTCACTGAAACCTGACACCTCTGTTATTTCCATAACCTTAAAGTCCTTCATAAATACTATTACATCTATAGCAGAGAGCATTTTTAATAATGCTGCTCTTTCAAGATTAGTACCAGCTTCCTCCATATAGTCAACAAGTTTATCTGGTGCCTCTTTTGAGCTATTAGTATGAACAGATGCCCAGCCTATATGACCAGTACCAATTACTTTAAACAAATCCATTGCCTCTTTGCCTTTTATTTCACCTATTACTATCATATCTATATCTTCAGTCATAGCCTGTCTAGATAGTTTACTTAGCGAATACTCAACATCACTTTCTCCTACTTTTACCTTTACTTTCTGAAACATCATATTTGGATGCTCTGAATGAAGTTCTTCTATTTCCTGTATTACAAGTCCTGCTGTTGAAAAAGGCACTTTATCAAGCATTGCATTTATAAGTGTAGTTTTTCCACTGCCGCCTTTGCCACACATTAAAACATTTAATCCAGCTCCAGCTGCCTTATTCAAATAGTCATAAATATTTTTATCCATCATGTTGTATTTTCCCATGAGCACTTCAAGAGAAAGTTTTTCTTTAGGTATTTTTCTTATAACTATATATGGAGTGTCATTTGAATTTACAAAATCAGAACTTAAAGTTATTCTGAGATAAAACTTTTCCTGAGTTTTATCTGACAAAAGCTGAACTGCATTTCTTTTATCAAGAGTTCCTCCAAGCTTTATTACAAGATAATTAAAAAATATCTCATAAGATTCCTTTGAGTTAAACTTAATACTTGAAGGTACTCTTCTGCCTTTAACCTTTATTTGAACATTATCATAAGCTAAAACCTTAATATCCGAAATATCATCATCATCAATTAGATCTTGAAGGAGATAGTAGCCAAACAAATAGTCTATTACCTTCTTTATAAGAGTATTTCTATCTGGCACATCAAAGTTTATTCCTTTTCTATCAAGATAATTCAGCACTTCATCTTCAATTGCACTTTCCGGAAGCTCACCCTTTTCAACATCATTAATGAGATAGGATTTTTTCTCTGTAAATTCTTTTATAATATCATCTACCAGTGAAATAATTTCCTTATCATGAGTGCTAGTAACATTTCTATTTTTCTGAACTGTTTTGTAATTAAGTTCTTCAACTAAATTTACTCTATTCAAGTTCTTTACCTCCTTTCTCTAATTTCTTCTCCTTTTTATTTCCTATAAATACTTTGTCTAAAAATGAGGTCTTAGGAAGATAATCTAAGTTCTCTAGAATATTAGTGTATGGCGCCAGCTTTCTTTTCGTAATTTTACCTATGAATGGCTTTTGCTCATTTAGACTTACTTCTTTTGCCTCATCATATGGGATATGAGAAAGAATATCATAACCTTTAAATATTTCTTTTATAGTTTCTTCATCTAAGCTTTTATCTGTTATATTAGATAGTACAATTTTAAATTTATCCTGAGATATTTTTGACTTAAGGCTATTTATTACAAATAACAGATTCCTTATTTCAGTGTAATTAGCCTCCGTAACACAAATAACATCTGTTGCCTTAGTTATTGGAATAAAAGTACTTCCAAGGCTTATGTCAGGATTAGTATTTATCAATATTGTGTCATAAATAGCTGCCGCAGTATCTATTATCCTTTCAAAATACTCATTTGGCATTTTCTCAAAGAGTACTAAATCATATAAGCCTGTTGCAATATCTAAATTTTTATACTTAGGATGTTTTTTCACAAAGTTAGAAAAATTGCTGCTGTTTAAAATATTCCTTTCTACAGCATTGTACATAGCAACTAAGCTTGTATTATCACCAATATCATATTTACTTTCAATATCAATATTTTTATTTATTCCTAAGAAATGATCCATCACCGGGAACAAAGTATTAAAATCCAATATAAGTATCTTTTGTTCTATCTTTTGTGATAATAAAATTCCTATTTGAGTTATTAAGTCTGCTGTTAAAAGTGCATTATCTGTGGTATAAAAAGTAAATATCTTCTGTTTCAAAATCTTAGTCTTATATACAGTTTCTTTAACCACTACAGGCTTTTCGATAACCTTCTCAACCACTTTTTCTACTACTTTTTCATTATTCTTTTCAATTACCTTTGTTTCACCATTCTTATTTCCTCCAGCATTTATAATTTTAATCGGTGTTCCATCATCATTTTTTTCAAGCTCCATGTTGCTGTACTTTAAATAAATATCTGTAATGTCTGCAAATGAATTTGGATTTAAAACTAAGTTAGCAGCATCCTCTGGCTTTACAGGATCAAAAAGTATATCATTAATAGAGTAACCGAAACATTTTTTAATGCCCTTAACGTCATCTTCATTAGTAAGATATATAACCCTTGTATTCTTTGACTTTAAAAGAAAAAATAACTGGTTTATATCCATATCTCCAATAAGTCTCTCTGATACTATAGCTATATCAAATTCTTTTTTATCAAAGAACTCTCTGTAATTTACAATTTGGATTTCTATATCTTCTTTACCAGATAGTATTTCCTTAATTCTTTCATCAAGCTCTTTCATTCCAGTCGCTATTGCTAATATCATTAAATTTACCTCCCTTTTTAATTCTTCTTTACATAAAAAATGGATTATCTTAAAGACATCAAGTTTAAGATAATCCATTATATAAAATATAAAAGAGGAAACTAATTTAATAAAAAAACTTACCGACTAAAAAATTTACTTCTTTCCGGAAAATATAGTTTTTCTAAGGACAAAATTATTGTAGCATAGAATCAAGACAAAAAACCTACTCTCTTTTCTACCTTTTTACTGTAACGTTTTTTTCCTATCCACAACCTTTTCCACAGCTTATCCACAGATTTTATTAATTATGAAATTTTCATATTTAAAATAGCTCTTTCATCTGCAAAATTTATAGAAACATTAAAGCTTTGACTTGTAGCATTTTTAGTTTTGATTTGGAACTGAAAAGTTATATTGTTATCGTCAACTTTTTTTATATTGCTTAATATTCCTACTTCAACTTTATTATTTTTTAGAAATGATAATTTTGATACAAAATTTTTAAGATCATTTGAATTACCTATACCGTATAAATAACTAAATCTTGACTTATTATCTCCTTTTGAAAGATATGCATTTAACTTATCTGCATCGTTATTAAAAGAACTTGTCTCAGAGTAAACCTTACCCATGTCATTTGCAGCATCCTTGAGTCTATCTTCTATTCTTCCCATATCATCTATATCTACAAGCTTTTCTGAATATAAATCTCCTGCATTGTCTACATAAAATTCTCCATTTTGAGTTCTGCGCTCTGGAGTTGAATTTATGGAGTTTTTATCATAATTATTATTGCCTTTATATTCATCTGCAAATTCCTTGAGCTTTTTTTCTCTTTTTTCATCTCCAACTACTTTTATTTCAAGTGCTTTATTTGCATTATCTTGCTTTTCCTGTTTTGCTGTTTTTATAGCTTTTTTTACGTTTAGCTTATCTTTATTGCTATATGCAAGCTTTGAAAACATAAGTATTCCAGTGATTATAAAAATCAAAGTTACTGCACTTATTACAACTATAAATTTAATCTTATTATTTTTATTAAACATGCAACTAAACCTCCTATCTTCTAAGAACATAAACTTGTCTTGTTCCAATCTTTTTTATCATTTCTTCGGCATATGAACCATATCCCATAAATAAATCAATATGCTTTTCATGTGTATGAAAAGCTCCACCAGTATCTCTAGCTGTATATATACCATTCATATCAAAATCTTTTCCATCTGCTGTTTTCTGGTGTCGTATTTCTTCTGGAAACTTTATATAAATTTTGCTTTCAGTAGGTATTACACTAGGATCTGTTGCAATAATTCTTCCTGAAAAATCTCTATACCCATTAACATTGGTTCCATCAGATGTTATTCCTGAAAGGCCCTCCATCGCATCCTTATGTCCTCCGTAAACTGTCATTCTAAATTGTTCAAATTTCATATTAGGATTACTGAACACCCAAAATTTATTTGCTTCTTTAGCAATATCCTCCATGGGAAACTTATTTATTCCTGTAACTGGATTAGGATCATTTATAAGTACTTGTCCATCTGTATCAACTCCTGTAAGAACTATAAAATGCCCACCTCCTGTAAAATGTCCTGCGTGCATACTTGCTACAACCGGATATCCATTCTTCAGTTGTTCATACACATAATCTTTTTCACCAAGTGGATCTAACTCACCACTACTTTTTAATCCAAAACGTCCTGCCGATTCTTGATCAAATAATGCCCATGCACAAGGCTTTGTATCATATCCACTCTTCTGAGCATATTTAGCGGCTTCTCCAGGATCTAAAATTCCATCTCCATTTAAATCCCATGAACCTAAATTCCCATCTAAACCTGAAACCACCATGGCAAAGCTTGTAGGACCACAGCCACTTGTATAAATATTTTTATCACCAAAAGGTATGTTACACCATCTAGGATCTGTTTGCCTAAATAATGGTATCATGCCAGAAAATCCTCCATCATCTGCTCCCATTATGTCGTCGACAATATCATCATTCACATCTGAATTCATCCAATCCCCATCTTGATTAGAATTATCGTAATCACTACCTGTACCTTTTATAACATAGTGAACTCCCATATTAAGATCGTCATCTGTTTTTTCATTAGGGAACTCACTCTTTATTATGCCCTTAAGTCTTTCAAAATGCTTTTTACTTTCATTTATATCTTTCATAATTGGAGTATCAACTTTTGTCGTTACTGTTGTAGTTTCTGTAATACTCTTAGTTTGCTGCACCGATGTTGACTTAATAGTTTGAGTTTGCTGACTTGTGGTATTTGTTGCGTTGATAGATTGAGTATTTGCATGCATTGTTGCTGTTATTGCTTGTGATGTTGCCGAGCCTGATGCTGGTGGATTTGTAGGCGCTACTTGAACTTCATAGGTTCTTGTTGATGTTGTACTTGAAGTAGTAGAATCTGTTTTATAAGTTATATCAACTTTTCCCCTAATAGTATCCGCCATAGTTAAAAGCTTTATTTTCTTCTTAGAAATTGAAGTTGTTGTTGTATTTTTACCTTCACTATCCTTTACATTAGTAGTTATTGTAGTAACTATATAATCATCTTTGTAAGTAAAATCTGGTTTTAAAAGGTCTGCATATTTAGATATAATATTTTCTGATTTCTCGACTTCAGTTAAACTTTTATCCTCTATCATCTTATTAATATCTTTCCCTGTTTCAAGCTCTGCTAATGAAATAAACCCTTCAACATTTCCTTCAGTAAGAGAAACTCTTTTGGCCATTCCATAATAATCATCCATAGAACCATTAGCATTTTTAACTTTAGTCTTTAAATAATCTGCTATAACTTTATTATCATATTTATTCATAGTATCAGAAAATGTATGCTCACCTGTGAATCCAACCTTTGCCGCTCCAATGCAAAATACAATTATAAAAGATGCAAAGCATATTAAAAGTCCCCAGGGTATCATAAACTTTATGAATAGAGCCTTTAATGCTTTTTTTCCTTTCTTCTTTGCCAGCCCTCCTATAAAAGATTTAACCTTTGAATTTCTATTATCCTCACCACTTTCTTCATTGAACATTTATTATCACTCCCTTTCAAAAAAAGAAAAGCTCCAGAAGTTTTGTATTCTGGAGTTTAAGCTTATTTGAAAGTTAAATTGTAATTGTTTCTGCCTCTTACCATCTCATCTTTGAATAAATATTTTCTTTAATAATCACAATTAAATTCTTCATCATCCCAGTGATTGAATCCATCCATTGAAGTATAGGGATTAGTTTGAGCTATAATTTGTGTCTTATCTTCATCATTAAGCTTATTAAATGGATGCGCAGCTGCTAAATCCATGGCTGCACCATCATTATTTCCCTTTGCTATATCACCAGCAAACTTTTGTTTATTGGAACCTACTTCCCTTACTCTGTTTACAGCTCCATTGACACCTCCTGCAATTTTATTATTAGCCCAGTTAGCAGCTTTGTTATTTGAATTTGAAAGCACTTTAAAACCTTTAAAATTAGATTGAAGGTAATTTACTTTGCTGTCTCCAAACAATGTAGTAAGAGCCTCCTGCTTCGTCATTTTACCCCCACTAAGCTGCTGCATTTGGTCCGCTGTTTTATTTATGGCTCTTGCAACAGCTCTTCTCTTCTGGATGCCCGCTGCTATGTTTCCTGCACCTTGAACAAAACCCTTCATAGTAGGATCATTCATTGTTGCTGCCTGCATTGCTCCTGTAACTATTCCAGAAGCACTTCTTCTGCTTGATTTGGCCATTTCTCTATTTAAATTATCTGCAAGCATTGAATTGTATAGCGCCTGCTCATTGCTTTTTTTCTTAAAATCTGCTGGTTTCGTGGATTTATTGCTAGAAGATTTACTTAAACCACCTTGACTAGGATTTATTCCTTCTCTACTTGAACCAGGTTTTTCACCATTTGTTACATCTGTACTGTCACTGCTGTCTGCTGGAATTATTGGCGGCAGATCATCATTTGGATTTCCTGTAGCCTCATTTGAATTTCCGCCGCCCAAATCCGGTGATACTCGTCCAGTACCATCTGGATTCAAACCGCTGTTATTTACCCCTAATTGAGTTTTCTTTGCTTTCCTAGTTATTGGCATTGCGGCTGCTCCATTAGTGTTAGGTGATTTAACATCTGGTGTTGAACCTGAACCAGAATTTCCACCTCCACCACCTAATCCTGAAGAAGTATTAACAGTTCCTCCTTCAGCTGCTGATGTTCCATTAACAGGTGAACTACTATTTTGTGTTTTAACATCTGGCGTATCTTTACTTGAAGGCATATTTGCTGATATACCTCCATTTCCTTGTGTTTTATTCTTCTTACTATTGTTATTTCCTAAAGTTTCTCCAAGAACTTTACCGCCTACACTTGAACCTTTAAATTCTTTATTATTAGTGGACATTCCAAAGGCTGCTGCCATACCTGCAAAAGTAGAACCTACTGTACCAAATACACCACCAGCAAGACTTGCTTCATCAACTCCAGCGAGTCTTGTAAAAAAGCCTTGAAGTGAATTTCTAAGCATATCTGCAATTTTTATTACCGCTGACATCCATACAAGTACTAAAATCCACTTATTCCAATTTGCAGTACCTAAAACCACCAGCATTACAGTAAAAGTAAATGCATAGCAAAACTGCATTGCTGCATTAGTTATCATCTCACCAAACCATATGCTGGCTGCATGTACTCTTTTATTTATTCCCCAAAGAGCTATAGCTATTGGCGTAAATGCATACATAACTGCAAGTACAACTTTTCTTGATATAAAAACTAAATTTATTTTTACCATAAGCCATGCATATAAAAGGTGAATTATCGCAGTAGTTATAACTGAATCCGTTACCAAATTTTTAAATGTACTAACAGCAAATCCACTTCCAGCTTGTGTTCCTGAATTACTAGCCCCCCAAATTGCTTTAGTAGCTGTTCCCAGTGAATCAGTAAAGGAATTAAAAAATGTAAATAATCCCTGAACTAAAAATGGCGCTGTACCAAGGAGGAATGCACATATAAACCATCTCATTAACTCTTCTTTTAGATCTATTTTTTTTGATGTTGAATCAGAATACAGAACCATTTCTACACCTGTTTTTGCTATCATTATCAAAAGTAATGGTGCAACTATTGTACATATACTAATATAAAGGTAATTTAAATTATGCCATTCATCATCTTCAAATGGAGGCATTGATTTACCACTGCTACTTGTATTAAATATAAGTTTATCTAATGACTCAAATCCCATTGTACCATCTGTAATAAAATCAAATATCTTATTTGGAACTTCATCAATAACACCAGCCACTGCTCTAGTAACAAAGGTGCCATTATTATTGCTACTTCCATCTTTACTACTATCCCCATTACTATTTTGGTCAAATTTAACTGTAGGATTGTTATTTATAACTTCAATTCCTGTTTGATTGGCAATATTGGCAATAAATCCACTTAACATAAGACTCACACCTATAATAAAACCACCAGCTATTATCTTTCCCAGTGAATCCATAGCCTTTTCTCTAGCATCCTTTTTATGTGCTGAAAGCAGAATTTTTATTCCAGCCATTATTATTGCAAAAGCTATAATAACACCACCAAAAGCACTTATATAGTCATATATTATTTTAGTGGGACCATTATTGTTATCTGAGATAAACTTCGGTGCTGTAGAGCTTGCTGCCAATGCAAGTGTTGTAATATGCGACATAAAATCCATATTGTAACCTCCCTTACGAAGTTTTTACAAAGTCCCATTCAAAATCAAAGGGCTTTACATGCATTAAAACAAGCTCCTGCTCTGAAAGGAGTATAGCTTGTCCTGATATAAAGGTTGTCATAAGCTGCTCACACCTTGAAGATAAACCTAAAAATTCTGCAACCTTTTTAGCTACTGCACCATCCTGCTTTAAAAGTATTTTTGTACCACATAGATTTATTATGGCTTCTGTTTGCTTGCTCCCTATAAAGTCCTGCATAAACTGTGTTGCAAGGGTTAAAGCTATTTTAAGCTTCCTTCCAAGTCTTGCTATAAGCTCAAGAAAATGAAGAGACCTTTCAAACTTCGCAAATAAGTGCCCTTCATCAACTATAACTTCCTTTTCAATATCCTTATACTTGTAGTTAGAAAAATTTGTCCATATCCACGACAGACTGTTTATCATGGCATAAAATTTAGTAAATTCATCTGTTAAATGCTTATAGCTAATAGCAATTATTCTACTGCTTAAATTTATTGATGACTTACAATCAAACATAGCCATTGGACCATCACCGGTTATCATCTTCATAACCTCAATAAGTTCCTTTACACCTTCCGATTGGAGTTTTTCATTTTTAGATATAAGTGCATTTCTTAAATCACTTAGAGTGGGTAAATCTTTTTTTACTTTTCCTGTATAAAACTGTCCGTTCTTTTCATAACCCTTCTCTTCATACAAAGTATCCGGCTCTTCAGTTATCTTCAATTTATCATAAAGCTCTGCCGTACATTCATCTACTGCTGTAATTTCTTCGCCCTGAAGTGGCATACCATTTCTAAATTTTTCAGAAAATATTGATATCATCTCTATTATTTCCGAACGCTTTCCATATATGTCTATTTTTCTTTTGCCATTCTCATCTTCCTCAACTTCGAGTTCAAATGGATTTATTCCAGATTTAACTCCTGGTTTAAGCTGAATATATTGACCACCTAGGTGCTCTATCCATGCACGGTATTCTTCTTGTGGATCAAGGATAATTGTCCATCTTCCTGCTGCTGCACATCTTCCTGCTTTTAGCTTTAAAAATACTGATTTACCAGCACCAGTTGTTCCAGAAACAAATGTATGAGGATTAGTAAGTGTAGGTGCTCCTATAAATTCATCATAGACAATTGGAGATTTCGTAAACAAATTTTCACCATAGAATATCCCATCTTTATGACAGAGTTCTGTATTTCCAACAGGAATAAGACTTGCTATAGATCCCGTTATCATATTTCTAAAGCCACCAGTATATTTAACATCTAAATATGGCATACCCGTTAAAAATCCTTTAAGTTGATCACCTATAAGGCATTTTGCAACAAGAGATTTTCTTGCACAAATCGTATCAAACATTTCCGATCTATCATCAAGATCTGCTGGATTTTTACCCCATAACAAAACTATTGGCTGAGCATAAAACATTCTTTCAGTATTTGTTTGTATCTTTGCCCTCATATCGTCCAAATCTTCTGCCGCAAGCTTCATGCCATAGTCTATAGAATAACCATGTTTCAATTGAAGATTAATATTACTCATATATTGACTAAATTTTGATGTAAGCCTTTTTATAACGCTGGAATCTGGTATATTTTCAACATAGGTTGTAATATCTATATTGCCTATTTGAAAAAGTTCATTAAGATAACCTACAGTCATATTTCTTGGAAAACCAATAATTGCATATACTCTGCAGTACTTTTCTGGCCCCATATACATATAGTCTTTTCCTTCAATTATTCCATCTGGTGATATTAAATCTAGTATATTTAATGTTCCTCTAGTAAAGAAGTTATTTTCTTCAGTTAATTCGGCATCCTTCTGAACATTACCTTGAGAATTTATATTATCATTCTTTTTATTTTTAATTTCTTGTTTATTAGAATTACTTCTATTCTTCATCAATTTCAACAACCTGTCCTACCCCCTCACTGTACAAATCGAATACTCCATCTTTTTCAAGCTTTTCTATCTTAATATTCTTTCCTCTGTTAAATAAATCTGTAAAAATTTGAGCTGTACTTTCAGAATTTAAAAGATTCACCTTCATTCTAGCTCTTGAAAGTCCACCAGCTATGTTATCAACTCTTGATTGAAGCTCATTAAGTACTTTCTTTTCATCCCTACCCGGAAGATAGGCTCCTACTGTACAAAAACTCTTTCTTACAAAAACACCTTTTTCATCTTCCATTTTTCTGTATGCAGTATAAAGCTGAGAACAGTAATTTTTAAGATTATCAGAAATTAAAGTATCACTGCTGTTCATCGTTCCCTCAACTTGCTCTGCTGGTTCTTTTATTTCCATCTTTTTTAAAGTTGTATGAAACATAACTGGAAAATTAAGCGATAGAGCACACATAATAAGACAGTTTTCAAAGGTTGTTTGCTCTTCATCTGTTAAAAGTTCAAAATCCGGAGACGATATGCCAAGATTAACTCTAACTGCCCCATTTCTCATGTATATCTTATTGTTCTTTATTTCCCTTATATTCATAAGTTTTTTTAAAGCATTTCTATCAAGCCTCTGTTCATAATCACTTTTTTCATGCTGCTCTCCATTGATGCTTTTTTTAGCTTTAGGTTTCTTACTCTTTCTCGTGTAAATAACTACAAAAAGCATAAAAACACCCGCAAGTACCGGAAATATTATTCCTATAAAAACCACCTTCACACCTTCCTTCTATTTTTCATATTTAAATATCTTATTTCTATGCTTAAATTTAAGCATCTTAATTAAATAACCATCAAAATTATAGGTATCATCTACCTTAAAAAAGGCACATAATGCCGAAAACACCACTACGACAATTGATATAACAAGCCTTATAGTAAGTCCTATATAATTAAAGGATATACTTGATGAACCCATGGTATTTTTATGAATAGTCATGTAGCTTCTATCGCCTAAAAATACAAGTGCAACTATAGTCCCAGCGCAAATAATCCAGCCGAGCTGTCTTAAAGACATATATCCACCAATGATTTTATCTTCACCATTTATGTTAAAAGGCACTTGAAAATACCTCATAAAATTCATTCCTTTCTAAAAAAGAGCAGTTGCCTGCTCTTATGTTTACTTTGTGCCCCATCCCCAGAATAGACCAGCAAATACTGCAAAACCTCCAAGTAAAAGCGCTGCAATAATTACAGTTAACACTGAATCCATAGCTTCTGATCTTGCTTCCTGCTTTTTACTTGCCATAAGCATTTTAATACCTATAACAACTACTGCTATACCTACAAGTGCTCCACCAAAAGCTGTTGCCATGCCTTGATTAGCTGTAAATATTCTAGATGCAACAGTACTTGCATCTTGAGAAGTAATAGAAGTTGCTCCACCTGTTGCTGGTGAATCTGCTGCAAAAACTCTCATAGAGCTTGTCATTATAACTGCTCCTGCTGAAACTGCAATTGTACTTGCCTTTAACCACATTTTCTTGGCATTTCCATTAAACTTCTTAAATTTTTCTTTAATCATCTAAATCACCTTTCCTTCCTACTTAACCACATTTGTAAGGCTCTTTAAAAGTCCTATAAATACCGGCATAAAGTAATAAAATACTAATGCTAATGTTATGACTCCAAAGTCTGCCGCTGCCATTTTTTTTATGGTCTTGCTGTGTAGCAGTGCTCCACCTATAAGAAAAATAAATGCAGCTGCATATCCTAAAAGTGCTATTGGATATATAATTGGAGTTAAAAAATTATAAAGCATCATAACGACAGTAACTAATTTACTGCTTGCCACTTCTGGCGATACAGGTTGTACATTCACAAAATCACCTGCTTTCATATTTTCCAATTAATTCTTCACCTCTTTCCTTCATAAAAACATTAGTATCACCTCCTTCCTACAAAAAAATAGGAATAAAGAATTTTATTAATTCCTTATTCCTATTGAAGTTTTCATACTTTATTTTTTTCGTATGTCTTTGTCTTATATATTTTAAAAGAGTGAATTCCCATGCTTTGCGGTAAATCAAAGGGTCTAGCACCGCAGGATTTATCAAATTCAAGCTTTTGCTTTTTACTGTTAAATCTATAATGCTTTAAGTTAATTTCTACAATTCCAGCATCTGATATTTTACGTGTTCTAGACATTGATATTGCATTTTGAATCTGCAGCAGCTTTAAATTACTCATAATCATATCTTCTCTCAGTACATTTCTTTTTTCAGATTTGATTTTTTTTGAAAGTTCTCTATTTCTTTTTAAACTTTCTTTTTTCCTTTTATCTTTTTCAAATTTATATCTATTATCTTTTTTTATTACATAAGTAACAGCAGAATTGCTTAATGTAACTTCTTTAGCAATCTCGCAAACCTTTTTATGCTGCTCATAGTATAGTTTTATAATTTTTTCTGATTTCTTCAAAACCTCCAAGGATTTCTTTTCTCTTCTTTCAGCGGCTTCCTTCAAATATCTAGGATCACTTTTTATATATTTATATATATTTTGCTTTGAGCTTTTCATTAAGATAGCAATTTCTTGTATTTTTTTACCTTCATTAAAATACATTTTTATAATATTATATTTATCCAAACTTAACACCTCCGAAAAGATTACCGATTAAATTTTTTATTTCCGAATTCAATTTATAATTTCTTTAAGTTCAGTATTATTGTATAATATTTGAAAGGTATATATCTTATCAATGTTATGCCATTTTTTCTATTCACTATATGCCTAAGTTTTTGTTTTCTATGCCTTAACCTTAAGTGAATACTTATCATTTTATGAATGTATTGTAAATTTGCATGGTTTTATTTGATTTTTTATAAGTTTTTATGTAAAATCTAATAGAATGGTATTCAACTTTATTTTTGGTTCCCCAGTGGAACCTTTTTTTATTTAAAGTATAGACTTTAAATAAAAAAAGGGAAGCTTAAATAAAACTTCCCTTTAATTGAATTACAAAATATCACTATTCTCTTCCATATCCTCAAGTCTACCTAGTAAGTAATAAAAAGCCTCTTTAGTTGTAGAAAATATCTTAGTATCCTCTCGAAACCATAAAATTTTACCACTTTTAGCTATTAAGCCCGTATAAACCTTATAGTCTTTATAAATTATTGAATAATTTTTACTTTGAATGCAGATAAAATTTTTATTCATAAAAACTTTTATTTCAGCTTCTACATTAATTTGTCTTCTCATTTCTTTGTCAATTTCATTATTAATTTCTCTTGATTTTACCATCACTTCGTAACTTTCAACTCCATACTTTTTTATAAGCTCATAAAGCTCATTTCTCAATTTTTCTAAATTACTCTCATCAGAAGCTCCTTTCCATTTCTCTTTAAATTTTTTAATTTTTCTTTCCATGTTTTTTAACCTCTTTTCTTAATTTTTTGTACAAAAAAACTGCATATAGTCATGTCAACATATATACAGTTCGTTAGCTTAAATAGCCAAAATAAATTAGTTGCAAAGCAAAATAAATTTCTCTACATTAATATTTATATGTAAATTAAATTAAATATCTTAAAATTTAAATAAAAAATGCAGTAGATTTTACTCCACTGCACTTTTATTACCATACTGCAATTTGACCATCGGTCCTTTTTTCTGTACCACCGCATAGTATATTATTTTCAGCTTTCAATATTATTTGTCCTCTACCAAAAGCTCCTTTCTCAATTTCAATTTTTATATCATGATTTTTACGCATAAGACCAAAATCTAAATTTTTAGGACATTCGTGCTCTAACAACACCTTTCTATCCGAAATCCACTGCCACCTTGGTGCATCAAGTGCCTCTTGAGGATTCATATGAAAATCAATCATATTCATTACAACTTGTACATGCCCCTGTGGCTGCATAAACCCTCCCATAACTCCAAAAGGTCCTATTGCACTGCCATCTTGTGTTATAAAACCAGGAATGATAGTATTATATGGTCTTTTTCCACCTGCTGCACAATTAGGATGTCTTGGGTCAAGCGAAAAGCATTTTCCTCTGTTAGCTAAAGCTACACCCGTTTTAGGTACAACCAGTCCCGAGCCAAATCCCATATAGTTACTCTGTATATATGAAACCATATTTCCTTCCATATCAGCAGTACATAAGTATACTGTGCCTCCTTTCAAATTTCTCATACCCTTAATTTTATCAGGAACAATAGCACTGTCCTGTATTAATTTTCTCCTTTCTTCTCCATAGTTGTCAGATAATAAATTGCTTATGTTATAATTGCTTGCGTCCGATATAATTTTTCGAGCATCACCAAAAGCTATCTTTATTGCCTCTATTTGCTTATGATATGTATCTACAGTTTCTCTTTCAGTAAATTCATAACCATTTAATATATTTAATGCCATTAATGCTACTATGCCTTGTCCATTGGGGGGAAGCTCCCATATGTCATATCCTTTATAATTTATACTAACAGGTTTAACGAATTCAGGTTTAAAATTTTCTAAATCATTTTTTTTAATATATCCACCATATTGTTTTGAAAATTTATCTAGTCTTTCAGCAATTTCTCCACAATAAAACTCTTTTCCATAAGTTTCTCCAATACTTTTTAAAGTTTTAGCATGATCCTTAAGCTTAACAATTTCTCCAGCTTGAGGTGCCTTTCCGTCCTTTGTAAAGGTATTAAACCAGTATTCAAACTCACTACCGATGCATTTGGAAAAACGCTTTACACTTTTATCCCAGTATTCTGCTGTTCCCGGAGCTAATGGATATCCATTTTCAGCATAATCAATAGCTGGCTCCAAAACTTCTTGAAGTGCTAATTTTCCGAATTTTTTAGACAATTCACACCAAGCAGCTGGAATTCCTGGAACAGTTACAGGAATCCAACCGTCCCTTGGAATTTCATTATATCCTTTATTAATTATCTCATTTAAAGAAAGGCTCTTTGGCGCTGGTCCACTGGAATTTAAACCGTACATCTTATCTTTAATCCATATTATAGCAAAGGCATCACCGCCAAGTCCATTAGCTGTTGGTTCTAGTACAGTAAGACAAGCTGCTGTAGCTATAGCTGCATCCACTGCATTTCCTCCTTTTTTTAATATTTCTAAACCTGCCTGTGCTGCAAGTGGTTGTCCAGTAGCAACCATACCTTTTGTACCATATATTACATTTCTATTTGAGCTATATCTATAACTCAATGGATCATAAATCATTTTTATCTCCCCTCCCAATATATCTAATATTCTGTGTTTTTTAATTTTATCACCTTTATTTTAAATCTAATCCTAGCTCTTGAGGCTACTATAATCTCCAGTATTTCCCACCTAATATCTTCATATGCCATTAGCTCTTAACTAACTCACTTTCCATATATACTTTATTAAATTATATACTTCATAAATTTTATATTCCATATAAAGTTACAAAAAACTTATAATTCACTATAAATAAAAAATGGTAGGATAAACCCACCATTTTTTACTTACTATCTTAATCAAGCACAAAACATTATATATTATTCATTGCTTGTCTAATACCTTGCGATATTGTTTTAGCCATATAGTATACACTACATAAATCCACCTTTTCCATTTGAGATAAATACTCATAGTCTAGCTTATTTACAATACCTCTTATGCTTAAATTACCTACCTTAAATGAACGTAAAAGTTCACAGCTTAAAGCTTCATTTTTAACTATTATACTGCCTATATCATCATAATCCCCTAAATCTGAGCTTACAGCAATTATAAAAGGCTCCTTATGCTTTAATCTTATTTTAAATAAACTTTTTATTATGTTTTCCTCATTTATTGTTGTATCTAAGCTGCCATACACATTTAATACTCCCTTATCCTTAAGCATTGAACCTACAATAGAACCTAAGGAAGCTCCATTTGAATTGTTAGTCCCTATGCAAAGCACTACTATATCATAATTATTTGTTTTATATCTTCTAATAAAATTCTCTATTTTTTTCACTGCATTTCCTTCATAATAATATACATTTAAATAATTTTTGTTAACCATAAATTTCATCCTTTCTTTTTATAAAGTACAACTACACCATCATATATAGTTATACAATTTTTTTGGACAATGCTGATTTTATAGCTCTAGCTATTATATTTGACATATTATAAATCACAGCCAAATTAGCACTTTCCATTCTCCTTTGAAAGTTGTAATACCAACCATACTCCACTATAGCTGTTATGCCAATATCTCCAACAGGTATAGCATTTTTTGTATCCCAAGATCTAGCTGTTATAGCTTCATCCTCTATAGTTATGCTTTTTAAAAATTGAGGTTTCCCTATTAAATAAGAAGTTCCTAAATTTACTGCAGCATCTACAGCAATGATATATGGTTTGGAATAATTGTCCTTTATCTCCTCAACCACTCTAACTAAATTTGTTGCATCGACAGGCCTTTGCAGTGTACCATATACATTTTCAACATTATTTTCTGTTAAAAATGTTCCAGTAATTGGCCCAACAGCATCTCCAATAATACGGCTTGTTCCAATGCATAGAATTATAATTTCATCTTTGTCTTTAGTTTTTTCGCAAATACAATTTGATATTGCCCTTTCTGCTTCATAACTATAATACTTAGCGTTAAAGTCTACCTTTTCAATTACCATTTTTAAATATTCCTCCTTTAATTTTTATAATTTTTTTGTAAAATAAAAGCTATATACAAAAAAATTGTATATAGCTCATAGACAAATACTTGAAAGCAAAATTTACTTTACTTAATATCTTAAGTTTAAATAAAATTCTGCTGTTACAATTATTCGTCTTTAGTCGGATTAAAAATCCAATTAATTTATTCACTAAAAAGTAATTATTAAACGTGTCTACTATTTCTTATATGTTAATTTTCTTAATTATCTTATATTTTTATATATTTTAATCCAGGTTTTAAATTCACTTGGATTTTTTTCGTTCAAAAGGAAGACTCTTGCGCCTCTTTCATAATTATTTTTGCTATAAGCATCATATCCTGTGCACCTACCATAACCTAAAATTATTCCATTTAACTTACTTATATAATCATTATTATGATCATGCCCTACAAAAACACCTTTAACGTCATTCATTTTTACTAATGCATGAAACATTCCTGTGTTTGCTGATTGTACGCATTCATTTTCATTACACTCTCCTATAATATTTAATGTTTTTGAAACATTCTTATATTCTTGAAGCGGAATATGAAAAAACATAATTGAAGGTAATTTATGATATAATATTTTAAGTTTTAAAGCTGTTTTTAAATACCAACTAACTTGTTCTTGTTTTATATACCCATATCCTCCTAAGTTGTAACTTCCTGAATCAATCATATATAGGTTAAATGCTGCGCCAATTCCATTAGATTTTTTTATTAATATATTATAATCTCCAACTTTACCAACATTATATTTATAATTTGAATATAGTCTCATCATCTCTGCTCTCTCAATACCATCATGCTCTGTATCGTGATTTCCAAGTGTAACGGCCCAATGTATTTTTCTACTCTCTATAGGCTTAGATATATCAGAAATACACTTAACGGCTTGACTAGAATTACAATACCGTCCATCAACATTATCTCCAGTAAGTATAACTAAATCAGGTTTTTCACTATCTAAAATACTGTTCATAAGTTCTATAGTTTTTGAATCGGACTTTGGACTCAAATGTAAATCTGTAAATTGAATAATTTTAAAAGTGCCATCAGGTCTAAACTTTAAAACTGATTTTTTAGGATAATTACTATATCCAACTAAGCTTAATATCATTACTATACATAAAGTTATACTAATAGCTTTCTTAAAAAAATTCTTTATCATATTTCTCATCTCCATAATAAGAAAGAAAAAAGTTTTTTAATCATTTTGTTTTCATTAAATAAAATGTTTATAATAACCAGAACTAATTGGATTAGAAATTGTAGATAATAATTTAAATATTAAACACTTATCTCTCATTTTTATCACCCTACTTTATTTTTCCCCAAAAGTTTTTTTATATTATTTTTTTAGTTTACATTTTTTGAATTTACATAATATTAGTTATGTAAATTCATGTAGCCTTTTATGCTCTTAAAATTGCTTTTTATCTTGTAAATTAAAAAACAAGAATGAACTTTTTTAAGCTCATTCTTGTTTTTTAATTTTATTAAACTTTACTTTGATTTGCGACTCCCTCAATCTTCAGCTTTACTTCTTCTAAGTTTCCTAAATAATAATGCCTAATTGGATTTAAATTATCATCCAGCTCATATACCAATGGAACACCTGTTGGTATATTTAATGCTGTTACCTCTTCATTTGAAAGATTATCTAGATATTTAACAAGTGCTCTTAAACTATTACCATGCGCTGCAATTATAACCCTCTTATCTAATTTGATTACAGGAGCAATTACATCCTTCCAATAAGGAATTACTCTTTGTATTGTAGTATTTAAATTTTCAGTTAGTGGTATTTCATCTTCTTTTAACTCTTTATATTTTAAATCTAGGCCAGGATATCTTTTATCATCTTTGCTTAGAGATGGTGGAAACACATTAGAATCTCTTCTCCATTTATAAACCTGATCTTCTCCATACTTTTTAGCTGTTTCTAGTTTATTTAACCCTTGAAGTGCCCCGTAATGTCTTTCATTAAGTCTCCATGTTCTTTGTACAGGAATCCAAAGCAAATCCATATTCTCAAGTACATACCATAAAGTTTTTATTGATCTTTTAAGGACTGAAGTAAATCCAATATCAAAACTATATCCTTCTGATTTTAATATTTCTCCAGCTTTTTTAGCTTCTTCCACACCTTTTGCTGAAAGATCTACATCTGCCCAACCTGTAAATCTATTTTCTTTATTCCATTCACTTTCACCATGTCTCAATAAAACTACTTTCTTCATTAAATCCGCCTCCTTATCATAAGATAATCATTATCAATATTCTTCCTAAGTTAAGCTTATCGCATATACTTGAAATTTTCAATAGTATTTATAAAAAAATATCTATAGATAAACCGCTTCAACTATCGAAATTCATGATGGTTTATCTTTAAATGCTTTCATTTATAAAAAATTAGGTTTCACTCCTAATTGAGCAAAACCTAATAACGCCAATACCTATGTCATTAAATATCTGATAAATAATTTTTTCAAAACAATGCTTTGTGATATATTAAATTAAATAACTATATATTTTTAATGTGTAGCTTTTTTAATGCAAGATATTTTAGCTCAGATATTTTTTTAGACGGTATATTAATTTCTTTTGATATACTTTTTATTGGTATATTGTATACAATGGATTTTATTAAAATGTGCTTTTCTAAATCTGATAATTTACTTTCTATTTTTTTTTGTAAAAATTCAAGATATAGTTTGTTATCAACTCTTATATAATTTATATCCTCATATATCAAATTTTCTAAAAACTCAGTTTTCTCATTTTTAAATACCTCTGAATTTAAAGATACTACATTGTTTAAATTAACCAACCTTAGCATAGTATTATATTTACTTGGATGCATTTTCATTTTACAGCATATATCTTCCTCCGCATATCCAATAACCCTTAATTTTTCTCTTTTTCTTTTAAAAGTAACAATTCTTGATACTACATGCTCAGGAATTTTTATAAGTGTATACTTATTTTTTATCTGAGAAATTAAAGTATACTTTATTGTATTATAAACATGTGTTGAAAATCTTACCTTTTTATTATTGTCATAACTATTTATTGCTTTCATTATACCTATTATTCCATCTTGCTTTAGATCTTCTCTAGGTAAATTCTTATTATTTTTGCAAAAATAGTTCAATATTTTATCTAAGTATCTAGAACTATACTCAATAACAAATTTTTTAGCTTCATCATCACCACATTTAGCTTTATAAACTATGTCTTCAATATTTTCATTCATTTTTTTCTCCTTTTAATTCAAATACAATACAGAATCTAGATAGTTTAGAATTTTCTTTCTAATTCTATAGTAACTTCTTTCTTTTATATACATTTGATTTTCTATTTGTGTAACACTTAGTTTACGCTTGTATTTTAATTCCAAATATTTTTTCTCTTCAAAAGTAAGACTATTTATAATTTCTTCTAAATGTTTATTTTTAAATCTCAGTTCTGATATTATTTGCTTTATATCATCTATTTCATTACTAAAATCATGCTTTATCCTATATTTGTTGTCATTATAATATTTTATCTTGCTTTCATATGCTTCAATATTTTGTATATCGTTGTAGTATGTAATTACTACACTTTCTATTTTTTTATCATGTATTCTTGAACTCATAAAAAACAACTCCTTTTATTTTATGTGTCACTTAATATAAACATTATACAATATATATTTTATGTTATGCAACTATTTTTCCAATAAAATTACATGTTATTGATATTTTATGATACAATTATTTTATAATCATATTAAGGGAGATGAGCATTATAGAAAATAAATTATTAAAAATTCCTTCTGAAACATTTGGGGATTACATAAAAAGAATGCGTGAATTAAGAGGCTATTCCCAAAGAAAGTTATCCACTATTACATCACTGAGTAATACAACCATATCTAGAATAGAAAAAGGTGGAGATCAAGGAATTGAAAACCCAGACATATACACAGTAGTTAAATTGGCTGAAGGTTTAAAAATTGATAAAGAACAAATGCTCATAGCTGCGGGATACTTAGATAAAAAAGAAAACGAAGAAGCTAATAATATAAAACAAATTATTATAGATGCTCTTCAAAAACTTGGTTGGGCAAATTCAATACAAGATATAAATACTGAAACTATTGATTTTGTTGAATTTACATTAAAAAAATATGGTATAAAGAATAAACAAATACCTTAAGCCTTGAAAATCAATTAATATTAACAATTAATATTAGTTGATTTTCAATATGAAATTAGCTTATTTGTCTCATAAGATTAGCATTAATTTTTCTATCCTCTGATTTTATACTTTTTATTTTAACTACAAACCTTTCTCCTATAGAAGGTGAAAAATTAGACCAATTTGGAAATGGACATAAACAATTCATCCCTTCTCTTATTGTAAGAAATATTCCGTATGGCTGTATCCCTGTAACCTTGGCCACATACTCCCCACCTTTTTTAATAGAATTTATCAAGTTATCATAAGGATCATCTTTAGCCTCCTTAAGTGAAACACTTATTATATTATTTTGAATATCAATTTTTTTTATTACGCCTGGAACCTTGTCCCCAACTTTTACGTGTTTATTAATATCGTCAATATAACCATAATCTATTTCAGATATTGGAACACTACATTCTATCCCATAACAATCAACAATACAATTTTTCCTACCAACAGATGTAATTCTAACAAGAACTTTATCTCCAATGTCATGTTTTTTTAATTCTATGCTTTTCCTAAGTTCCATAGCCTCACTTCTTGATGCTGTTGCAACTTTATTTATCTCATCAATTTCCTTTATTAAATAATCGACTTCGGCACCAAGCATGCTCCTAATTACTTTTTTATCTTGCCTTGTTATATTCATATCTTTGATTGGTATAAATATTTTAAATTCATTAAAGAAAATAACACCACAATCCATAAGCTCACTATTATCGACTTTAAAACTTTCTACAGCAGCCAAAACTCCTGTAAGTATTTTTTTACTTTGTTTAGATGCCGTAATTTCATATAAAGTCTTATCTAGAATTCTATAAGCCATGTCTATCACCTTCTCCTTGTTATTTATAAATTCATTTTTTAATTATGCTTTATATTCAACATAATCATACAATATTTATAACTTTTAAAGCTTACCTACTTTTTTTCATTTTTATGCCTAAAAATTGCATAATCAGATATCGATTTTCTATATATGCAATCCATTTACCCTAAAAAAAGACATTAGTCTATATTCTCTCTCGTTTTCTAAATCTAATAATTTAATTACCGAGTTTCTAATATTAGGGTCTATTTTTATAATATTAAGGTATTGTTCTTCTTCTTTTTCGTTGTATTCACAGTCTATATTTTTTTTAATTAACCATAATAATTTCTCAATACAAATAACTAATTTTCTGTACTGAGAAAATGTTGGTGCATATTCCAATCTATTTTCAATAAGTTTAATTAGTTTAAAAATTATATTTTCATTTACATACTTTTGATTAATTACATTGGTCTCAATATTTCTGATTAACTTCACTATTTCACCATTGGTCAGACTTCCTATTTGCTTATCAAAATCATCATCAACATTCAAATCAATCTCATTTACATTAAATTTCATAATCATTTTCCCCCTTTAAATTGACAAGTATATACTTTTTCTATGTATAATATTAGTATATCACCTATGATTTCACTTATAGAGAAACAATAACCTATTTTCCCCTATATTTTTTAATTATGTATCGATGTGTGTCAAAAATAATTTTTACCTCAATACAATTTTATTAGTTTAATATATTAAATTATAGTTTTAATTAAATTACATATTGAAAGGAGTACTATGACCCCAAACATAGGATTAAACATAAGGAAAATGCGAAAGCTAAAACAAATTTCTCAAAAAGAATTGGCTTTTAGAATAAAAAAAAGTAATGGATATTTATCGGATATTGAAAATGGAAATAAACTACCATCAATTAATGTATTATATAGCATTGCATATCATTTAGGCATTTGTCCAAGTAGCTTGTTAGGGTGCAAAAATAAAACATGTGACCACTGCAAAAAATCGTCAAATAAAATCAGCTACAAAATTTAATTTCTTATTTTGAAATAAATAATAAGTGATAATATATTTAAAAAGTATTATCACTTATTACTTATACTCTAAACCTTAATTTCTGCCCCAGGTTCTTTTTATATAAGATGTACTTTTAACCGAATTTGATATTAGATAGTCAGTATAAATGCTTTTCCCTGCTGCAATCACATCAATTCTTCCTACCCTTTGATTTTTATTTAGAGGAGCTTTTAACTCTGGTGAAATAGTTACTTTAGTTGAATAAGTTTCATTATTTTTACATGGTATTACTATATCACGGTAAGCATACAATTGTAGTTTATTTTTTCCATACTTCACACTACCTTCATAAACCTTATCACCTTTTGAAATTATCTTTTTATAGGTATAATTTTTTGACACATAATTATACATTTTTTTGGTTTCTGCCCATCTAGGTGTAGAATTTAATACAACAAAAACAACATCATTACCATTAATGTTTACAGACGTTACGAGACATTTTCCTGCTTTGCCAGTATATCCTGTCTTAACTCCGTTTGCTCCTGGAATTTCATTCAGTATCCTATTTATATTATGATAACTTCTTGTAAAGTCATATTTATCAGCAGCAATATCCTTAGTTCCAACAATATCATTAAATAGCTTATCCTCTTTTGCTTTCGAAGTTATTAAGGCTAAGTCATATGCTGTGCAATAGTGAAACTCTTTATCTAAACCATGTGGAGTTATAAAATGAGTATTAAAAGCTCCTATTTCAAGTGCATACTCATTCATAAGCTTTGAAAATTTTTCTACATTTCCTGCTATTCCTTCAGCTATAGTAATAGCCGCATCATTACCCGATCTAAACATCAATCCGTATAATAATTCTCTTAAAGTAATCTTTTCTCCACACTTATACCCAACCTTAGATCCTCTTATAGATACTGCATTTTTTGATACATTGAATTTTTCATCAAGTTTTCCATACTTCATTGCTACAAGTGCAGTCATTATTTTAGTTGTACTAGCCATTGGCACTATAGTATTAGAATTTTTTTCATATAAAACAACTTTACTCTTACTATCCATAGCTATTGCGCATTTTGCATCAATATACAATTTTTTATCTTGTGCTTTAATGGAGATATTTGACAGCATTATTAACGTCATTAATATACATACAAAGGTATTGAATTTATTTGCTTTCAAATTTATTCCCTTCTTTTGTTTACATTTATTTATATTAACATAATTTTAGTTATGTTAATATATAGTCTCATATGCATAGATAACTTGTATTACTTTATATTATTTTCCCATATGTCCTCTACAAATATTCATATTTATCTTATAAAATAATTATAAAAAAATACTAATATGGTTATAATATGTACATATATCCTATTTAGGAGGTTTATACATGTATATTTTATTAATTATCTTAGTAATTTTATTTATACCATTTCCAGTAATATTAGAATTTTTCTATAATAATCACACTATTATATTAAAACTTTATAATAAACAGGTTAAAGAAATACAACTATTCAACAGAATGAAAGAAACAAAACATGATTTAGAAAGAAAGCACTTTTTTTATCCACTTGACTATATAAAAGAAATTAAAAGATTTCATTTTAAACCTCTTTTAAAAATTCGAGCTAACATAATTTTAGGATTCGATGATGCTGCAAAAACAGCGGAAATTTTTGGTTTAACAAATTATTTTATTCAGCTTGCTTTTTTATTTTCAAAAAACTTTTTTAAAATAAAAAATATAGACTATAAAATTAATCCTAATTTTAAGCAAAACATATTAGAAATTAAAATTCATAGTATAATCTGGATAAATATAGCTAAAACTATATATATAGCAATCTCTATACTATTTATTATGGTAAAGACTCATAATAAATATAAAAGAATTAATTATAAGCAATTAAAATATGCCCATAATTAATTTGTATTTTTTAAAATGTATATAAAATTTTAGGAGGAATCGTATTATGGATAATCATCCTATTGAAAACTTAATGAAAAGCACTATGGAAAATATTAGAGAAATGGTTGATGTAAATACCATCATTGGTGATCCAATTAAAGGAGATGGAAACTCCCTTATACTACCGATATCTAAAGTATCATTTGGATTTGTTTCAGGCGGAAGTGAATTTAACAGTTCTGCTTCACCAGAAAGTCAGAAGAACTACCCATTCGGCGGAGGTTCCGGATCAGGAATTTCAATAAAGCCAGTAGCATTTTTAGTATTGAAGGATGATTCCGTAAGGCTTCTACCTTTAAATGCAGAAAATACCTACGAAAAAATAGTAGATTTGGTGCCTCAGGTAATGGATATGATTAAAAACATGTCACACACACATAAATTCGATAAAAAAGATTTAAAATCAAAAGATGAAGAAAAAAAGACTAAACACCATGACGATGAAATTGATTTTTAAAAAATCACAACTAATTATATCTGCTATTTATATAAGCAGATATAATTAGTTAAAAATTTTTTCTAATTTATTTCCTCATTTTCTTTTAAAAACTCATCAAGACTTGGTAATTCTTCTAAGTTTCCTATAGAAAAACTCTTTAAAAACTCATCCGTAGTTGAATACAAAATAGGTCGTCCTGGAACATCAAGTCGTCCACTTTCCTTAATAAGACCTTTCTCTTGAAGAGTAAATATTGCTCTATCACTTTTAACACCTCTTATTTCATCTACATCTATCCTTGTAATGGGTTGTTTATAAGCTATTATAGCTAAAGTTTCCATAGCTGCTTGAGATAAGGATTGTCTTGAATTAGTTTTTAACAGTTTGCTTACATAACTACTATTTTCGGGTTTTGTAACAAGTTGATAACTACCATTCATACAAATAAGCTTTATCCCTCGTTTTTCATCATTATATTTCATAATCATATCATCCAAAACTCGTTTTGCATATTTTTCATTACATTCGATAATTGAAGAAATATGTTTAAGCTTTAAAGGTTCACCACTAGCAAATAGAACTGCTTCTATTATAGACTCATAATTATTGTCATTATTAGAGATACCCTTTATCTCTAATTGTTCTACACTAATTTTCTTCATAACCTTCAATCCTTTCCATAAATATATCCTTAAAATTACTTTCTTGATGTATCTTTATGCTTCTTAACTTTACAAGTTCCAAAAGTGCCATAAAAGTAACAACCATTTCAAGTTTGTTATGGCATCCTTTAATAATCTCTGAGAAATGCAGAATCTTTTTATGCTTAACACCATTCAATAAATCTTCCATTTTATCTTCCACTTTATATTCATCAACAGAAATTTCACTTAAATATACATTATTATGATTTAATTTATTATCATAGTCATTCATAAGTTTGCAAAACAGGTTGTACAATTGAAGCATTGTTATTCCCTTTAATATGTCTCTATTATTATCTTCCTTATCTTCTATAATTTCAGGTTTCTTAGAAAATACAATTCCACTTTCTTCTTGCTTTTGTCTTAAATAACTTGCAACAGATTTAAATTTTTTATATTCTAAAAGCTTTGAAACTAATTCTTCTCTCGGATCCTTTTCCTCTTCTTCCTCATCTTTACTTTTAGGAAGTAAAAATTTTGATTTTATTTCTATTAACGTCGCTGCAATAACAATAAACTCAGAAGTAACCTCTAAATCAATTTCTTTCATCTCGTTTAGATATTCCATATACTGATTTGTGATTTCATGAATTTTTATATCATATATATCCATCTCATTTTTTTTAATGAGATGCAGCAATAAATCAAATGGTCCCTGAAAATTATTTATATTTATATTTAATGTCATAAAATCTCCCCTATTAAAATTAGCATAAAAAATAGCTGTAAAGTTTAACTTCACAGCTATTCTAACATAGTCTATATAGAATTATCAAATACCTTATTAAAGTCTTTTCTTAAATTTTCAAGAAAACCACCTTTTTTAATATCCCTATCACAATATATACTTACTTTTCCTATACTCTTGCCATCAGAATAATATTCACAGTACCCTACTATAGTTCCTTTTTTTACTATCTTATTATCTTTTTTCAACTTAAAAAAGCACTTATTAGTAACTTTACCGTTGCTACCTTTAGGTACTATGGTAGTCAAACTATTATTAGCCTTTGCTATAAAAAACTTATCACCTTTTTTGTTTAGGTTTATTTTAGCAATTACATCATCCTTAGAAACAATTTTCTTTTGCTCATATTTTGAAAAGCCATAATTCATGAGCATACTTGCATCTCTATTTCTAACTTTGTATGTAGGAGCTCCCATAATTACAGCAAGTACTCTAACTCCATCTTTTACAGCTGTGGCACTTATACAATATTTAGCTTCATCTGTAAATCCTGTTTTAAGTCCATCACAACCTTTAAAAAATCTAACTAATTTATTATGGTTAACAAGTCCTATTGGACTTTTTCTTCCTTCACTTATAGTCTCCATATACGTTCCTGTATACTTTAAAATTTTAGGATGCTTTAGAAGTTCTCTAGACATCAATGATATATCATAGGCTGTAGTAACATGACCATCTGTGCTTAATCCCGTACAATTCTTAAACGTAGTATCTTTCATTCCAAGTTGTTGAGCTTTTTTATTCATCATTACTACAAAATTGTCTTCACTTCCACCTAAATATTCTGCCATTGCAACTGCTGCATCGTTCCCAGAAGCAATAGCTATTCCTTTTAAAAGTTCTTCTACTGTTCTAACTTCCCCTGTATCCAGAAGCATTGAACTTCCACCCATCTTTTTAGAGTTTTCACTTATAGTAACCTTATCAGAAAGCTTAATTTTTCCATTATCTACAGCTTCTATTGTAAGAAGCATTGTCATAATTTTGGTTACAGATGCTGGAGCAAATTTTTCATGAGAATTTTTTTCATAAATAATGTTTCCAGTAGTAGGTTCAAGCAAAATAGCTGATCTTGCATCCACCTTAATTCCACTTTGATTTTCAATATTACTCTTGCTATCTTTTGGTGCAAATGCAATTACATATACAGGCAAAAATATACTTTGAACAAAAATTATTATTAGAGCCAGTGTTATTATAATAAACCCCTTTTTCTTCATTTTGTGTATCATCCTTTCTAACAATCAAGTTTATAAATTTATTTTTACCATGTTAAAAAAAATTATCACAAAATGAAAAAAAAACTTTATATTTCGCCAATAATCCCTCTTATTAATCTTGAAAATTTATCTTTCACCTTATTTGAAGTCTCAATTACCTCTTTGTGGTTTAAAGGCACATCCAGTATTCCTGCTGCCATATTAGTTATGCAAGATATTCCTATTACTTTTATTTTACAGTGATTAGCAGCTATGACTTCTGGAACTGTAGACATACCAACTGCATCGCCTCCCAGTATCCTTATCATTTTTATTTCAGCTGGAGTTTCGTAACTAGGACCTGTCATCATAAAATACGTTCCTTCTACAACGTCTATCTTTAAATTACTAGCTACTTTTTTTATTACTTCAACTAGCTTTTTATCATAAGCATTGGACATATCAGGAAACCTTTCACCCATTTCATCTATATTTGTTCCGATCAATGGATTATCTCCTGTGAAATTTATATGATCTTTAATTATCATTAAATCTCCAGGCTTAAACTTTGTGTTTACTCCGCCTGCTGCATTGGTAACTATAATTTTTTCAATACCTAGAGTTTTCATAACATAAATCGGTAACGAAAGATTCTCCATTTTATTACCTTCATAATAATGGAATCTTCCCTCCATCATAACAACCTCTACACCATCTAGCTTTCCAAATACAAATTGCCCAGCATGCCCCTTAACCGTTGATACTGGAAAATGTGGTACATCTTTATACTTTATAGTCTTAGCTTCAACTGCTGCTTTCGCAAGATCACCTAGTCCAGATCCTAATATTATTCCTATTTTAGGCTTTATGTTTATTTGTTCTTTTATGTACCTTGATGCTTCTAAAATATAATTGTAATCCATCAAAATTCCTCCATACTACCATTGTTAATTTATATTTTTATGCCCTAGGATGTGTATTTTTATACACCTCTGCTATCTTACTTTTCTTATAAATTCCAGAGTAAATTTGAGTTGTAGCCATATCTCTATGTCCCAGTAATTCCTGTATAGTTTTAATATCTGCTCCGTTCTGAAGCAAATGAACTGCAAAAGAATGTCTTAAGGTATAAGAATTTATAGGCTTATTTATATTTGCTTCTTTTGCATATAACTTTACAAGCTTCCAAAACCCTTGTCTTGTCATTTTTGTGCCTTGAAGATTAAAAAAAACAAAGTCCAAATCATAAATGTTAATTTTACTTCTTATTTTCAAATAATTTTCAAGACATTTTACTGCGTACGAGCCTATAGGTATGATTCTTTCTTTTTCCTTTATACCTTTACATTTTATATAAGATAACTTTAAATTCACATCATATATAGTTAGATTTAACATTTCAGTTACTTTTATTCCTGTCGCATACATTATCTCAAGCATGGCTCTGTCTCTTATCCCTTTATTAGTACTCTCATCAGGACTTCTCAAAAGCTTGTCTACTTCATCTACAGTTAAAATTTCAGGAAGATTTCTTTTTATTTTGGGCGATTCATACTGTATAACAGGATTATCATCTTTTATACCTAATCTCACAAGATATTTATAGAAATTTCTTATAGATACAACATTTCTAACTATAGAACTATTAGCACGTCCCTTTTTTTGAAGATATTGAACATATGCCATTATTGTAACAACTTCAATTTCCTCTACTTTTTCATCTCTTTCCTTAACAAACTCATAAAATCTTTTAATATCCCTTATATACGCATCAAGGGTATTCACACTTAAACTTTTATTTTTTAGTTCAGCAATATAATTATCAACAAAACTATTCATATATAATCTCCCATTATAACAGACTTATCTTATGATACCATATAATTTATCTAATTGACAGCCTAAAAAAATAAATAAATCTCAATACAATTTCTTTGCTACTCACAATATTATACACAAAATCGCTATCACTATTTAAATTACTTTTTGTTGCAAAATACGTAATTATTACATCTACCATTTCAGGTAATAATATTCCAAATATAATAAGAATCAAAAAACACTTTATCAACGTTAAAATTAGGAAATAAATTTCATCACCTTTTTTCAACAGTTAATTCCCCACATATTCATTGCTATTACTTTTATAATATTAGGAGTACAGTAAGTTTCAAAAAAGAACCCTATAAACATAATGACGGTTATAGCTATAAACATGAAAGAGTAGGAGCCAATATTAGAAAAAAATCTTCTCCTCATAGACATTTTCGAATTATCTTTGATAAGCTTGATAGAAAACTCCATAGCAATTACAGATAAAAAAATAATACATGGTATATAAATTATATTTTGCGGTATTACTCCAAGCATAGCCATACCTACTCCTTTAATCCCAAATCCACTTATAAAAAACGCAACAGTAAAACCTATAGTAAAACCTTTTAAGACATCTATTATTAGTATTATTGGAATTCCTATCATAGTAAGTCCTAAAAACCACACTACTAAAATTAAAGGAATATTATTTTTTACAGCTTGAAAAAAAATCATTTTTGAACTTTCCGCACTACCACCTTTACCTTTTATAAAATCAACTAAATAACTTAAGAGATTACTTTTATCTGATGTTGTCATGTACTTTACTATATACACTCCTATAACAAATCCTATACCGATACACAATGCACTAAGTATATAAAGCAAAAAATTGTCTCTAAAATGGTTATTAACAATATTTTTTACCACTATCTTTTTCATTATACCACTCCTTTTGTTAATCACTTTTGATAAATTTTATGATTAGCAAAAGAAATTTATAACTTAAATTTATGTTATAAATAATAATTTTACATAACAAATAAGCCTTCCTTATTAAAATTAAGAAAGCTTACTTGTTAAATAAACTATAAAACGTTTAACCCACTTTATTTTGAAGTCTTAATTTATCTGCTATCATAGCTATAAATTCACTGTTTGTAGGCTTTCCTTTACTATTATGTATAGTATAGCCAAAAAGCTTATTTATAGTTTCAACCTGTCCCCTAGACCATGCAACTTCTATAGCATGTCTTATAGCTCTTTCAACTCTGCTTGCAGTAGTGTTATATTTTTTTGCAATAGATGGGTATAGTTCCTTAGTTACTGCCGATAATAATTCTATATTGTTTACAACCATAGTTATTGCTTCTCTTAAATACATATACCCCTTTATATGAGCTGGAACACCTATTTCATGTATTATTGATGTTATTTCACCCTCTAAATTAAGTGTTGAGCTTTGAGTATATTCTGAAGTATTACTAAAACTTGAAGACATATGTCTTATTTCAGATTCTCTAAAGCTAGATGAAATATCATTGGTACTATTGGTAGCTATAACATTATTAAACATTTCTCTAATTCTCTTTATAAATACTTCCATATCAAAAGGTTTTACAACATAATAGTCTGCTCCAAGTGTAATAGCTCTTTGAGTTATCTTATCTTGTCCTACAGCAGATAAGATTATTATTCTAGGTGTATTGCTTAATTTCATATTATTAAGCCTCTCAAGAACTCCTAGACCATCTAAATGAGGCATAATGATATCCAAAACAACTAAATCCGGTTTTTTTTCTTCAATTAACTTTAATGCTTCAATCCCATCTCTAGCTATTCCTACAACAAAAATATCACTTTGATTAAGCAAATAATCATTAAGAATATTGCAAAATTCCTTATTATCATCTGCAATTAAAACACTTATTTTTTCTTTTTCCATTTCTGACTCCCCTTTATTATTTTTTACCATTAATTAACATGAGCTATTGAAGTATTCGACAAAACTGCCTTTTTCCCTTTTAAAATAAATTATTTTTTATAACTTAACAGCTAATTCAATTTATATCTTTTTTCCATTTTATTACTAAAAAAACAAAAAATCAAGATGTAGATTATATTTACAAATAATTTATTATATATATTACATATGTTAACAAAGTAAATAACTTTAATAACTACAACATACTCCATTATTTTATGTAGAAAAAAAGCATTTAACTTATGCAGTTCCTATGCTATTTTGAAATTTGCATAAGTTAAATTTTGTTTTATCAACTTCACAGTATACCGGAGGATTTAAGCATCCATTCAATATATATTCCATAACCAACTTCCGGTTTATTTACAAGCACATGAGTAACTGCACCTACTATTTTACCATTTTGTATTATAGGACTTCCACTCATTCCTTGAACAATTCCACCAGTTTTCTTTAAAAGTCTCTGATCAGTAACTCGGATTATCATACTCTTAGGACCTGGTTCTTGCTGATCAAATAGCTTTTCTATTTGTATTGAATAAGCTTCCGGTTTATCACCATTTATAGTAGTTAATATTTGTGCTTCGCCTGCTTTTATTTCATTTCTAAGTCCTATTTCAATTGGTTTCTTATCAATACTACTTTTTATGCTGTTAGAACCCTTTCCAAATACTCCACATATAGTGTTCTTATATATAGCTCCTATAGGGCTTTCTTCATTTACAAATATTCCCCTTATTTCTCCTGGTGTTCCTTTTACACCTTTTCTCACAGAAACTACAGAAGAATTTATAAGGTTTCCACTATTTATTTTTAAAATTGTTCCTGTATCAACATCAGTAATTGGATGCCCTAGAGCAGCAAATTGATTACCTTTATCATAATAAAAAGTCAATGTACCTATACCAGCTGTCGAATCTCTTACCCAAAGCCCTATTTTATAGTTTTCGTCATCTTCACTTTTGATTTTAGGAACCTTTTTTTCTATAAACTCTCCTTTTCTTTCTATAGTTAAATTTAGCTGTTCCTTTTCACTTTTGCTTATTTTATTTGCTAAGTCTTTTGAATTTAATACATTTTGGTTATTTACTTTTATTAAACTATCTCCAATTTGTAATCCTGCCTTAGCAGCTGGACTAGGAATCTTCCCTTGCAAAGTATTAATATCGCTAAAGCCAACTATAAGGACACCCTTTGTACTAAGTTTTATTCCTACTGGCTGTCCTCCAGGATATAATTTTATTTTAGGAACAGCTTTCAAATTTACAGTTTTTACTGGCAATATTCCTAATATACTGACATTAACTTTATCCTTTTTTAATTTTATTTTGCTTGTAGAATTTGAAGTTTTATACGGCTTAAACGATAAAAAGCTATATTTACTTATATTTTCACCTTGTCTTACAAATATAGTTTCAGGAATACTTCTAATTCTATTATAAGTAAAAATACTCATAATAATAATAGGAGTTAAAACACAATACAATATTACTGCTTTAATTTTTTTCATGTTTTTAACCTCCTTTTCTACATTTAAATTTCCCATTTTAAAATTATATTATGCTATTATAAAGTTTCTTTTAGAGCCATTTCTTTTATTTTAATGTCTAAATTTGAATAAAAAAAAACATGAATTTGTTATTCATGTTTTTAAATAAAAGAAAAATCTTTATTTTAGTAATTGTTTTTTTCTCTTTTCTGCTATTTGTATCATTTCCGCAGCGTGTTCCACAGTAATTCTAGTTACTTCAGTTCCGCCAATCATAAGTGCTAAAACTTTTTTCTTTTCATCTTCGTTAATTCGTTTTACATTAGTGTATGTTTTCCCATTTTGTGTATTTTTTGAAACCCAAAAATGTATATCAGACATACATGCAATTTGTGCAAGATGTGTTACACAAAACACCTGATGTTTTGTTGAAATTGTATACATTTTTTCTGCTACACTCTGAGCTATTCTACCACTTATTCCAGTATCTATTTCATCAAATATAACAGAAGGAACCTTATCCTTATCTACAAACACAGTTTTTATTGCAAGCATTATTCTTGAAAGTTCTCCTCCAGATACAACTTTTTCAAGAGATTTCAATGGCTCTCCAGGATTTGTTGAAATTAGAAATTGAACTTTGTCTGCTCCAAGACTTCCTATACTATTTTTATCAAAGCTCACATCTATCTTAAATATACTTTTTTCAAGACCAATATAATTAAGTTCACTTTTAACTTTAATTTCGAGATCTTTCGCAACTTTAGTACGCATTTCATGAAGTTTTTCAGCCTCAAGAATAAGTTTTTCAAGCACCTTATTTTTTTTTGCTTCTAAATTCTTAATTATTTCTTCCCTATTTATATATTCATCATATTTATTTTGAATTTCTTCTTTATACTTAAAGATTTCTTCTATAGTTTTTCCATATTTCTTCTTATAGCTATCAATTTGAAATAGCCTGCTGTTTATATATTCTAATTCCTTTTCATCAAAGCTTACATTATCTTTTATATCTTTTATATCCTGAACAATTTCTTGAGTGTTGTAATAAATCCCTTCAAGTGAATCAGCTATGTTTTTGATTTTTTCACTTTTACCTTCAACACTTCTGAGCTTATTTACTATGTAACCTAATAAATCATAGATTGATTTATTATTATCTGTTCCATCATATAAAATTTCAGAAGCTTCAGCAAATATTTTAGATATATTTTCACTATTAGATATAACCGAAAATTTCTCCTCAAGTTCTTCATCTTCACCAATTTTTAAATTTGCTTTTTCTATTTCATCGATCTGATATCTCAAGAAATCAGATATTTTTCCATTTTTATCATCTGATACTTTAAGATCTTTAATTTTTTTATCTATATCCATCATTTCTTTATAAAATTCAGAATATTTTTCTATTTGATTTAAAATATCTTCTTCTCCAAAATTGTCTAAATAAAAAATATGATTTGAAACCTCAAGTAAATTCTGATTCTCATGCTGTCCATGAATATCAATTAGCGTATCACTTACACTCTTAAGTCTTGATACAAGAATAGATTTTCCATTAACCTTGGCAATACTTTTACCTGACTTAAACATTTCTCTACTTATTATAACTAAATCGTCGCATTCTATGTCCATTTCTTTTAGTACTGCTTCCGTTTTTTCATTTTCAATGGTAAATACAGCCTCTACAAAAGCTCTATCTGTTCCAGTTCTTATAAATCCTCTGCTTGATTTCCCACCTAAAACACAATTTATAGCATCAATTAAAATAGATTTTCCTGCTCCAGTTTCGCCTGATAAAATGTTAAATCCTTTGTCAAATGTCACAGTAAGCTTCTCTATTAATGCAAAATTTTGTATATTTATCTGAAGAAGCATAGCATATCTCCTTATTCATTCATCATTTTTTTTAATTTTTGAACTAGTTCATATGCTTTTTCTTTTGATCTTGCTAAAATAAAAATAGTGTTATCTCCTGCTATAGTACCTACTATTCCATCTAAATTTAAAGAATCTATAGCTTCTGCTGCTGCATTTCCAGAGCCTGTTATAGTTTTTACTACAACAAAATTATCAACACTATCTATATTTATTACAGTCTGAGAAAATATAGCAACTAACTTATTTGAAAGGAATACCTCTGTTGGAGAAATAGTTGCATATTTATATTTTCCTTTTGGGGAAAGAACTTTAATTAACTTTAGTTCCTTTATATCCCTTGATACTGTAGCTTGTGTAATTTCCATACCACTTTTTCTAAGTTCTTCTGCAAGTTCCTCCTGTGTTTCTATATCCTTTGAATTAATGATTTCTAATATTTTTGTGTGTCTAGATATTTTCATTAACTATCACCTTCACATTCCGTAGTTCTCAGTATTATTTTTTTTCTTAAAACATCAAAATAATCATAACCATTAAGCTTTAAAAGCTTACATTTATATTCGAGTTTGCTTACTTCAATGCAGTCAACATCGTATATTTCCATAGGTTTTTGTCCATCTACTGACATCATTACACTCTCATTACTTCTTATATTGCATACTCTTATACTACTTTTTCCATCAAAAACACTTGTTCTCATATTTATTCCTTGAGGACATAATGGAGTTACTGATATTAGTTCAAGATCAGGGTATATTATTGGTCCTCCAGCTGAAAGATTGTATGCTGTAGATCCAGTTGGCGTAGATATTATTACACCATCAGCCTTAAAATCCATATAAAATGATTTATTAACCTTTATCCTATACTTAAATATTCTTCCCAAAATTCCTGTTGATAAAACAATTTCATTCAATGAATAAAAAACTTTTGCCATTTTATTTTGCACATACGTACACTTAAGCATCATTCTATCTTCTACATAATAATTTTCATTAATTATCTTGTTTAAGGACTTCTTTAATTCAGAAATTTCAATGCACGTTAAAAAGCCTAAGTGTCCAATATTAACCCCAAATATAGGTATTCCACTTGATGCGAGCTTTCTAGCTGCATTTAAAATTGTACCATCACCACCCAATACAATAAATATATCCGGAATATCTTTAAAATCTTTTTCGAAGTCAATTAAACTATCATAAAATTGAACTTTTATTCTTTTATTTTGCTCACGAAATACGTTCTCAATATAATTTCGTATTTTCCCATCACAATCTTTATCCTTATTAATATTTACACCTACTATTTTCATAGAAAACTTCTCCTAATCAAGATTTTCGTGTGCTATTTTAACAACATTTTTTATATCATCATCATTAAATTCACCTTTATGTAAAGTATTATTCTTAGAAAAATATACTAAATACTCTATGTTTCCTTCAGGTCCTTTTATAGGAGAATTATCAAGACCAAGAATCTCAAAACCATTTTCTTTTATGAATTTCACAATTTCACTTATTACTTCAACATGTGTGTTAGGATCTTTTACTACACCCTTTTTCCCTACTTTTTCCCTACCAGCCTCAAATTGTGGTTTAATAAGTGCAACTACTTCACCATCTTCATAAAGTAAATTAGCTACAGTTGGTATAACTTTTTTTAAGGATATAAAAGATACGTCTATGCTTGCAAAATTTCCATATTCTCCAATCTGATCATTAGTAACATATCTAACATTAGTTCTTTCCATGCATACAACCCTAGGATCGGTTCTAAGTTTCCAAGCAAATTGTCCATATCCAACATCAATAGCAAATACTTTAGCTGCTCCATTTTGAAGCATACAATCAGTAAATCCTCCAGTAGAAGCACCTATATCAAAGCAAACTTTGTTACTAAGTTTAATACCAAAAGATTTCATTGCCCTCTCGAGCTTATACCCGCCCCTACTTACATAAGGCATCTTTTCTCCCTTAAATTCTATACTTGCATCACATTTTATTTTTTCTCCACATTTATCAACTCTTATATTATCTACATATATTTCTCCTGCCATTATACTAGCCCTTGCTTTTTCCCTAGATTCAAACATACCTTTCTTTACTAAAAGTACATCTAACCTTTCCTTATTTTGCGACATAACACTCCTCTTTTCCTAACATCTATGCAAAAGTAAGAATCTTATTGCATATACTTTCTACATCCAATCCGCACACCTTGTATAATATATCAGTTTTACCTTGAATCAAAAATTCATCCTTAAGTCCAAGCATTAAAACTTTATTTTTAATATCTTTATTATTCAAATATTCTAAAACACTACTTCCAAGCCCACCATGGCAAACATTTTCTTCAATAATCACAAATTTATAATTTTCCCTTGCAAGTTTAGTAATCAGTTCCTTATCAATTGGTTTTATAAAATCAGCACTTACAATTGTACAATTTATACCTGATTTAGATAATTTTTTTGCCGCCATAAATGCATGCTGTACCATTTTACCTGCTGCTATTATTGCAATATCCTTTCCTTCACTTATAATCTGCCATTTACCTAATTTTAATTCTTTAATAGGTGGAAGCTCAATAGAATCGGCATCCTTTCCCCTAGGATATCTTATAGCTATTGGATAATTCTGATTTACAGCCCAATTTAGCATAACACTTAAGTCACCTGTAGTTTTCGGTGTCATAATAGTCATATTAGGCATACTACTTAAATAGGATAAATCAAAAATTCCTTGATGGGTTTCTCCATCTTCTCCAACTATACCAGCTCTATCAATGGCAAATATAACTGGAAGTTTTTGAATACACACATCATGTAGAATTTGATCATAAGCTCTTTGAAGAAAAGTGGAATAAACAGCAAAGATAGGTCTATATCCCGATGCTGCAAATCCAGCTGCCATAGTAACTGCATGCTGCTCTGCTATACCAACATCAAAAAACCTTTTTGGAAATTTCTTAGAAAATTCACATAATCCTGTTCCGTCAGGCATTGCTGCTGTAATCCCAACTACTTTATCATTCTTCTCTGCAATATCAATAATAGTATTTCCAAAAACCTTTGAGTACGTAAGCCCAGAAGAGGAATAAACCTCACCATTATCATAATTGAAAGGACCTACACCATGAAACTTGTTAGGATTTTTCTCAGCATAATCATATCCCTTTCCTTTTTGGGTTATAACATGAATTATTACAGGTTCTTTAATTTCTTTAGCCTTGCTTATAACATCTACAAGTTCACTCATATTATGGCCATCTATAGGACCAAGATACTTTATACCAATGTCTTCAAAAAACATTCCTGGAACTACTATCCTCTTTAATCCACCTTTTATTTTTTTTATTGAATTGGCAACCTCAGAACCAATATTTGTTTTTCTAAGCTTCTCATTTACTTCTTCTTTAATTTTATTATATTTAGGATCTAATCTTATCTTATTTAAATATTTTGAAACACTTCCAACATTTTTAGCAATAGACATTTGATTATCATTAAGTATAATTATCACCTTAGTTTTTCTATATCCTATATCATTTAATGCTTCAAATGCCATACCTCCTGTTAATGCGCCATCTCCAATCACTGCCACTACATTATAAGACTCATTTGACAAATCCCTAGCTCTTGCAAAACCTGCTGCTGCTGAAAGTGACGTACTGCTGTGTCCAGTTTCAAAAAAATCATACTGACTTTCCTTTCTCTTAGGGAAGCCACTTATTCCACCATACTGCCTTAAAGTATCAAATTTATCTTTTCTACCTGTTAAAATTTTATGCACATAAGATTGATGTCCCACATCCCATATAATCTTATCTTTGTTAAAATTAAAAACTTTATACAAACTTAAGGTAAGTTCAACAACACCTAAATTAGAGGCCAGATGCCCTCCAGTTTTAGAAACTTTATGTATCAAAAAATTTCTTATTTCATCAGCGAACTCATTTAATTTGCTGATATTCATGTTCTTTACTTCTTCAATGTTACTATATTTATCAAGTATTTTATACATTATCATCTATCCTTTGCTATCAGGTACAATAGTTTTGAAACCTTTGAAACAATAACATTACTATTATTAATTGCATAAGTTTTCCCAAGGGATTTTCCACATATAGTTGAAGCTGCAATAAGTGCTCCAATTAACACATTTACAATGCTCCCTGCAATGTTTTTATTTATAACACTAAAATCAAAATTCCTAAAAATTAAAATTAACTTTGCAACAATTATTGCTCCCATTGTCCCACTTACAATACCACATATATCGCCTACTACATCATTACAAAACGTAGACACCTTATCTGCATTTTTCACCATATTTATTGCTATTTTAGCTCCATGTATTTTTTTTGAAGCCATAGCATGAAATGGTTTTTCATCAGCAACAGTAACTGCAATTCCTATTATATCAAAAAATATTCCAAGACTTATTATAAAAATCAACAAAATAAAAGCTACTAATGTATTTACTCTATTTAGTAGCGAATCTGTTAATAGAGAAATGCTACCACTTATAGTAATTGACCATAAAAATATTTTAAACAGCCATCTACGTCTTTCTCTAGCATTACCCTTATTTTTATTTTTGGCCACGCCCATTCCTCCATATACATATCATTTAAATGATATTAAGATGGTAAAATCAATAACTATTTATAATATGTGGTAGCAAAACAAGTAAATCTTGCGGCATAGGTTCAGTAGGTTTTCCCTTTTGGTAACCATACGTCGCCGTATGGCAGTTTCCTTTTAATTCCAAAACTAAAATGTTGCCAATTTTAGGACTGAATTGCCACTAAGTCCGCACTGCAATCCCTATTTTGCCTTATAAAAACAGTCTAGGAGTTTTCCTCAACAGTTAGGTGTCTTCATATCCTCTTTTGCAATAATGGTTTCAGAGTACAATAAGTTTAAGATTTCCGGCCGAAAAGCTCAAACCCGTTTTATCTCCTCTCCCATTACCACTCAAGGCAGGCTACACTGCACATAGCTATTAACCACAATGCAGGTTTAACCCAATTTCGTATACAGAGCCTCTCGCATTGTATACAATAATTGGTCTCCACGGGAGTAGGGTCAGAATCACATGCCATTGTGAGTGCCCCAGCTCCCTTAACTTCCAGCACAAGCCCAGAACTGGGCGTTCCAGGCCAGCACCAGAAACTTCATCGATATGCCCTTTAACGGATTTTTAGCCCCGCCTTCAAAAAACACTTACCTGACTAGAATACTGCACCACATATTAAAATATACTAATTAAAATTATATCATAGTATTTTTAAATATTCAAAAACATAAAAATTAGTTTATAATAATTTTACTAATTATTCATGGTAACTATTTACTTTTTTCTTTCAAGAAGAAATTCAGTAATTTCTTTTAATCCCTCTGTATTGCCATTTATCTTAGAAAGTATGTTCACGCAATCTTCAGTTATATCAGCACACATTTTTTTACACTCGTCTAAACCATAAGTTGTAACATAAGTAGTCTTGTTATTTTCTATATCACTTTTTGCTTTTTTACCCATAATCTTTGAGTCACCAACAATATCTAAAATATCATCTTTTATTTGAAAAGCAAGACCAACCTTTTCTCCAAATTCTTCAAAAAGCTCATACTCATCCTTAGGCGCTTCCCCTAGAACTGCTCCACTTAAAATAGCTGCTTTAATAAGTGCTCCTGTTTTTTTTCTATGCATATACTTTAATTGATCACCACTTATTTCTTTTCCTGTACTAATCATATCAACAACCTGCCCACCTACCATACCATAAGCACCACAAGCTTTAGCTACTAAAGAGCATGCTTTAACTGCATTTAAACCTTGTTTACAGCAGTATTTAAACATTGTACTCATAGCCTCACTTAAAAGTCCATCACCAGCAAGTAATGCCATAGCCTCACCAAAGACTTTATGATTAGTTGGTTTTCCTCTTCTCAAGTCATCATTATCCATACATGGAAGATCATCATGAATAAGCGAGTATGTGTGAATCATTTCAATTGCAGCAGCTATATCTATAACTTCTTTATAATTTTCCTTGTATACACAATATGTATTTAAAAATAGAAGCGGTCTTACTCTTTTTCCACCTACATTTAAACTGTAATCCATAGCCTCATATAACTTTTTATCATATGTTCCTTCGTTCTTAAAACACCTTTCTAAATAACCCTCTACTTCACTTTTTAGAACTTGATTATTCATCTTTTTCACTCTCTTTCAGAAAGTCTTCTTCTCCATTTTCTGCAACTATCTTAATTTTGCCTTCTGCCTCATTTAACATTTTATAAAGTTTATTATAAAGTGCCATACCATCTTCATAGTTTTTTAACGTCTTTTCCAAGGTAAGACTGCCATCTTCCATATCACGTATTATCGTTTCTAACTTAGAAAGCATATTTTCATAATTTTCTTTTTTTGCTGGCAAATTAATTCCTCCCTTACTTAATTATCAAAGAAGTTTCAATGGCTCCGTCCTTCATTATAACAACAATGTCATTTTCATTCTTCAGTGTTTCTACGTTATCTATAAACTCACCATCTTTATTCTTTATTATCGAATATCCTTTACTTAGAACATTTTGAGGATTATTAGAAGCTAGAATGGATTTGTACTTTAAAAGCTTCTCCCTCTGAATCTCAAGTTTTCTTTTAGTCTTAATTAAAAGTAATTCTTGTAATTTTTCTAATATTGAATATCCATTTACTATAAAAGATTCTGGGCTATTATTTTCTATTAATTTTTTCTTAAGTTCAAGTTCATTTCTTTTATTTTCAAAATAACGATCTGTAACCGCAGCTAAGCGTCGTTTCATTGTGTGAAGTCTATCGCTAAATTGCATTAAATCTGGCACTGCAATTTCAGCTGCTGCAGATGGCGTTGGTGCCCTCATATCACTAACAAAATCTACTATTGTAAAATCTGTTTCATGTCCAACCCCAGTTACAACTGGCTTTTTTGAATTATAAACTGCATAGGCCAAATTTTCATCGTTAAATGCCCATAGTTCTTCTATAGACCCACCGCCTCTTGCAATTATAATTGTATCCACATCAGCTTTATCATTCATGTATTGAATTCCTTTTATAATCTCTTTAGCTGCATTTACACCTTGAACTAAAACGGGATATATTAATATGTCTATATTTTTATTTCTTCTTCTAGAAACATTTATAATATCCCTTACAGCAGCTCCTGTTTTAGAGGTTATTACTCCAACTCTTGATGGATATAATGGAATATCTCTTTTATGTTTTTCATCGAACATACCTTTTTTTGAAAGCTTTTCTTTCAACTTTTCAAAAGCTATATATAACTCTCCCATACCTTCAAGTTCAATTTCGTTTGCATAGAGTTGATATGCTCCATCCTTTATATAAACTGAAACTCTACCTTTTACATTAACCTTCATTCCATTTTCAGGGATAAACTTTAAATTTTGAACATCACTTCTAAACATAATACAGTTTATCTTTCCATTTTCATCCTTTAAAGAGAAATAAGCATGACCACTGGTATGAAGTTTAAAATTTGATATTTCACCTTTTATATAAGCATTTCCTAATATAAAATCACTGTCCATAACTTTTTTTATATAGCTATTAAGTTCAGAAACCGTTAAAACTTTAATATACATATTATAAAAGCGCCTCACAAACATTTAATATAAGCATCGTAGTTGTCATTGCTCCAACCCCTCCTGGTACAGGTGTAATAAAAGCTGCTTTGCTTACAGCCTCATCAAAGCAAACATCTCCCTTAAGCTTTCCATCTATAACAGTAGTACCTACATCTATAACTACAGCATTTTGTTTAATGTATTCTCCCGTAATAAAACCAGGATTTCCAACTGCTGAAACCAATATATCTGCTTTATTACATATATTCTTTAGATCTTTTGTTTTTGAATGACATATAGTAACGGTAGCATTTTCATTAAGAAGAAGCTGTGAAACTGGTTTACCTACAATATTACTTCTTCCTATTATTACTGCATTCTTACCACTAATATCTATACCTGTGCTTTTAATGAGTTCTATAATACTTCTAGGAGTACACGGTATAAATGCTTTTTGTCCCCTGTAAAACTTACCGGTATTCTCATATGTAAGACTATCTATATCTTTACTTTCAACTATTGCTGAAGTTATATTCTTTTCATTAATGTGCTCTGGAAGTGGAAGCTGAAGCATAATTCCATTTACATCATTATCCTTATTTAATTTAGTTATCAAATTTATAATATCACTTTCAGCTGAATCTTCATTTAATATTATACTTTGAAATTTAACTCCTAATTTATCACACAATCTTTTTTGGTTTTCTAGATAATACTTAGAACCACCATCATTCCCAACCATAATACTTGCTATACAAGGAACCTTAAGCCCACTCTTTATTCTTTCCTGTACAAAGCTGGCTATTTTTTCTCTATATTTTTTTGCCTGAAGTTTTCCATCTATTATTTGCCCCACATTTACACTTCCTTTGCAATTTTTTACATACGCATTTTATATGGTTTTATCTTCGATTTTATTTATAAAGCTACCTAAAACACCATTTACAAATGACCATGATTTTTCTTCTGAATAACTTTTAGCAAGCTCAACAGCTTCATTTACAGAAACTTTATCTGGTATATCATTTTCATAAAGTATTTCATAAATCGCTAGTCTAAGTATACTTAAATTAGTTTTAGATATACGCTCGATTTTCCATTTACTTGAGTTTTCTTCTATTTTTTTATCAATAGCTTCTTTATTGCTTATAACCCCATCTATTATTCTAGTAATATATTCAAAATCTACATCTTTACAATCATTTTCTTCTTTAAAATTTTCTATAGTTTCTTCACAGTTATTTTTATTAAATGAAATCTCAAATAATAATTTCATTGCTATTTCTCTACTTTTTCTTCTATTCATAGCTTTCCTCCTACTTACATGAAACCACTGCTGAGCCCAATTCACTTGTACTTTAAAATTTAATGCACACATAGATATTGGCTCTCTTGGTTTTACTATATATTTAGATACAAAGTTTATATTACTATATATTATAATAAACTTCCATAGTTTTTAAAAAGTTTATTGCAAAAAAGCATCCTAATTTTTAGAAGGATGCTTTTTCATAAATATGGTTATAATTAAAAACTAACTACTTCAACCAAATAAAATTACTCTTCAGTATTTTCTTCTTTTACTTCTTCACTAGGCTTTTGGAGTGCAACATTCTGAACAAATACATTTACTGCTGAAACATTTAAACCTGTTAAGCTTTCAACTGTCCTTTTAACATTCTCTTGTACTTTGGCCGCTACATCAGGTATTCTAAGTCCATATTCAATAACTAAGTATAAATCTATTGATGCACTTTCTTCTTCGATATTAATTTTTACACCCTTTGTAAGATTCTTTTTTCCACTTAATATTTGTGTTATTCCTCCAACTATACCTGAGCTCATACCAACAACACCTTTTATTTCAGATGCTGCTAAATCAGCAATTACTCCAACCACTTCGTCTGATATTTTAATTATACCTATTTCTGGATCCTTTGTTTCTTCTTCCATGATTGTTACCCCCTTTGCCCTGAATAACCAAGGCGTAGTGTATTTAAATGTATTATATCAAATTACTTATTTTTTTACAAATCAAAATAATACGAAGTAACAATGCCTCGTAGCGTTAAAAAAATCCTATAAATCTACGGTTCAAAAATCTTAAAATCCTAAGATTTTTCAATAACTCCCTGAGAAGATGCTCAAACAGATTGAAATCTCTAAGTATTTTAAGATTTTTGAACTAAAATTTATTAGGATTTTTTTAAATCATTCCTTTAGCATTGTTACTTCGCTTCCACTGTAGTGCTACGTAATTAAATCTCTATACTAGTTACCCAATAACACATCTTATTTGTCAAAGTTTAATTATAGATACATAACCTAAAAGGTTGAAATTACTAAAACCAAATTTATTTCCACAAGCTGGAGTTTGAATTAAAAACTACAGTGAATATAGACTTACTTTTTGCTTTACTCATGAAAATCTTTAAATTTATGGTATCAGCTGTGCTGATTACTATGTTTTACATAATGAGTAAACATTAAATTTAAGTTTTTCCAAAGCACAGCGGAGAAAAATCATCTTTCACTGTCATCTGTACTTTGTACTCTGTTTCAAGTTGTCCACCTACAAAATATTTTTGTTATTTAGTAATTGGTAATACTTCTATGTTCCTAATTCCTGTAACACTATTAACAACATCTTTTATGTCTCTTAATTGAACATCACTAAGCGTAGAACTACTAGCTTTTACATTTACAGTAACTTTATTATTATTTATTGAACAAAGTACATCTTTAAATCCTTTACTCTTAAGTAATGTTTCAACCTTCGTACATTTTGAATCATTATCTGTTAATGCCATAAGTTTCTGTTCTGCAGCTGACCTTGTTGAACTGCTTACACTTTTATCATCAATCATGTTCTTTAGTGTTTGTATTTCACTTTGGTCTTTTTGCTCTCTATCAAGCTTTCCTTGTGAAAACAAATCTGATTTTGTACTAGTACTAGAAGAACTTGTATTTTTAGAAGAATCCTTATTTAAAGATACTGTACTTTTATTATCATTGTCCAAATCAGTATCATTAACATATAAATATGGACTTCTAAATTTTGTAGCTAAAACCGCTGCACACACTATAAGTACTAGCAACGTAACAATAATAACAGCTTGTTTTTTATTCATTTTCTTTACCCCCTATCTAATCCTTAAGAAAATTATATGCTTGTTCAAATTTTTATATACCATATGAGTCTTTAAATTTTATTTCTTCATAGGATAAACATCTACTTTGTCTGCGGATATCCCAAATAAATCTACAACAGCATTTGTTATACTTAATTTTATAGAACCATTTTCAGCTCCTTCAGCAACTATACATACTCCTGTCACCTTAGGTTTATACTTTTTAAGAATTAATGGAGATTCCTTATCTCCGTCTTTAGACATAACAACAGTATCCCCATCTGAATCCTGTGTAGTAGTTCTCTTTCCACCAGAATTATCTGTTTCATTAATAACAGATGTAGACTTATTAACGTTAAATGCAGGAACCTGCTCCTCTCCACTTGAAAAATACATCATTATTTGCACTTTACCTACTCCATCCATTTGCTCTAGTGTACCTTTAAGCTTGTTTTCTACACTTGTTTCATAATTTTGAATATTGTCACTGTCACTTTCTCCTTGAGTCTTCGTCTCTTGTTTTTTGCTATTGTCCGGCTTTGAAAAACTATCTGCGCTATTAAAAAAACTAGACACTATTACTATCAATATCCCTATAAGCCCAATTATAATGATATTAGTAAATGCATTCTTTTTTTTCTTTCCGTCTTTAAAATAATCTATTAATTTTTTGAAATCCATTTTATCCCCTTCCCCTATAAGTTTTTCACGTTATTTTAAAGTTTATATACATTTATATTTTTGTCTGGTACTTTAATTTCGCTACTTACAAAGTTTTTTATTCTCTCCTCTTCAACGTTATCTAAACTTTTGGCTGAAGTAGTTTTTTCATTACTTTTTCCTATTTGTATTTTATTTATTTTTTCTATTCCCTTTTCTTTTACTCCAATACTTATAGATTTTATTACAAACATTTGACTATCCTTATCCATATCAACCTCAACACTAGCTGAATAATCTGCATCTGGAAACTTTTCTTTAAGTAGTTTAGTGCACGTATTCTCTAAATTTTCTTTAAATTGCTCTTTTGTATTTTCCTCATCCTTTTTTTTATAAGCTTCAACACTGCTTTTATAGTTGCTCACTTTAAAACTTTCCTCTGCTTTATTTATATACCCATTTATGTTTATATTTTTATTAAATATTTTTATTATAGGAGTCATTATTACAGTCATTAACATTAAGCCCATAACAAACTTACCATAACTCTTCATCTTATTGTCTGGAAGTATCATTTCAACAGCAGTAATAAATACAACAGCAGTGCATATTGTAATAATCCAGCTTCTAAGCCAAGCTATCACCTTCTATCACCTTCTCACAATTTATAAAGGTTTACCAGCAGCTATTATTATTGATATCATTATAAAAAACATTACAGAAACCCCTATAAGACATGATGCAATTAATATAAGAGTATCTCCTGCATTTGCTATACACTTAACAATTCTCCCATCACTTATAGGCTCAACAAGGGCAGCTGTAAGTTTATGCATAAAAGCCAAAATAAGTATCTTAATTACAGGAAATATCATCATAACAACCAGTATAATAAGTCCTATAGTTCCAACAGCATTTTTAAGCAAAACACTATAGCCAGCTACAGTAGATACTGCATCAGATAGGCATTTGCCTACAATAGGCACAAAATTATCAACTGCAAACTTAGCCGTTTTAGTTGTAATTTCATCCATAGCCTTTGAATTTATGCCTCTTATTGTTACTATTCCTATAAACACAGTCATCACAATTCCTTGAATCCACATTACAATCTGGTTAAGAAGCTTTGCTAATTGATCTATTTTATAATCTTTGGATAAGTTATTTACAAACTGAAGCACAAAAGTCATTATAATAATTGGTATCAATATGTTTTTAAATATGGTTATACTGATGCTTATAGATAAAAGTATTATAGGATCTAAAGAAGCAGATTGAATAACGCTTCCAGATCCAGCAAGAAGCGCCAGCAGTGCTGGAATAAGAACATTCATCATATTATTAATGTCCTCAATGCTTCCTCTTGCTAAAGTTACCCCTGTATAAAAACTTTTTGAAATAATCATAATAATAACAGAATAACAAGCAAAATAGGCTATGTTTGTAACACTTTCCGAGGAAAATGCTTTTTGAAAATTAGTAAGCAAAGCACAAATAATGCAAATAATTATAAGCATAGATATAAGCTTAATGCTCGAAATAATATCTCTAACAGAATATGATAAAATTGCCTTTAAAAGCTTTGAAAATGATATACCTCCAGAACCATTTTTTATATACTCCTTAACATAAGTTGCTATATCAACATCTTTTAAAATTTCATATTTATCTTTTACATTAGACATATAATTATAAAGCTGATTTATCTGCTCATCATCACTAAAATTACTTTTATCCTTTGCTTCTACAGTTGATTGACACATTGATATAATTACAGTCACTATTAACAATACATAGATTACCTTTTTCATAAACCACACCTACATAAGCTTTAATATTGAATCAAGCAGTCCCATTAATATCGGAACAGCTAGTACCAATATTAGTATTTTACCTGCAAATTCAACCTTAGAGGCTATATTACTCTCTCCAGAATCCTTGCATATTTCACTACAGAAAGATGCCAAATAGGCAATACCAAGAATCTTAAACACAGTAGTTAAATAAACAAAATCTATATTGGCTTTTAATGCAAGCTTTTGTAAAAGTCCCAAAACTGCTGTTATTTTAGAAAGCATAAATATAAAAATCAAGACACCCACAATAACACTTATAAGCACTGCTATTTCACTTTTTTGATTTCTAAAAACAACCGTTATTATAAGCGCTATAAAAGCAAAAGCTACTATTTTTACAATTTCCATAATAACCACCTACAACTGAAACATGGTCTTCACCGCAGTAAATAATTTACTTATAAGATTTATTACCATCATCAGAATTATAATTATTCCCGCTAAATTAGTTATTACAGCAAAATCATCTTTACCACTTGATTTTAGTATTTTATCTATTATAATCATCAAAATTCCAACAGCTGCAATTTTGAAGATAAGACTCACATCAAGCAACTAACACACCTCCTACACAAGCATAATTACAAGCATAGCTCCTACACAAAATCCTAAATATCTGTACATCTTAACACTTTTTTTCATAATTTCTTCTGCATTTTTTATTTGCTTTTTTAAATTTTCAATGGTAAGTTCAAATACCGCAATTTGCCCATCTATATCGGTTTCTCCAAGACTCTTTGATAGATTTAATATTATCAACTTGTCTTCTTTAATAATATTCATATCTCCGCTGCAAATTTTAAATGCACTTTTAAAAGCATCATACACACTATCAAAATTTCTACCCAAGAGATTAGAAGAAATTATTTTAAAAAATGAATTTAAAGGTTCATTAGTTTTATCAGCTACACTCATCAAAGCCTCAACCAAAGGAGTATGAGTATATATTATTTCGTTTCTAAGTTGATATATACACGCCTCAATTTCGTTAAGCTCTTTTACTCTATTTTTAAACTTTTCAGCATAAATAAATCCTGCCAGTGTAGATGTAATTAAAACAATCATGCAGCCGAAAATCTTTATCACCCTTAAAAGCTCCCTTCTTTTGCAGCACTCTTAAAATCATATATATATTTAACACTTCCTGCACTCTTTGATGAATCTAGTATTATGGCCTTTTCAAATATATTGTTTTGAGTTATATCCTTAAAGACATCTCTGCTATATAAATCTTCAATTCCAAATCCATGAATAGTTGTAATTATATTTACACCGCAATTAACTGCCATAAGTACACTTTTCATATCATCATAAGTTCCAATTTCATCACAAACTATTACCTCAGGAGCCATACTCCTTATTGCCATCATAATTCCTATGCTTTTAGGACAGTTGTCCATAATATCTGTTCTAATTCCTATGTCCATTTGAGGTATTCCATTTGCGCAGGCCCCTATTTCACTTCTCTCATCTATAACACTTATTTTTTTTCCAACCAAGCCTATATCTCTTATGCCGCTGGATAAATTTCTTGTAATATCCCTTAAGATTGTAGTTTTTCCGCATTTAGGTGGAGAAATTATTATTGTGTTAAAAACTCTATTATTTAATACAATATTCTTCATTAATTCATTTGAACAGCCTATTACTTCCCTACATACTCTTATATTTATGGAAGAAATATTTTTTATAGTTTTAACTCTTAAGCCTTCCGTAACACATTCGCCGCAAATTCCAATTCTATGTCCACCTTTTATAGTCACATATCCTTGCCTTAACTCTTCTTCAACAGCATAAATAGAATATCCACTCATTTTATTCAATATTCTCTTCATATCATCTTCTGTTGCTTTATACTGACTTACATATTCATTCCTGCCAACTTGTACAATCAGAGGCTTGTTTACTTTTATCCTGATTTCCTGCAAGTCAGGATATCTTTTTATGACGCTTATCTCATTTCTTATTTTTTCAGGCAGTATAAAAAAAATATTATCTAGGTTAACCAATCTTTCATCCTCCTTTCATACTTAATTTCTATTTATAAAAATTAGAAATTATTACAAAAAATAAAAAATGCATAGAAATTATAATTAATTCCTATGCATTACACAGCAAAATAAACAAAGTTAAAACTATTTATATTTTTTGCTTTAATTTCATATAGAAAGCTTAATAGAATTATCCTTGAACTCTTTCCATATATTCTCCTGTTCTAGTATCTACTCTTATTATTTCTCCTTCATTTACAAATAAAGGAACTGGAACTATTGCCCCTGTTTCAAGAGTTGCTGGCTTCATAGCATTAGTTGCTGTATTTCCTTTTACTCCAGGTTCGCATGATGTTATTTGAAGTTCTACAAAGTTAGGAGCTTCTACTGAAAATGCTTCTCCTTTGTAGAATTTTATTGTTGCAAACATATTTTCTTTTAAGAACTTAATTGCACTCTCAACTTGTTCAAAGCTTAAAGGTATTTGCTCATATGTTTCTTGATCCATAAAATAGTATAGTGAACCATCTGTATAAAGATACTGCATTTCTTTTCTTTCTATTACAACATCCTGCAATTTTGCTGTTGGATTAAATGTTGTTTCTGTTACTCCTCCAGAAATAACGTTTCTTAATTTTGTTCTAACAAAAGCTGCTCCTTTACCAGGTTTTACATGTAAAAAGTCGATTACAGTATAAACTTGTCCCTCAGATTCAAATGTAGTTCCCTTTCTTAAATCTCCTGCTGATATCATTAGGTATCCCTCCAAAATATTAATTCATTATATATTATTACATTTTCGTGTGAAATTCATACAAAATTCTATATGCATATTAAATTTTTAGGTGATTTTGATATAACTTCACAACTATCTTTTTTAACTAAAATTAAGTCTTCTATTCTTACTCCTCCAAAGCCAGGTATGTATATTCCTGGTTCATCCGTAACAATCATTCCTTCTCTTAAAACAACATCACCTCTTGGACTTAATCTAGGCTCCTCATGTATTTCTCTTCCTACTCCATGACCTAAACCATGCCCAAAATTATCACCATATCCATAGGATGATATTATATCCCTGGAAACTTTGTCTATAGCCTTGCAAATTATACCACTCTTTATCACCGGTATAGCTGCCTCATTAGCCTTAAGCACTATATCATAAATTTCCTTCATCTTATCGCTTGGCTTGCCTATTACTATTGTCCTTGTCATATCTGAACAGTAATCTTCGTATATGCATCCAAAATCTAAAGTAAGAAAATCTCCTTCTTCTAAAACCTTATTTGTTGCTTGACCGTGTGGCAAACATGATCTTTCACCACTTGCAACTATAGAAGGAAAAGATAAGTCCTTTGCTCCCATTTTTTTCATTGTAAATTCCAGTTCAAGTCCTACTTCTCTTTCTGTCATTCCTTTTTTTATGAAAGTAAGCATATGCTCAAAAGCTTTATCTGCTATATTAGCAGCTTTTTTAATCTTTTCTATTTCAGTTTCATCTTTAATCAATCTAAGTTCCTCAACTATACCATTTAATGGTACAAAGTCACATTTTAAGCTTTTCTTATATTCACTATAAGTTGAGAAGGTAAGTACATCTTCTTCAAAAGCAAGAGTCTTTATTCCAAGCTCTTCTGCCATCTTTCCTAAAAATTCTGAAAAGGTAGTATTATATTGAACCACTTCATAATCTTTGACCTGCTGTCTTGCCTGTTCAGTAAACCTTGAATCCGTTATAAAAATAGCTCTATTTAATGTAATTATAGAAAAACTTTCATCACCGGTAAACCCACTCATATAATTTCTATTAGGATCACCTACAAGTAATACTCCATCAATATTTTTACTCTTCATGGCATCTCTTAGCTTATCTATTCTACTTTTATACACTTTAACGTTCTCCCTTCAACTCATACACTATATACAGCTCACGAAACAATATCATTGACTCATAAATGGGTTAATGTTAAAAGTTGCATATAAAAAGTGCTTATTAAATTTGATATATAATTATACATAATTCAAAGACACTATACAAATTCACTATAGTGCAATTTAATTCACAAATACAGACAATGATATTTTATCAAAACTTATAAATATTTGCAAATTTATTTTCATTAATTTTTAATAAAGTGCATAAAATGATATATTATATATTAATTCACTTACCTATAGCGCTTAAAAACCAACTGCATTTTAGCACCTTCATCTTGAGGATTTTTAACAATAGTAATCTGATTAATTTTTATTAGGATCTTTTCTTGCCTGAGGCTATTGGCTATCTCATTTATACTTTGCATATTACCATTTACCAAAACATTTATATATGCATCCTTATTGTCGTACTTTATTTCCTCAACCTTTAATTCTTTATGCTTTTCCACTGTACCTAACATTTCGCTAAGTTTAATTTCATTAAATTTTTTCACGCTAATTTTATCAGGCATCTTTATAACATTATGTTTAGCTTCAATTTCATCATTCACTATAAAAATGCCACTAAGTGAAAAAATCAATATGAATATCACTGCAATTTTTAATTTCAAATACCTTTCACCTCTATAATCATACTATAACCATCATTGCCTTGAGCTTTTGATAAGCTTGTTATAATTAACCGTGAATCCTCCTCTATTTTTCTAATACTTTCTTTTAGATCTTCCTTTGACGAAAAATCAACTTCAACAGTTCCTTCCTTTATTGAAATACTGGTATAATCTTTATTTTTTATTTTCTCAGAAATTAATTTTAAAATATCTACATCTTTAAAGTCAGCTTTAATATTATCTTCTTTATTTTGAACTGTAATACTAGTTTCTTGTTTTTCTGCAGCTTTACTTCTACAATCTAATAATTTAAAATACAAATTCATTAAACATACAAAATTTATAAAAAATAAGATTATAATAGTTGAATTAGCCAGTTTATTTCTTAAGCTCTCTCTCTTTTTCCTTATTTCATAGGGCAAAAAATTATTTTTCTCCATATACTTTTCCCCTTATACTATAATTTTGGATATTTTATTTAAATCTATATCTTTCAAAAAATTTATCTGACCATATTCTTGAAGGAATTTAATAATGTTTGTATCTTTAATACACTTTCCAATGATATAAATTTTATTGGTTAAACTTCCTTTTTCACAATTTGAAACAATGAAATTTTTCATTTTATTATATTCTTTATCTTGGAGCATATCATATACCTCATTTGCATAGATATTATTATTTCTTACACACATTATATAATTGTGAAAATTATATTTGAATACTATAAAATAATCTTTTTCCTTTATAAGCTTTTTATAATAATTTAAAACACACATTTGAATCAATCTTACAGCTTTTAGTTGCTTATCTTCTACAAATTTATCAATTAAATTTAACTCTTCTGATCTAAAATAAAAAACAATAACTTCAATAGTATTAATCGATTGCTTAATTTTTTTATAATTAAATACAAAGCTTTCATTCCTATATAGATAATTCAATTCATTATTTATAAGTTCATATAACTTACTTTCGCTAACCTTTGGAAATTTAAAATATTTAATATATATTTCTTCACCTTCAATTACTATATAGGCTTTTTTACTGTTTAAACTAATTCCCACATTTTTATTATTCATGTTTTTGAGAATTTGTCTATCAACTTTAAAACTCGTTCTTTTCTTTATGCTTTTAAATTTCCCCAAATCTATTTTTGTTACTTTATCTCCATTTACCATATAAATTACATTCAAATAATCACCTTCTATTTAATAAATTAATGTTAAAATTAGATTTTTCACTTTTTAGTACTGATCTTTGGAAATCTATCATATACTTTTTTCTTTGAATTTCTATTTTATATATGGCAAGAACTAATATTACACACAGTCCTCCTACAATAAGCGCATATACTATGCTGTAACCTGAGGATCTGGAAGTTTTAAATTGAAACACCTTCTATATCTCCTTCCATCTTTACAAGTTATAAAAATATAAAAAACGTTTTTATTCTTTAAAACATTAAACTCTTTTATTTTTGTCATCAAGTTATTTGAAGTTACTTTTACATTGCCCTCATAGTAATCTATTACAACTTTTTCTGAATAACGATTAAACACTATACTATTATAAGAATTATCACTTTTTATTACTTCAATCTCATCGTTTTGAAGTATTATTTTACCTTCCCTTAATAAATTATCTAGTATAATCATTCCTTCCGAAACGTATGAGTCTTGATTTTCAATTTCACTTTCTTTTAAGTAACCTTTCATAAAACCACTTAATATTGAAATACTAAAAACGGCAAATATACTAAAAATTAAAATCGAAGCAATTAACTCCACTATTGTAAAGCCCCTACATTTTTTTACTTTGTAAATGTGCATGTATAAACTTTTTCCTTTCCATAAAATTTAACGTACATATTTAGAGTAATCATTAAAGCACCATCTTTCTTTTTTAAATGCAAAATAATATATGGAAATTTATTCAAATCATTTTGTGCTAAAAAAATAGAATTTACATCAATTATAGAATCATCATTTTCTATATCTTTTCTAGAAACATAAAGCTTTCCACTAGACTGTAAACTGCATATTTGTTCTACAGATGTATTCGAAAGCAATTCATTTTTTACAGCCTCCAAAAAATAAGTGTATTTTACAGTTTCATAGTTTACTTTATTCAATTTAATTTCATTTATCTTTATTTCAACTGCAAACAACAGTAAAATTGAAAATAAAAAAACTGAACATAACGCTTCTATTAATGTGAATCCCTTCCTAACCTTTAATTTCAACATAGCCTGTTCCAACACAAATTGTAATTATGTGAACTCCTTTCCTTAAGTCTACATACTGAATTTTGCATGCATCTGAAGTCATTCCGTTTTCATCTATGCTAATTTCACCATGACTTTTTTGAAGAGGATATACTTTAAATCCTTTAGGAAAGTAAAACTTATCTATACATTTATCCAGACCTTTATAAAAAATAAATCTATTTAAAGAAGCATCTATAAAAATCTTCCCTTCTAAGTTTCTACTTCTACAATACTCTCTGCTGCCATTAATAAAATTTAATATTTGATTATTTACGTATTTGCATTCCATTTCACTTTTTAATCCATTGTAGTTCTTAACTGCTGCAATTCCTATAGAAGATACAACAATAGCTATACTTACTGTACAAATCACTTCAATTAATGTATATCCTGATTTAGCTTTTCTTAAAGACATAATTACAATCCTCTCCATTTATCTGAACTTCATAATTTACATCCTTGTATTTAAAATCCACATTTATGCTTTTTTCATCTGAAGGTTCACATACACTAAAATTTATATCCTTAATCTTAAGATTTTCACTTAAACACTCCTCTACATCTTCTTTTATAAATCCATCCTCTTTCATATAACTCTCCATTGCAGATGAAAATACTAAATTTGCTGTATCCTGAGCTTTTGCTTCATAAGTTTTTTTAATATAGCCCAAGACATTTGGAACTAACATTGAACTTAATATTAGAATTATAGAAATAGTGGTTATTAATTCTATAAGCGTAAACCCTTTAGTTTTATTCATTAGCTATATTCCCTTCTATATAGAATTCATAATATTTATGATAGGCATCATTACTGAGATTAATATTGCACCTATAAAAATAGAAAGAACTACAATCGTAAGAGGTTCAAATAAGCTAACAACTCTTTTCACCTCATTATTTATTTCCTCCTCATAAATTTCAGCAATATTAATTAAAATTTCATCTATATTGCCACATTCTTCTGCCATATAATACATATCTATGGTGAATCTAGAAAACACATCTACATTCTCAAAGCTTTCTCCTATTCCCTTTCCGTTTTTTACATTAACAATGCATTTCTTTATGGAATTTTCAGCATATACATTTTCTACAGTTTGTGCCGCTATATTCATAGCTTCTATAATAGCTATTCCACTTTTAATTAAAATTGAAAGTGAAAAAATGAATCTTCTACTGATCTCCTTTCTATAAACATTGCTTATTACAGGAATTTTAAATTTGATTTTATCTAAATTTTCTTTGAAAACTTTAGATTTACGCATAATTTTTAATACAAAGATTAATAGGCATAAGATAATTAGAAGAAAAATGAAATGTTCTCTCAAAAAATTGCTTACATTAACAATTCTTTGGGTACTTGCTGGAAGCTTACTTCCTAATCCACTTAATACTTCAGAAAATTTAGGAATTATGTCTATTACTAAAAATATAGTTAACATTATCATTAATATAAGTACAAGTAACGGGTAAATTATCACGTTCTTTATTTTCCCTCTGGTTTTATATATGTTTTTATAATAAGCTCCTATATTTTTAAATATAATATCTAAATTTCCACTTTCTTCCCCTACTAACACCATCTCTTTAAAAAAATATGGAAAACTATCCTTACAGCGAATTATACTTTCGTATAAGGTTTTACCATTTTCTATATTGCTTTTTATTATGACTACATTCTTTTTTAAGGTTCCACTAAATTTAGTAGACATAATATTTAAGCATTCACATATATTAAACCCAGCCTTTAACATATATGACATCTGATTTGAAAAAAAATATATATCTTTGCTGCTTATATTTTTCATAAAATCTAATATTTCTTTTTTCTTTCTGTAAATTATAAGATAATAATCCTTTTCTCTTAGCTTAATGGCAAGCTCCTTCTTATTATCTGTTGTAGAGTATCCTTTTATCTTTTTACCTTCACTGTTTATTGCCTCATAAATATAAACCATAGAAATCACTTCCCTATAAACTATCTTTAATTTTTATAAATTCCGTAAATGTGGTTTCTCCTTTTTTTACAAGTTCAGCAGCATTATCCTCAAGCAGCTTCATGCCCTTACTCAAGAAATAATTTTTTAATTCTGTAGAAGCTTTTTCTTTATAAATTATCTCTTTACTATCATCATCAAGTTCCATTATTTCAAAAATTGCTTTTCTTCCAGAATATCCTGTAAAATTGCACTTTGAACATCCTTCGCCCTTATAAAGTTTATCTTCAGCTTTTAATTTTAATATTTCCCTTTCATAATTACTTGGCTTATATTCATGCTTGCAGTTACAGCATATTTTTCTTACTAGCCTTTGAGATATTACACCATTAAGGGCATCACCAATTAAATATTTTTGTACCTTCATATCACTTAGTCTTGAAACAGCTGAAAATGTGTCATTGGTATGCAGTGTGCTCAACACAAAATGTCCTGTTATTGCTGCCCTTATAGCTATTTCTGCTGTTTCTTCATCTCTTATCTCACCAACCATTATTACATCAGGATCTTGCCTTAAAACATTTCTTAAGCAATTAGCAAAGGTTAATCCAGATTTATCGTTTACACTTATCTGATTTATTCTATCAATTACTATTTCAACTGGATCCTCAATGGTAATTATATTTTGTTCAATACTATTTAACTTTTTTATCATAGAATAGAGTGTGGTTGTTTTTCCACTTCCTGTAGGTCCGCAAAGAAGTGTTATACCATGTGACTTTTTTAATAGCTTCATAATTTGCTTGCTTTTATTCTCAGTAATTTCTTCAAAGGTAAAAAAAGATTTATCTTTGTACAATATTCTAATTACAAGTTTTTCACCAAATAAGGTAGGCATTGATGATACCCTAAAATCATAGTTATTTTCTTCATTTTTATATTTAATTCTTCCATCTTGAGGCAACTTTTTTATTGTAATATTCATTTTTGCCATTATTTTAAACCTTATAAGAACCGCTTCATATGCTTCTCTAGGAATTTTCATAAGTTCACTTAAAATACCATCTACTCTAATTCTTATATAAACTACATTTTCAAACGGTTCTATGTGTATATCGCTAGCCAATCTAATTAAAGCTAATTTAATTATAGAATCTGTAAGACTAACAGCCGGAGCATAGTTTTCTTCATTATTTTCATAGGCTGCTCTATTGTCCTTTAAAGCTCTCTCATTTTTTATATCTCTTATGGCTTTTTCACCAAATTTGATATTGGAATACATATTTATATAGCTTTTTATCTGACTTTTTTCTCCCTTAAATATAATTACCTCTTTTTTAAATATAAAAGTTAAATCTTTAACTATATTTAAGGACAATTCCTTATACGTTGCTATATGTATACTGTTACTTTTAAAGCAAAATGGAAAAATTTCATATTTACATATAACATTCATATCTATATTATTGAAATCACTTTCGCTAATTTCATACTCATCCAAATCGACGTCTTTCAATGCGTTATATTCATCCATGTAAACCTCCTGTGAAACATGTGTTTTTATATATTATTTACATTATTGTAATTTTTAAACTTTAACTTGAAAATATTTTATATATGTAATATTGTTGAGTAGATAGTCATGTAAATGGTATACTATAAGAAGAGCAACTGAAGTGAAAGGAATTGATATATATGGCACTTGACGGAATATACTTACATGGAATTTTAAATGAATTGAGAAACAAACTTATAAATGGAAAAATAACAAAAATAAATCAACCTGAAAAAGATGAAATAAACTTAACTATTAGGACTGCCTCTTCAAGCAATGTAAAGTTACTTATTAGTGCTAGTTCTTCATACCCTAAAATACATATTACTAATTTAAATAAAACCAATCCCATAAAGGCGCCAATGTTTTGTATGGTACTACGAAAACATATTATGAATGCCAAAATCGTAAGCATTGAACAGCTTACAACTGATAGGATAATAATAATAAACGTTGAAAGTGTAGATGAACTGGGTTTTAACAGCATATATCAATTATTTATAGAAATAATGGGAAGGCACAGTAATATTACTCTTATAAGACAGAGAGATAATATCATAATGGATAGCATAAAGCATTTAACTTTAGATATAAATAGGTATAGGACATTACTCCCAGGTTTAGAATTTACATACCCACCTGAAAGCCCAAAGCTAAATCCATTAAATTTTTCATTTGAAGATTTTCAAAATTATATTTCAAATAAACAACTAAGCAAAAATGAAAAAATGTTTTCTAGCTTGTTTACTGGTGTGAGTTCTACTCTTTCTAAAGAACTTCATTTTAATGCTAAAGATACTGAATCTAATAAAGAACTTTACTCCTATTTAACGGAATTTTTCTCAAAAATAAAAAATAACGAATTCTGCTTTTCATTATATTCATACAATAAATCGGTAAAAGATTTTTACTGTACTAAACTTAATTATCTAAGTGGAATGGATGAAAAAATTTATGATTCACCTTCTGAACTTCTAGAGGACTTCTATGCTGAAAAAGATAAAATCGATAGACTTAACAACAGGAGTTCGGATTTGCAAAAAATAATAAAGAACAATATTGAAAGGTGTATAAAAAAAGATGAGATTTATACAAAAAAACTAAAAGAATGTGATAACAAGGATATATATAGAATATATGGTGAATTATTAACCTCGAATATATACTCAATAAAAAAAGGTGACAAGATTACAAAGGTTTTAAACTATTACAGTGAAGATAGTGAGTATATCGATATTAAACTAGATGAAAACAAAACTCCATCTGAAAATATTCAGGCATATTTTAAAAAATACAATAAGCTAAAAAAGACTGAAGAAAATGCTCTAATTCAAATGGAAAACAACAATAATGAACTTGAATATCTACAATCAGTGCTTACAAATATAGAAAATAGTGAAACTTATGGAGAAATTGAAGAGATAAAAAGAGAGCTTATTGAAACTGGATATATAAAATTCTCCAAGAAAAATAAGGCCAAAAAAAGTAAGCCTTCAAAGCCTATGCATATACAATCAAAAGACGGTATAGATATGTACATAGGCAGAAACAATTATCAAAATGATTATTTAACTTTAAAATTTGCCGACAAAAGGGACATATGGCTTCATACAAAAAACATACCCGGATCACATGTAATAATCAAAAATTATGGTTCCGTACCAGATAGTACACTTGAAGAAGCCGCAGCCTTAGCTGCTTTTTACAGTAAAGCAAAGGAATCTTTAAATGTTGCAGTTGATTATACAGAAGTTAAAAACGTAAAAAAGCCTTCTGGTGCAAAACCCGGAATGGTTATATATTATACGAACAAAACAATATATATAAATCCTAAGGCACCTGAAATAAAAAAATAGATAGGACTTAGTCCTATCTATTTTTTTATTCTCTTTCTGAAAGACTCTTCTGAGGAAGTATTAAATTAAGTGCAATTCCTACTAATGTTGCAAGAGCAACTCCACTTATTTCTACAGTAGAACCGTTAAATGGAAACCTAACTGATGCTCCACCTACACCCAAAACTATTATTACAGAAGTAATTAAAAGGTTTCTCTTTAGGGAAAAATCTATCTTATCTTCTACAAAAATTCTATATCCTGAAGATGCTATTATTCCGAATAAAAGTATACTTACTCCTCCAATTACGCACATAGGCATATTTGAAAGTAGCGCTGCTACAGGTCCAATAAATGAAAGTATTATTGCAATTACTCCAGCAATTCCTATTACCCAAACACTGTATACTCTTGTTATAGCCATAACACCTATATTTTCTCCGTAAGTTGTATTTGGAGGCCCACCAACAAGACCTGCAAAAATTGTAGCAACTCCATCGCCTAAGATTGATCTATGAAGTCCTGGATCCTTTGTAAAATCTCTGCCAACTACACTGTTAGTTACGTAAATATGTCCAATATGTTCTGCTATTGTAACAAAAGATACCGGTGCCATTATAATCATTGCATTTAAATTAAACTTTGGTGTCATAAAAGGCGGTATCTCAAATAATTTTGCACTTAAAATAGTATGTATAGTCTTATCTGGTATTACTCCAAAACATAATGCTGCTATATAACCACATATCATGGCTACAAGTATTGGAATTACTCCTAAAAAACCTTTAAAATACATTGAACCAATAATTCCCACAAGAAGAGTAATTACTGCTACTGCAATCCAAGCCGTTCTTGGAACTCCCTTAGTTATAGCATAAGATGGATTTAAGCCTGCCCAGTTTATAGCACTACCTGCAAGACTTAATCCTATTACTATTACTACTGAACCAACTACAACAGGAGATAGTATCTTACTAAGCCAATCACTTCCTGTAAATTTTATTATAGCTGCAACCATTAAATATACAAGACCTGCACAAATAACTCCAGAAAGCATTGCATTTGCTCCATAATTTTTAGATGCAATAACCATAGGTCCTATAAATGCAAAAGAAGAACCTATATAAGCCGGAAGCTTTGCTTTAGTGCATAGTATATAAAGAAGTGTACCAATTCCACTACAAAATAATCCGATAGCTGGATTCATTCCTGTTAAGATAGGCACTAAAATAGTAGACCCAACCATAGCAAATAAATGCTGAAAACTAAGAGGTATGGTTTTTAAAATCGGTAATTTTTCCTCTACATCTATATATTTTTTCATAAAATTCCTCCATCAAATATTTTATTTTAAGCTTCATAAATACTTACAGCATCATTTCCATCCAGTTCTGAAACCTCAACCGATACCATTTCAGTTTTTGCTGTAGGAACATTTTTGCCCACATAATCTGCTCTTATTGGAAGTTCCCTGTGTCCTCTATCTATTAATACAGCAAGTTGTATCATTCCAGGTCTTCCCGAATTTATAATTGCCTCAATAGCAGCCCTAACAGTTCTACCTGTATACAAAACATCATCCACCAGGATAACTGTTTTATCTTTTACATCAATTTCTATATTATTAACCTTTATTGAAGTTTGCTTATCTAAGCTCATTAAATCATCTCTAAACAAAGTTATATCCACACTTGCTACTGTAACCTTTTTGCCTTCAATACTTTCAATAATATTTGCTATTCTATTGGCAATTGGTACTCCCCTTCTTTTAATTCCCATTAGTATTATGTTCTCTATTCCCTTATTTTTTTCTATTATTTCATGTGAGATTCTGGTAAGAGTTCTTTTCATAGCCTTTTCGTCTAAAATTACAGCCTTTAGTAACATAATTAAAACACCTCCTATATTATAATTTGCACAAAAAAACCCAACCATAGTAAGGTAGGGTTTATATTTCTAAATCCATTATTTTACCTTACGACCTCACGGGATCATTTAAAGGAAATAAATCAACACTAAATATGTTATCACATATTATTTATTATTTCAATTATCTTTTTAAAATATTCAGGAAGTTCGCTATCAAATTCCATATATTTACCTGTAGATGGATGTATGAAACCAAGTTTTTTTGCATGAAGCATCTGTCCTTGAAGTTTAAACTTTTGTTTAGTATATCCATAAACCGGATCTCCAACAATAGGATGACCTATGTAAGCCATATGAACTCTTATCTGATGCGTCCTCCCTGTCTCAAGCTTACATTCTATAAGTGTGTTGCTTTTATATCTTTGAAGAACTCTGTAATGAGTAACAGCTCTTCTTCCATCTTTGACTACTGCCATTTTTATCCTCTGGTTTGGATGCCTTCCAAGAGGTTTATCTATAGTTCCAGTATCCTCTTTAATTATCCCCTCAACAAGAGCATTATAAATTCTATTCATAGAATGTTCTTTAAGCTGCTCAGCTAACTTTTTATGAGCCATATCATTTTTAGCAACAACTAGTATTCCTGAGGTATCCTTATCTATCCTATGAACTATTCCAGGTCTTAAAATGCCATTTATACCTGACAAATCTGTGCAGTGATATAAAAGTGCATTAACTAATGTACCACTGTAATTTCCAGGTGCAGGATGTACAACCATCCCTTGTGCTTTATTTACTACTATTACATCCCTATCTTCATATATAATATCAATAGGGATATTTTCAGGCTCTACGTTAAGCTTTTCATTTTCTGGAATTTCAACTTCAACTTGATCACTTAATTTTAATTTATAACTGCCTTTTTTTATGCTCCCATCAACTATTACCTTTCCACTTTTAATGAGATTTTGAATATATGATCTTGATTTATCTTTAATATTTTCTGATAAATAAACATCAAGCCTTAAATTCTCATTATAAGAATCAACCTCAAATTTTAAAGTGTTCATTTTTTACCATCCCTAAGCATACATATTAAAAGTAAAAGGGTTCCTATAACAACGCATACATCAGCAATATTGAATACTGGATAATAATAGACATCTTTATAGTGAAATAAAATAAAATCAACTACATGTTTGTAAATAACTCTATCGACTATATTTCCAAGTGCTCCTGCAATTATTAAGCTTAAGGCTATTCTCATAAACTTATTTTTAGGTCTATATTTTATAAGATAAAACACAACTCCACAAAGTATAGCACATGTAAACACTATTAAAAATATAGTTTTGCCAACAAATATATTCCATGCAGCACCTTTATTTTCAACATAAGTGAAACTAAAAAAGCCTTTTATTATAACCATTTCATTTGTACTTCTTAACGAACTTAAAGCCCACAGCTTTGTAACTCTATCCAATAAAAAACCTATTATTATTACAACTAACTCCATTAATTTCCCCCTTAACATTAAAACTCAAATAAACCTGTATTAGTCTGGAAGTTGGGCTTTATACTGAGCATTACTTACTTTATCCATAAAATCAACATATTCATCATCATCAATAAAATCATCCATAGTATTAGGACGCTTATCAAAGTTCTGAACCGCTTCATAGCTGTCCTCCAAATCAAAACCTGTTTTGCTGCTGTATCTTGTATATCCGGTAGTAAAAGGATACCCTAAAACTTCTTCTTCAACAGGTCTATTATCTCCTGGTCTGGGTTTTATGCTTGCTATTTTTGTTTGACATTTTACGCAATTTTCAGCATAAGGTAAAAACTCTAATCTTTCTTCACTTATTTTTTCACCACAATTTTTGCATATTCCATAAGTTCCATCTTGTATTCTATTAATTGCCGCATCTATTTTCTCAAGTATAGTAGTTTCATTTTCTCTAAGTGCCATTCCCTTTTCAATATCATTTATTTCTGTTGCTAAATCTGAAGGATGATTATCGTAAAATGATAACTCAGAGGCTATTTCACTTTTAGAATCAATTGTTTCATTTTTTCTCATATTCCTAATCAAATCATTAACCTTGTTTTTTTCATTTATAAGTTTTTTTTCATAATAATCAAGTTTATTTTTTTCCATAATAACTCTATTCCTCCAATACATAAAATTAATCTAGCAGTCTTTAGAATTATTATTTCAAAAAACAAATAATATTATAACCTTAAATATTTATATTAAGTTAATCATGTTTTCCAGAATATCAGTAGAATTTTTTATTGCAATAGGTTTAAATTTTTCATAATCCATACTAGCACCATTATTAGCATTGTCTGAAATAGACCTTATAACAACAAAAGGTATTTTATTTAAATAAGCTGTATGTGCAATACTTCCGCCCTCCATCTCACATGCCATTGCTCCAAATTCCTTATCAAGCCATCTAATTTTATCTATATCAGCAATAAATTGATCTCCTGAAACAATTCTGCCTATAAAAACACTATGGTCTTTAAAATTTCCACATGCTTCTTTTGCTTTTTTTACTAAGGTTTCATTGCACTTAAAGTCAAAGGTATCCATTCTTGGCACTTGACCACGCTTATCACCAAAAGCTGTAGTATCCATATCATGTTCAACTAGATTATCAGCAATTACTATATCACCAGGATAAATATTTTTACCTATTCCGCCAGCAACTCCTACATTTATAATACAATCTACATTAAAATCATCTACAAGTATCTGTGTACATATAGCAGCATTTACTTTTCCTATACCGCATCTCACTATTACCACGTTTTTATTGCTTATTTTTCCAAAATTAAATATCATTCCTGCTTTATGTTCAGTTTTTTCTAATTCCATTTTTTTTAAAAGAAGCTCCAATTCTTCATCCATTGCTCCTACAATTCCAATATTCATTTTATTACCTCCACAAAAATGTTTTATACAAAATAATGAACTGCATCAAAATAAAGTAATTTAAATTTTGATACAGCCCTTTTACCCTTATTGAAATTTCAACTTATTTCTATTTCACAAAAAAACTTTTTATCTCATTTAAATCATTTGTAAAGCTTTCTTCACTTTCATTTAAAGCTTTAGCTTCTTCCTTTATAACCTGTTCTTTGTTATCATTTTGTATTTCTTTTGCATTTATAGTCTCTTCATCTTTTAAAGTAGCAATACTATAATTTTTATCGAATTCATTTTCAAGCGAATTAAACATATCCATCTGAGCATTTATAAAAGTTCTGTACTTTGATCTAAATTTTACGAATTCCTGCTTTATTTTATCATAATCATCATTGATTTTAACAACATCTTCATTAGCCTTATCAATTATTTTTTGTGCAGAATCATTTGCATTCCTGATCATAAGTTCAGCCTCTTTTTTTGCAGATTGTTTTGCCTGCTCTGCTGCATTTTGTGCTAAAACAAGAGTATTCTGGATTGTTTCTTCAATATGCGCATAATGCTCCAATTTTTCTTTTAGAATAACGTTCTTTTCTTTAAGATTAGAATTTTCTTTGTACATTTCTTCATAGCTATCAGCAATTTGATTTAAAAATTCATCAACTTCATCCGGATCAAATCCTCTTAAAGTTCTTCTAAATTCCTTACTAGTTATATCCATAGCTGTAAGCCTACTACTACTCATTTTATCACCTCAATCTCATAAGTTTTCCTGTAAAAATCATCTTAAAGCCAGTGTAATAATTACTCTTTCAATTATATTAAAAAAAATCAAAACAAAAAATGGAGAAAAATCAATCATAAAATTAGGCATAAATCTTTCTTGAAGCCTCCTAAACGGTTCAAGAAATGGACTTGTTATAGTTCCCACTATCCTCTTAAAATCATATAACGAATCCATTGGCAAGAATGATAAAACACAATCTATAATTACAGCCCACTCTAATACTCTTATTAAGTATATTAGCAAAGTAATAAACATAGCTATAAATTCTCCTCACATTAAAGTTTCAAATCTTCTAAATAGCAAAATTCATGTGTACTAAAATAGAATTTAGTACACATGAGCTCTATTTGCTCCAATTAAATATTCCTTTAGTTGAAAGTTCATTTTTTAAGTCCTTGCTAACTTCTACATTGGAAGGAGATAATAAGTAAACTCCCTTTTCAACCTCCTGAAGTTCACCATTTAGTACATAACTTGCTCCACCCATAAAATCTAAAAGTCTTTGAGCTATCTTAGGCTCAAGTTCAGATACATTAACAACAACTATTTTTCTATTTTTAAGATCATCACAAATTTGTGTTGCTTCATCATAATCGTTTGGTTTAACTATAGATACTTTTATAGAATTAGCCGTATGTATATTTACCACCTTACTTGATTTTTTATTTTGTATTAAGCTATTGTCATAGTCATAAGCTTCTTCCTCTTCAACACTTTTGTTGTCCTCAAGTTCACTTTCCTCTTCATCATACTCCTCATCGTTAAGTCCTATAATACCCATTACCTTGTTTAAAACTTTAATAGCCATTTTTTAACCTCCCTGTATTATTTACTATAATCTCTTTTACCAAATATTCCTTGGCCTATTCTTACTACGTTAGCGCCCTTTGATATCGCAGTTTTATAATCTCCTGTCATTCCCATAGATAAATATTTCATTTCAATATTTTTCAAATTCATACTTTTTAGCTTTTCAAACAAGTTTTTCATCTGTGAAAAATATTTTTTATTACTTTCTTCATCTCCAATTGGAATTACAGTCATAAGACCCTTAATTTTTACATTATTACAGTTCTCGCATTCCTTAAGAAGTTCATCTAAATTTTCTAATAAAATTCCACTTTTACTTTCTTCCCTACCTATATTTATCTCTATAAGAGCATTGGCATAAAGATTTTCCTTAGAATATCTTTTTTCAAGTTCTTTAAGTAATTTTACACTATCTAAAGAATGTATCAAAAATACCTTTCCAACAATGTACTTTACCTTATTAACTTGAAGATGACCAATAAAATGCCATCTAATATCGTTTCCAAACTTTTCATACTTAGTTAAAAACTCCTGCACCTTATTTTCCCCAAAATCTCTTATACCAAGATCATAAGCTTCTTTAATATCTGCTATAGGCTTGGTTTTAGATACAGCTACAAGATTAACATATTCCGGAATACTCTCCCTAATTTTATCTAAATTTTCTGCTATACTCAAATTCACCGTCTCCTTAAATAAAAAAAAGTAGAATTCTTATTATATAGATATATTCTCCATAAATCTAAAAAATCCTCTAAAATAATTAATATTTTTTTTAATCATTTTAAACAAAGAAAAATTTAATTGTTAAATTATAACTTTGCATAAAATATCTATTTAGAGTTCATATCTTTGTATCTAATGTTGTTATTACTTGAAAATATCTTTATATCTGAATTAGTACTTAACTTAAACTTTATGTTATTATGACTTCTCATTTCTAAATAATTAAGATAATTTCCATCTGCAAGCATATAACTTTTTAATTTATCTTCATCTCCAATAGCCTTTATATTAAATGGTGCACCTGTCTTAACTCCATTTATCAATATAAATTCTGCATTACAATATATTTCACTATTGCTTAAAACCCTTTGACCATTTACAGAAATAGCTTCTGCTCCAGCTGACTTTAAGGCATTTAGAACATATCTAATATCATAATCATGAAGCATTTCTCCAACATCATTATAACCCTTTACTGTTCCTGTAAATTCCCCTCCACTGTCATTTAATGTTAGTTCAATGCCTTCACCTTCTATATCAACATTTCCAAGAGCCATTCTATATAATGTAAGTTCATCCTTCATCTGCTTATTAGTTTCAGAAACATCATTTGTAGTTTTAATAAAATCATCAATTTTTTTCTTCACATCAAAGTATTGTTCTCTCAAATCATTTATGTCGCTTATAAGCTTACTCCTATTTCTATATACATCCTGATACTGCTTTGAATTAAGATATACTGTTTTCTTAGTATTGCCAAAAGTAATACTTGATGAAATAAGTATACCAACAAAAATTGAAGCAATGAAAATAAATATAGAAGCTTCATTATTTTTCATTAAATCACCTCATTAGTGAATCTTAGCCTTTTCCAGTAAAATTCTTCTTATCGAAGCGAAATTATTAAATATTCTTGTTCCAAAAACAATAACAGCAGCAAGATATATCGGAAGACTAAGTTTATCACCAAGATATACAAGTGCTACAGCGAGAACTGCATTTCCGAAAAAACCAGATATGAAAACATCCGCTTTAAATTGTTTTTCAAGTCCAGCTCTTATAGCTCCAAAAACAGAATCAAGACATGCAAAGATAGCTACAGAAAGATATGGTGAAAATTTATCAGGAATAGGAACATTCCAAACTACTCCTATTATTATCCCAATAAACAGACCAAAAACAGCAATCATAATTAATCACTTCCTTATTATTTATTCGAAGGTTTAGCAAAGTCAAACTTTATAATCTTACTTGATTTTTTTATCTTAATATTATCAACTTTATTGTATTCAACCTTATAATTTTCAGGTATCATAGATAAAACTCCTGGATAAGATAGTGCAGAATATAGCATTTTGCTATTTCCAATAGCCTTTATTGTTATTTTTTCATAAGGCGAAATCCTATCATCACCAATAAATATATCCGTTCCGCCGCTTGAGCTCTTTATTCCTGTTACCGCCGTTATCCTATTATCATTTACAGAAATAGCTTCCGCCTGAGAAAAGTTAAGTTCATTAATAAGATCTACAATATCTTCGCCCTTTATAGGTCGTGTTGTATCAGATGTACTATCAGAATCTGCGCTTCCAGAACGAGATATATTTTGGGGGGTTATAGTTATCTCTACTCCTGGTCCAGATACATCCACAACTCCAAGTACCATTTTGTCCTTATTCAATTCGTCCAGTATCTGTTTATTTGTAGTACTGCTATCAGCTGCTGCACTTTGATATCCCTTAACCTGCTTTTGAAGATCATCAACTTTTTTTTGCAATTCTCCTTTTTCTTTCGATAGCTTGTCAACTTCCTGCGAAATCTCAGTACTACTTCTGCTCGTATTTTCATTATTCTCTTGAATACTTACAATTTTAAGTTGATGTGCTATCATAAATCCGAGAATACAACATACAGCAGCAACAGCTATCTGAGAACCTAGTTTTTTCATCTCTTCACCACCTAATTTTGAATACAGTATACAGGATTTCCATCAAAACTTACATCTACATATCCCTTTTTATCCTTAAGATTTTGTTGTGACACTATGTTAATGGCTTTATTTAATTTTTTACTTAATTCTTCTGGAGAACCCAAAAATATACACATACTGTTTATATAAGCTTTTAAATTTACACTATCTGATATATCCACAGCTGTCAAGCTTAATCCATTAGTTTGAAAAATAGCATCTGTAAGCATTGATATACTTTTTAGTTTTCTTTTATCATCGCATTTTATTACTTCTCCGATTTTAGAATAATTAGTATCAAAACCATTTAATCTTACAAGCTTCATTCCGTTAAGATTATCTTTTTTTTCCAATACAACACCATTTTTATCTATAATAATGTATTTATTTCCAGTTTGAGCATAAAAAGCTGCTCTTCTCTCCTTAACACTTATACTAATAGTATCGGGAAATTTTTTATGTATATTAACATCCATTATATATGGATTTTGTTTTATATTATCTTTATATGTTTTAAGTGAAACAGTAAATATATTAACACCCTTTATAATTCCTGACTGCTTTATTATTTCATTAGAATTTATAATACTATTATCTTGCACTACTATATTTTTTATATTAAAAAATGATAATTTAAGACATAGTGTTACAAGAACGCAAATTAATATAATACCAAATAAAATTACTTTTTTTCTCCTTATTCTTTTTCTCCTTTTTTCTATAAGTTCATTTTTTTCGTTTATCATAAATTCACCCTATTTTCTAAAATATAGCAAAGCAGCAGTATCTTGAAGCATTAAATACTGTTACTTCACTTAAACTAAAGACTTTACTTTAATTAAAATTTTAACCTTTTTTATATTATACCAGTTTTAGCCGAAAAATTTATAAATATTTATTTACAATTTTTCAAATTTTAATAGGTCACGAGGTTTGGGAAGATATGTTTAAAAGTACACCAACAGCTATTAAATTAAATACTATTGAAGAACCTCCATAGCTTATAAATGGAAGTGGAACACCAGTTACTGGCATTGAATTAGTAACAACAGCCACATTAATAATTGCTTGAACAGCAATTACAGAGGTTATGCCAACTGCAAGAAGTGTACCATACATATCCTTTGAACGCATAGCTATTCGTATTCCTCTTTGGATTAATATTAAAAATAACATTATTATAAAAACACAGCCTATTAACCCAAGTTCTTCTCCAATTATAGAAAATATGAAATCATTATAAGGTTCAGGTATATAATAACATTTTTGTCTTGATTGTCCCAGTCCTAAACCTTTAAGTCCTCCAGAACCTAATGCCAAAAGTGACTGACAAGTCTGATATCCATAGCTTTGAGAATATTTCCATGGATTTTGAAAAGCTAAAAATCTAGTTTGTCTGTATCCAACTGACATAGTAAAAAATATTCCAAGAGGAATTACACCGCAAGCAAGCACTGAGGCAATATGCTTTATTTTTGCTCCACCAACAAACATTATAATTATACTTACTACCATTATTACAGTTGCAATACTTAAGTTATGTTCAATATAAACAAGACCTGCAAAAAATGCTGCTACAACAAGATAAACTAAAAAATTAGGAAAAAACTTTTTTATCCTATTGCCATTTTTTTCAATAGCTTTTGCAAGAACAACTACTACAGCATATTTTGCTATTTCAGATGGTTGCAAATTAAATCCAGGTATTGGTATCCATCTTTTAGCTCCATTTATAGCAGGAAACATAAGAACTACTAAAAGCAAAATTACTGTTATAACAATAATAATACCTGTTACCTTTTTTAATTTATGATAATCAATTTTTTCCATAGTAAAAAGAGCTATCAAACCTACCACTGCTGCAAATCCCTGCTTTTTTAAAAAGAACATGTCATCATTTTTATATTGAGAACTATTAAGTGCGCTATAAGAGCTTGCACTATAAACCATTACTACACCAATTGCAACAAGAAGTAAAACCGTTGCAAGGAGTATAAAATCCACCTCAACCTTTTGAAAAAGCTTTGGTTTTGCCATACCCAATCCTCCCGTAAAATTATTTAACCTAAATCATTAAATCTATAGAACACATTAACTTTAGTTTTTATTTTATTAAGCTTTATTTTAAACAAGTACCCTCATTTTATATTTAGCCTTTTATTAAAATAGAGCTAAAAATGAAATAAGGCAAAGTACAACAGTAGCAATGCAGAATACCGATACAACTTTGGTTTCATGCCAGCCGAGTTTTTCAAAATGATGATGAATAGGTGCCATTTTAAAGAACCTCTTTCCTGTACGCTTAAAGTAGGTAACTTGTATTACCACTGAAGCTGCTTCTATAACATATATTCCACCTACAATTATAACCAAAATAGGCAATTTCAATACAAGTGCTACTCCAGCCACTGCTCCACCAAGTCCAAGAGATCCTGTATCTCCCATAAAAATCTGCGCTGGATAGGAATTATATTTAAGAAAACCTAAAAGTGTTCCTATAACAATCCCACAAAATATAGAAAGAGGATACTGGTGCCATGAAAAACATATTACACCAAAAAAAGTCATAACAAGAAGCGTTACTGATGAAGCAAGTCCATCAAGTCCGTCTGTTAAGTTAACAGCATTTGTAACTGCTACCATGTAAAAAATCACTAATAAAATATATATAATTGGATTAAGTGTCATGCTTATTTTAAGAAAAGGAATATAAATATCTGTTCCAAAATGAACATATGAGTAATAAGCAACACCACAGGATGCTATGAGCTCAAGTAAAGATTTCTGCTTTACGGTTAAGCCCTCATTTTGTTTATGAATAATTTTAAGCATATCATCTAAAAAACCTATAAGTGAAAATGCTAAAAAACATAAAAACACAAAAATTACATTGCTATTTATATTCTTGTTCATAATAAGTATTGAAACCACGGTAGTTGTTATGAAAATTATTCCTCCCATGGTAGGTGTACCTGCTTTTTTCTTATGACTTGCTGGTCCCTCTTCTCTTATATTCTGTCCAAACTTTAATTTATGTAAAATAGGTATGAACAAAGGTCCCTGAAGAATGGACAACAAAAATGCAATTAATACTGAATAAATTATTACTCCCATTTTATATCTCCTTAAGTCTTTTTACTATATTCTCAAACTTCATAAGTCTAGATGCTTTCACAAGTACTACATCACCTTCGCTAACTACATTTTCTATATATTTAGTAGCCTCTTCAGTAGTTAAAAATTCTTTATGAGTATCTTTGCTATTAAATCCTCTTCCGTAAGCTTCATTAAACTCTCCAACAGTTATGAGTAAATCAATCCCATTTAAAGCTGCATACTCTCCAACATCTTCATGTGCATTAAAAGCTTCTTCTCCCAGTTCCCTCATAGTTCCAAACACAGCTATCTTTCTTCTACCCGGTATATTTTTGACAACTTCAATTGCAGCCTTCATAGAATCTGGACTTGCATTATAAGAATCATCAACTATTGTAAACTTTTCCTTTTTAATAACATCAAGTCTCATGGAAGTCATCTCAATTTTCTTTAATCCATTACTCATTTCATCATAACTAATGCCCATTTCTTTTCCACATGCAATAGCAAGCAGGCTATTTTCAACATTATGTTTACCAGGTATCGATATGTTAAATCTAGTTTTTTGAACCTGATTATTTATGCTCAAATTAAAGCTGGAACTATTTTCTTTCAAGCTTAAGTTAACTGCATTAAACTCACCATTTCCACTTATAGATGTTTTTACAATTTTATATTTTGAAGAAGAAATAGTACTTAAAAGATCATTATCACTATTTACTATAAGAACATTATTTTTATCAAAAAAATCCGTTATCTCAAGCTTAGCTTTTAATATATTTTCTCTGGTTTTTAAATTTTCAATATGGGATATTCCTATATTAGTTATTATAGCTATATCAGGCTTTGCTACTTTAGCCATTCTATGTATTTCATTTAAATTACTCATTCCCATTTCAAGCACTGCTACATCATATGTATTATCAAGCTGAAAAATCATAAGTGGAAGACCTATTTCATTATTAAAATTTCCAGAAGTCTTGAAAACTTTAAACTTACTTTGAAGAACAGAAAAAGTTATATCCTTTGTTGAAGTTTTCCCAGTTGAACCTGTAATGCCTACAATTTTTATATTTTTTAAAGTCCCCTTGTAAAATTCAGCCAAATCTAAAAGTGCCTGTTTAGTATCTCTTACTAATAATATTGAAGATTTTCCGTACTTTTCTGTATCCTTTTCTACAATTTCATCTACTATACATAAAGCAGCTCCCTTTTCTACAGCTTTGCAGGCAAATTCATTTCCATTAAAATTTTCGCCCTTTAGTGCTATAAAAATTGAGCCTTCCTCTATCTTTCTAGTGTCAGTACTTATTTTATTAAATGAGGATTTTTGTCCATGAACTACAATCTCTCCATTTACAGCATTTATAATTTGGTCAAGAGTTAAATTTTCCAATCAAAACAGCTCCTTTACTAGCTTCCCAACAATTTCTCTTTCATCAAAATGAATAGTTTTATCCTTTAAAATTTGATAATCCTCATGCCCTTTTCCCGCAATAACTATAACATCATTCTTTTTTGCCATCTTTAATGCTTCTTTTATGGCTTCCATTCTATTTTCAACTATTACATAATTGTCTTTATTTATTCCATTTAATATATCCTTTATAATATCTGAAGGATTTTCGCTTCTTGGATTATCTGACGTAATTATGGCAATATCACTCATTTCAGAGCCAATTTTACCCATTATAGGTCTCTTGGTTTTATCCCTATCTCCACCACAGCCAAATACAGAAATTAGTTTGCCTTCAGTAAATTCTCTTGCAGTTGAAAGTATATTTTTGAGTCCATCAGGAGTATGCGCATAGTCAACAATAATATCAAAATCAATATTATAATCTTTTGAAACTATTTCGCACCTTCCAGGAACAGCAGATAACTTTTCTAAGCCTGCTTTTACTTTTTCTATAGAAATACCCTCTGCAAGACATGCAGCTGCACTTCCAAGGGCATTATATACATTATATTTACCAGGTATATTTATAAAAGTTTTTATTGTATTTCCATTATAGTTTAGTTCAAATTCTGTTCCTTTAGAACTCATTTTTATACTTTGTGCTCTTATATTTGAATTACCTTCGATTCCATATGTAATTTTAGAATTTTTAACATCATCAAAAACCCTTTTACCATATTCATCATCAATATTTATTATAGAATTCTTACTATTTTCAAATAATATCATTTTAGCTTTATAATAATTTTCAAAAGTTTTATGAAAATCAAGATGATCTCTTGTTAAATTGGTGAATATTCCTTGATTAAATTCAATACCATATACTCTATTTAAATATAATGAATGAGAAGATACCTCCATAACACAGTATTCTATCCCTTCTGCTACCATATCGGAAAACAGCTTTTGAAGTTCTGTTGATTCTGGTGTAGTTCTATGTGTTTCTATCTTCCTATCTCCCACATAATTTGCAATAGTTCCTATAAGTCCAACTTTATATCCTGCACTTTCAAGCATGGATTTCATCATATATGTAGATGTAGTTTTTCCATTGGTTCCTGTAATGCCTATAATTTTAAGTTTTTTTGTTGGATTTCCATAAAAATTTGCACTTAAAATAGACATAGCTTTTCTACCGTCTTTTACTTTGATAACTGTACACTTAGGAATATCCTTTAAATCCTTTGTGCATATTACAGCTGATGCACCGTTTTCTACAGCCTTTCCAATAAAATTGTGTCCATCACTTTGATAACCTTCAATGCAAAAAAACAATCCTCGTTTTTCAATTTTCCTTGAATCATAATGGATATTTGTTATATCATCTTCAATGCTGCCATTTATAATTTCATAGCTAACACCAGCTAATATTTCTTTAAGCTTCACAATACCACCCCTTTTAAATTCAGAGTAGAGAATACAAAGTACAGAGTACCGTTATGGTTGATTTCTCTTCCTATCGTAAGATAAATCTAAAATTATATAAGAATAAATGATGTTCACCCCCGCTGGACGAAAACATTATTTTCTTTTATTAAGTTTTAAGATTTTCCGTAGCGAAACGGAAGAAAATCATCTATAACTGTACTCTGTCCTCTGTCAACTGTCCTCTGTTATATCAGTCTCCTGTTTCTTCAAGTGTAACATTTATAGTGCTGTCTTTATGAACATGAGTATTAGGCTTAATATCCTGTTCATCTACTACTCCTGATCCTGTAAATTTAACTTTAAGTCCAAGACTATTTAATAATTTTTCGGCATTTTCTTTGCTATAGCCTGTAAGATCAGGAACCACAACTTCACCATTACTATTATAGTTTGCACTATCACCTGTGTAAAGTATAATTTTAGTACCCTCCTTAACAGTCATGCCTGGAAACGGAGACATATTTGAAATATAAGTTCCACTACCTTCTATGGAACAATCAAGATTAACACTCTTAAGAGTTTTTACTGCGTCTTCCCTCTTTATACCTCGTACATTAGGTATCACAACATCTTTAAGTAAACTCTTTGCAACATCATCACTGGAAGCATCTTGTTTTATATTCAAATAATTAAATATATCATTAAAAACCTTTTGGCCTACAGGTGCGGAAATCTGTCCAGCATAGTAATTTGAAGGATCTGGTTCATCTATGGATACAAAAACTGTAACTTCGGGATCACTTGCTGGAGCCATCCCAGTAAATGAAGCAATATACTTTCCACTTTCATATCCACCGCCATTTGGATTAGGTTTCTGTGCTGTACCAGTTTTTCCTCCTATATGGTAACCAGCTATATAAGCTTTTTTGCCGCCACCTTCTGATACAACCTTTTCTAAATAACTTCTCAAGTTTTTAGTAACATTATCGTCTATTACCTTTGTCTTATTATAATTATTATAAGTCTTGTATAAAACTTCCTTTCCAGAAGAGTTTTCATTGTCTATTTCCCTCATAACATGAGGTGTTATAAGGTATCCTCCATTTGCTACAGCATTAAATGCCTGCATATACTGCATTATAGATACTGTATCTGTTTGTCCAAACGCAATCGTAGCAGCTTCAACAGGTCCTATTTTTGCAGTAGGTTTAATTATTCCCTTTGCTTCTCCTGGCAAATCAACCCCAGTTTTTCTGCCGAAACCAAGTTTGCTTATATACTTATTTAACAGTGTGCCTCCAAGTCTTTCTCCAAGTGTAGCAAAGCCTACATTACATGAATTTTTTAATATATCTATAAAATTTTCTTTGCCATGTCCTGTACGCTTCCAACAGTGAATATTTCTATTTGCAATCACAATGCTTCCTCCGCAGTTAAACTCATCATTTTCATGAACAACACCTTCAGACATAGCTGCAACAGAGGTTATTACTTTAAAAATAGAACCAGGTTCAAAAGTATCACTTACAGCTCTATTTCTCCACTGTTTCTGAAGTTCATTACTAGTTTTAGTTTTATCCCAAGGTTCATTTAAATTATAGTCCGGCTTATTTGCAAGTGCCAATATCTCACCATTTTTAGGATTCATTATAACAATAGTGACTGCCTTAGCTTTGTTATCATTTAATGCTTCTTGAGCTGATTTTTCTGCAAAGTACTGCATATTTTTATCTATAGTTAAAATTATATCTTTTCCATCTGAAGGCTTGGTATATTCAGATATAGTGTACGGTAGGTTCTTACTATTCCTGTCTAGTTCAGCAATTCTAGTACCTGGAGTTCCTTTTAAATATTTATCATACTGAAGCTCTACCCCTGTAAGCCCATTACCATCTGAATTCGTATGTCCAATTACTTGAGACAAAAAATTGCCATTTGGATAATAACGTTTTGTATCAGGGGAAACAATAACTCCATCAATTTTTAATGCAGCTACTTTATCTGCCCTAGATTTTTCAACACGTCTTGCTAATATTGCAGATCCCATTGCTCTTCCATCTTTAAATTTCTTATTAAGTTCCTTATCAACATCTTTCTTTTCCATGCCTAAATCTTTTGATAATTCATCTGAAAGTTCATTAAGAGTAATAGTTTTTTTCTTTGCAATATAATTTTTTATAGTGTTTAAGTCCAAATCAACCCTATATACATTTCCACTTACTGCAAGTTCATTTCCAAATCTATCTAATATCTTTCCTCTTTTAGCTGCAATTTTGACCTCGCTTGTCCATTGTTCTATAGCCATAGCTTTGTATTTAGGTGACATCATAACCATGACTTTAAAGAGACTATAACATAAAAAGCAGATAAGTACTATCAATATTATAAATACTGCAAGTAATCTGCTTTTTATATTGGCCCTATCGAATAAAATCTTTCTTGACAAATAGTTTACCTCCAAAAAAATAGCTTGCTTTCAATTACCTCCACAATACTTTTTCCTTGGTTACTTTCGCCATAGTTTTTTTGTAATTTTACACTATTTTTATTTAAATCCACAAAAACAGCTTTAGTATTATCTGGCTCAATCATATGTAATTCTTCTGTAGCTTTACTTTGTATCTCATCGATATTACTATACATCATAAGTCTTTTATTTAGGTCATCATTTTGGCTTTTTAAAACACTTGCTTTATCTTGTACATTTGCAAATTCCCTTTGTAGTGTATAAATTTTAGAATACCTATATATAACAGTAAACCCTATTATAAAAGTGATAAAAATAAATGCAATAATTCTTGCCTGCCTTTTTAGCTGTATTTGTTTTTTTCTTCTAAGTATATCCTTCTGTGATTCTTTTATTTTCTTATACTTGTCATCCTCAGTAATTATTACTTCTTTTTTTTGGGGACTTAACGCTGTACTTCCTTCAACAGAAAATTTTTTACTTGTTATTATCACTTTATTCACCTCACATAAATATTATAACTACTCTTTATATTTTTTCTGCTACCCTTAACTTTGCACTTCTACTTCTTGGATTAATGGTAATCTCATCTTCAGAAGGTTCTATTGGTTTTCTTGTTATGATTTCAATTTTAGGCTTTTTCCCACACACACAGATAGGAATGTCAGTAGGACATGTACATGGATTCTTAAGCTCTTTAAATTTATTCTTTACAATTCTATCTTCTAAGGAATGAAATGTAATTATGCACATCCTTCCACTACTTGATAATTTATCAACACCATCCTCAATAGTGCTATTTAATATTTCAAGTTCACCATTTACTTCAATCCTTATGGCTTGAAAAGTTCTTTTAGCCGGATGCGGTCCTTGCCTTCTAAATTTAGCTGGAATGGCGCTCTTTATTACTTCAACAAGTTCAAAAGTAGAATTTATATTTTCTTCTTGTCTTTTGTTTACAATAAATTGTGCAATTCTCTTTGCAAATTTTTCTTCTCCATAATTTCTAATTACGCGATATAATTTATCTTCATCGTAACCATTTACAACATCAAAAGCAGAAAAGCTACTTTCTTTATTCATCCTCATATCAAGAGGTGCATCGTGCATATAGCTAAAGCCTCTTTCTGGTTTATCTAATTGATAGGAGGACACACCCAAATCCATTAAAATACCATCAACTTTTTCTATATTAAGCTCATTTAATATGTTTTTTATATTGTGAAAATTATCATGCACATATATTACATTATCGTACTCTTTAAGTTTTTCTTTTGCTGCATTTATTGCATCTGTATCTTGATCTATCCCTATTAATTTCCCCTTTTCAGATAACCTTTTTAATATTTCACTAGAATGTCCGGCTCCGCCAAGAGTACAATCAACATATATTCCATCTTCTTTTATATTAAGTTCATGAATTGCTTCATTTAAAAGTACTGAAACATGTTTAAATTCCATTTTAATTCTCCTTTTATATCCCAAGTTCACTCATTTTTTCAGCTATCTCTTCCATATTAATATCCGATTCATTATATTCATCCCATTTTTCTTTACTCCATATTTCAATCCTTGTTGATACTCCTATGCTTATGATTTCCTTATCTATACAAGCATATTTTATAAGACTTTGTGGTATTAAAGCTCTGCCCTGTTTATCAATGTTAACTTCATTGGCACCAGAAAAGAAAAATCTCACAAATGCCCTAGCATTACGATTTGTCAGTGGTAACTTTTTTAGTTTTTCCTCAAGCGATCTCCACTCTTCTATAGTATAAGCATAAAGGCATCCATCTAAACCTTTTGTAATAACAAAGCTTTCTCCAAGTTCATCTCTAAACTTAACGGGGATTATTATTCTATTTTTACTGTCCAATGCATGTTCATATTCACCTATAAACATATTTCCACCCCAATTATGTAAATAGTCACCACTTTCAACCACTTTTAACCACATATATATATATTCTATAATAATATAAAAATCCCTCCTTTTAAAGTTAAAACTTTAAAAATTTTAAACTTTTTTTCGAAAACTTTTTTATTATTTAACAACCAGTCTTTATATAGAGGCAAATAGGTTAAATTTTCAAAACGTTTAATTCTAAATCATTTCTTGTAACCCATAAGTTTACTAAAAGTACAGAGCACAGATGACAAAGTATAGTTGAGGTAGCTTTTGCTTTTCTCAGGTAAATCTTAGAATTTAGTAGTATCAGCTGTACTGAACACCATGTATGATGCGATTATATAAGTATAAGTTTTGGATATTTTGCAGCGTTAGAAAAAAATTATACTTAACTATCCACTCTCAATTATCAAGCACTTCAAATTCATGCTAAAATTCTTAGATGTTTCCAGCTGTTTGAGCCAAAGGCGAGTTATTGAAACATTTTAGAAGCTTAGGATTTTTTTATTTTAGATTCATAGAATTTTTTAATGCGACAAAGCATTGTTAATTCGCACATTTCTGATATTCTTGAATTAATATATATTGTAGAGTATAATTTATAAAGATTAATAAGTTTAGAAGGGATGTTACATATAAATGAGATTAGGAATTGTTGGACTGCCTAATGTTGGCAAAAGTACTTTATTTAACGCTATAACAAAAGCTGGTGCGGAATCTGCAAACTACCCATTCTGTACCATAGAACCTAATGTTGGAGTTGTAGCTGTTCCTGATAATAGACTTGATGTACTTGAAAAGATGTATAATTCAAAAAAGAAAGTATATACAAGTATAGAGTTTTATGATATAGCGGGCCTTGTAAAAGGTGCAAGTAAAGGAGAAGGTCTTGGAAATAAGTTTCTTTCACACATAAGAGAATCTGCTGCTATTGTTCACGTAGTAAGATGCTTTAAAGATGACAATATAGTACACGTTGATGGAAGTATCGATCCTATTCGTGACATCGAAACTATCAATTTAGAACTTGTTCTATCAGATCTAGAAATAATTGACAGAAGAATAGAAAAAACAGTAAAGACTGCTCGCTCAGGTGATAAAAATTCTAAACAGGAAATGGTAACTCTTGATAAGATTAAAGCCCAGCTTGAAGCCGGAAAGCCTGTTAGAACTCTAGAATTTTCAGAAGATGAGGATGAATTTGTAAAAACTTTATTTCTTCTCACATCCAAACCTGTTTTGTATGCGGCAAATGTTTCTGAAGATGACGTACTTTCAGGTAATCTTGAAAACGACTTAGTAAAACTAGTTCAGGAATATGCAAAAAAAGAAAATTCTGAGGTTATTCCTATTTGTGCAAGTCTTGAAGAGCAGCTCTCTTCTCTTAATGAAGAAGAAGAAAAAGAAATGTTAGAAGAATATGGCCTTGATTCTTCTGGTCTTGACAGACTTATTAAAAAAAGTTATAAATTACTAGGCCTCATGAGCTTTTTAACCGCTGGTCCAGATGAAGTAAGAGCTTGGACAATAGTAAATGGTACTAAAGCTCCAAAAGCAGCTGGAAAAATTCACACAGACATAGAAAGAGGTTTTATAAGAGCAGAAGTTATTTCATACGATGATCTTATTGCCTGTGGTTCTGAAACTGCTGCGAAAGAAAAAGGCTTATACAGGCTTGAAGGAAAAGACTATATAATGCAGGAAGGTGACGTTGTATTCTTTAGATTTAACGTTTAGCTCAACGTAAGTAAAAATGCTTAGATATTTCAATTGTCTAAGCATTTTTTCAGTGAATAAACACGTGGCATGCGCAAATATATATGCGTAATACAAGTTAAAGAAGGATAATGGGCTAAACGCCTAAACCCCGTGTATTTTTACGCGACGAAGCATTGTTACTTCGCTCTTTTTAGTGCTTTTCTCTTTTAGTTACATATTTTTTAAGCTCATTTTTAGCTGCTTTCATCATATCTTCCCATTCAACCTCCATAAGCACATTAACAGCATCACTAATATTGTTCATAGAATAAATTGAAAACTTGTTGCTTAATACTGCAGCTTCAACTTCATTATTTAATACAATATTATCTATATTGGTTTCTGGTATTAAAACTCCATGTTCTTCATCCTTATTATAGGCTTCACATACCTTATAAAATCCTTCAATTTTATGATTAACGCCACCTATTGGTTGTGTTTCACCAAACTGGTTAATCGAACCTGTAACTGCTATATTTTGCTTTATAGGTATTTTAGAAAGTGCTGAAAGTATACATACTGTTTCTGCAACCGACGCACTATCCCCATCTAATTTTCCATAAAGCTGCTCAAAGGATAAGTGAAAATCAATTGGTATTTTGCTATACATACCAAACGTTTTATTTATAAAACCTTTTAATATACTTATAGACTTACAGTGAATACTTCCACTTAAATCATTTTCTTTATTGACGTCAATTATGTTTCCATCCCCTTTATAACAACTGCAGGTTATTTTCATTGGTTTTCCAAAGGTACAGTACCCTAAGTCAATTACAGATAAGCCATTAATCTGACCAATTTTTCTGCCGCTAACCTCCATAAGTATCTTCTTTTCTTTATAATCTTCCATTATTTTTTCTTCAATTAAATCCTCATTATAAATAATCTTTCTAATATTATTTTCTGTTATTTCTTCTCCACCCTCATAAGAAGCCTCTAAATTTGAAAGTGTAAGTATTTTAAATATCTCATCAGTATCAATATAATACTTCTTGTTGTTTTCAGCCATTCTAGACATATATTTTCTTATTTCCTTGTAAGCATCCTTTGAAGGCTCTTTCAACTTATTAGATTTACAAAAATCCTTTAAGGTTCTAATTAAATTATTTTCAACTTCACTTTCTATTGGAAAAATCGGATCGTATTCTGCCTTTATTTTAAATATATCCTTAAAATCCTTATCATAATTATACATTAAACTGTAACTATAATAGTCACCTATTAAGATAACCTTAAGCTTTACGTCAATTGGATCCGGAACTATTCCATTTAGACTAACTGCCTCAGCATATCCACGGTTATAATTTATCTTAATTTTTCCACTTGAAAGTATCTTTTTTAAGTAGTAATATGATCCGTTATATGAAAGAAGATTATTTATACGCATTATTAAGCATCCACCATTAGCTTTTAAAATAGAGCCTGCTTTTATGAGACTTATATCCGTTACATAAGTTCCATTATGATTTTCGTATTTAATACTCCCAATAAGATTTTCTATATTGGGATCATCCTCATAAATTATTGGTGGTTTTTCATTCTTACTGTTATCAACAATAACATTTATATAATATTTTGATATTGCATTTAATATCTTTGCCTCATCATTTTCATAACTCATACTGTAATTTTCAACTAGTTCATGTTCTATTTCGCTACATATCTTATTCAATTTATCTATTATTTCTTTAGAGCCTTGAAATTCTGCAAAAAACTTCATCTTAATCTTCTCTGATTCACTTATAAGATAATTTTCAAAATATCCCTTAAGTTTATTTATCTCATCAGTTTCTATATCCTTAAGCTTATCAAAAGCAATATTTGTCTTTTTTTTGAGTTCTCTTATCTTATCCAATATTACTTCCTTATCATCAACGCCTAATGTTTCATACTCATTTTCAGTCATGCCTGCTCCATCTTTAAGAGGAATAAAATTAAAGCCACCATCAGTAACTTTAAATTGAAAGCCTTGCTTTTCAGCCTCATCTATTATTTCGCTCAAAATATAGTTCTTTTTTTTCTGTACATTTTCTATTATTTTATCATGTTCCATATCATCAGAATCATTATAAAACTTATAAGTCAATTTAATGTATAACTTTTTCACTTCATTTAATTGTTCAAAAAACTTCTTTCCAAATCCATTTGGAACAATCATACCTTCAACATTCTTTGAATTATCAAATGTAATGTAACATATATCGTAAGGTTTATGTTCATTCATTAAAATTTTATCCATATAACTTACAATACTTTCAAGTTTATGTTTGCTAAATTTGTCTATAATATAAATATTGTATCCTCTATCTTTTATATTAAGTCCTTTCTTTATGCTTTTATAAAATTCATTATCTTGATTAGAAACTTTTTCTTCATCATACAGGACATCTTCACTGTATTTAACACTGTATATTATATCTTCAGGAACTAATTTTCTATACATGCCCAATACCTCCCCTACTTTAAACATATAAATTGTCTTTATATATTAATATTCTTAATAACTAATTTTAGGAACTTTTTTTGATTTTAATATTATCTTATCGTTCACAAATTAGTTTACCTATGCTATAATAAACAAGATAATATGTAGATTTTTCTACTATCATTAAATAGTAGTAATGAGCTTCTTCAAATATGAAATAATCTTTAAATATTTATCTAAAAAGGAGTTTTAAAAATGAGCTTTAAAGAAAAAATGCAGAAGTACTATACAGATAGTTTTTTAAAAAAAAATGGAGATAGAATAACTCAGTTACAGGGCAACATAATTTCTGTAAAGGTTGAACTAAAGGCTGTCTTATGGATTTTTCATAAATTGACTGCAACTGTGTTAGTTAAACCTGATAGAAGTAGAAACATAGTAAGATGTGTTTACAAAAGAAATAGATGGTTTAAAAAGCCTGAGTTTATGACTTTAAATCAAGGTAACCTGGTTATAGTTCAAGGTCTTAAAAGCACTACAGGAAAAAAAGACGATAAAAAAGAATATATTCAAATAATGAATATACGAAATTTAAGTACTAAAAAGGATTTAATTAAGATAGATGGAGAACAAGGTCAAGTTAAACCCGTAAGAAAAGTAAGAAGAATGAAATAGAGCCCTCAAACAAGGTGCTCTATTTTTTTTATGTGCTCTTCTATTTTTTATTAAAATAAAGGTACACACTATTGATAAGAGAAATAAATCCCGAAAAAAATATAATTATTAGCCATTCAAATAATCCTAATGCCCTAGTATGAAATATAACTTGAAGAAATGGAATATATATAACCGCTATAAGCATTGCTATTGAAATTGATACTGCACCTACTAAATATAGATTTGTAAAAAGCTTTATCTCAAAAATTGAATGTCTCTCTGATCTACATTCAAAAACATGTATAAGCTGAGACATAATCAAAGTTCCAAGTGCAACAGTTCTGCTGCTCTTCAAATCAAGTCCAAAATACATTGAAATTATAAAAGAAAAAACTGTACATATACCAATAAGACATCCTCTTACTACAATTTTTTCACCTAGCCCTTTAGAAAAAATACCTTCCTTTTTATCTCTTGGAGCTTGAAGCATTATATCATTATCAGCAGGATCCACCCCTAGTGCCATAGCTGGAAGACCGTCTGTAGCTAAATTAACCAGCAAAATTTGTATAGGCAAAAGTGGAGTATCTAAATAAAATAGTGACGATAAAAACATAGTTAAAACTTCTCCCAAATTGCAGGAAAGAAGATATCTTATAAATTTTCTTATATTGTTATATATAACTCTTCCCTCTTCAACCGCTGATATTATAGTAGCAAAATTATCATCTAGCAAAATCATAGCAGAGGCTTCTTTAGTTACATCGGTTCCAGAAACACCCATAGAAACTCCTATATCTGCCTCCTTTACAGCTGGTGCATCATTTACTCCATCTCCAGTCATTGCTACAATTTTGTTATTTCTTTTAAAAGCTCTGACTATTTTTAGTTTATGTTCTGGACTAACCCTTGCAAATATCTTTATTTTATTCACTGCTTTAACTAAATTATCATCACTTATTTTCTCAAGTTCATCACCGCCCATAATTTCAGACATATCTGAACATATTCCAAGTTCCTTTCCTATAGCAAAAGCAGTATTTTTGTGATCTCCTGTAATCATTATTGGAGTTATTCCCGCTTTTTTGCATTCTATAACCGCATTTTTAACCTCTGGTCTTGGTGGATCTATCATTCCCGCAATTCCAAGAAATATCAAATTTTTTTCTCTTTGGCTCTCATTTATATCGTGATCCTTATATGCACATGCAATACATCTTAAAGCTTTTCTTGACATATTTTCAACCTGACTATTAACTTTTGCCTTATAAGCTGAAGTAAACAATTGAACTTTACCACCAATATAAATGTATTTACACCTTTCAATGATTCTTTCAGGTGCACCTTTTACATAGCAGCATACTCCATGAGAATTTCTACTTATGACAGACATCATTTTTCTCTTAGAATCAAATGGTATCTCACTAAGCCTTTTTTCCTTTGAAAGATAATTTTTCAGTTCCTTACCATTATCAAAAAATGCTCTTATTAACGCTGTTTCCGTTGGATCACCAAAAAGGCATTCGTTTATGCTTTTTTTATTAAAATCATAATCACAATCATTACAATATACAAAACTCTTTCTAAGTAACTCAAACTCATTTCCAGTATAAATACTTTTCTCATATATTCTATCATTAAAATATATTTCTTTTACCGTCATTTTATTTTGAGTTAAAGTGCCTGTTTTATCACTGCAAATAACAGATGTGCAGCCAAGAGTCTCCACAGCTGGAAGTCTTCTAACTAAGGCATTTCTTTTAAGCATTCTAGATACACCAAGTGCAAGTGCAACAGTAACTATTGCTGGAAGTCCTTCCGGTATAGCAGCTACAGCAAGACTTACTCCTACTAGAAACATCTGATATTTATCTTGTCCTCTCATTATTCCCAAAACAGTGACAACGACGCAAATAAGTATACATACAACTACAAGTATTTTTCCAAGTGAAGCAAGCTTTTGTTTTAAAGGTGTTTTTTCATCATCTATGTTCTCAAGCATATTTGCTATTTTTCCCATTTCCGTGTTCATACCAGTTGATTCTACCCTTGCACGCGCCTTGCCTGTAAGTACTATAGTTCCCATATAAATACTGCTATATTTATCATTTTTGTATACTCCCACAGATTCTCCAGTTAAAAGCGATTCATCAACCACAAGATCGGAACCATCTGCTATTATGCAATCTGCTGGTATCCTATCTCCACTCTCTATAAGTACAAGATCACCAGGTACAAGTTCTTCCGCAGGTATTATTTTTATTACCTTGTCTCTTACTACCTTTGACGTAGGTGCTGCCATTTGTTTAAGTGCTTCTAAAGATTTTTCTGTTTTAAATTCCTGCACGAAACCTAAAATAGCATTCATAAACACTATTATAAGTATAGTTACAGTATCTCCTTTTTCACCCATAAGCCCGGATATTATAGTTGCTGCAATTAAAACCCATATAATAAAATCATTAAATTGAGATAAAAATATTTTAATAGGTGAAATTTTCTTTCTTTTTTCTATAGTATTTAACCCATACTTTTGTCTTCTTTTTTCAACTTCCTCTTCCCTAAGTCCACTAATTAATTCGTTCTCATTTATCACCTTATCACCTTCCCACTTTATTCTGCCTAAGCTAAAAATTAATTTAATTTTTCATTCTATATCTATAATCTATGCTTGTACATATCCAAATTATGCAGAAATACCGCTTTTACCCTTTACAATTCCTTCTCAAGATTATAAAATAAATAGGTACTAAGGATAATAACTTTTGGCATAAACTTCACTTTTTTAAGCGGTTTATTTTAAAGGTTCTGATGTTCAAACGAAAGGATGTGTAAAAAATGAAAGACGTAATATACGTAACTGGACACAAAAATCCAGATACGGATTCAATATGTTCAGCTTTAGCTTACGCTGAATTTAAAAACAGAATTGGATCAACTACTGCTATACCTATAAGACTTGGAGAAGTTAGCAGAGAAACTCAATTTGCTTTAGACTATTTTGGTGCTGATGCGCCTGAACTAATGCCAACTTTAAAATGCAGTGTTGCAGATCTTGATTTCGATAATACTGCTCCTATTTCATCTGAAATATCATTAAAAATGGCATGGTCAATTATGAAAAAGTACAATGTAAAAACTTTACCAATAGTTGATGATGACGGAAAGTTAAAGGGGATAGCTTCTGTATCTAACCTTACTTCAACATATATGGATATATGGGATAACAACATCTTAGCAAAAAGCAATACAAAAATTGAGAACATAATTGATACTCTTGCTGCTAAAACCGTATATTTAAGTGAAAATGATCCTAAGTTCCCTGGAAAAATATTAGTAGTAGCAATGCAACCAAGCAGTGCTGAAGAGCATATTGAAGAAGGGGACATTGTAATATGTGGCGATAGAAAAGATGCTCAAACTACAATTATTGATTCAAAAGCTTCTCTTATGATAGTTGCTGGAAATCATACTGTAAGTGATGAAATATTAAAAAAAGCAAAAGAATCAAAGATATCAATAATTTCCACACCATATGATAGCTTTACAGCTTCAAGATTAATAGTTCAAAGTATACCAATAGGATATGTAATGCAATCAAAAGATATTGTGTACTTTAGAACCTCAGACCTTGTTGAAGACATAAAAGATGTAATGCTAAAGACGAGATATAGAAGCTATCCAGTAATTGATGCAGATGAAAAAGTAGTTGGATCTATATCAAGATATCACTTAATTTCTCAGCATAAGAAAAAAGTTATACTTGTAGATCATAACGAAATGTCTCAAGCAATAGATGGACTTGAGGATGCTCAAATATTAGAAATTATCGACCATCATAGAATAGGTGGAATGCAAACAGGAAACCCTATTTACTTCAGAAATCAACCTGTAGGCTGCTCATCTACTATAATTGCTTCCATATTCTTTGAGAATGGAATAAGACCATCTAAAAAAGCAGCTGGTTTAATGGCTTCAGCTATTATATCAGATACTCTTCTTTTTAAATCTCCAACAACAACTCCTGTTGACAAGGAAATCTTAAAAAGATTGTGTGAAATTGCTAACATAGATGCTGAAAAATATGCAAGTGAAATGTTTAAAGCTGGTACATCTCTAGATGGAAAAACAGTAGAAGAAATTTTTAACCAAGACTATAAAATATTTAAAATATCTGGTAAAAAAGTAGGTGTATCTCAAGTAAGCACAATGGATCTTGAGGGCTTTGAAAAATATAGAAAAGAAATGTTTGAATACATGAATAAAAAAGCCGACGAAGAACAATTTGATATACTTCTTCTGCTTCTCACAGATATATTAAAAGAAGCTTCGCTTGCTCTAGTAGCTGGAGGTCATAAAGATATTGTTGCCAAAACCTTCGGTGTAGTACTTAAAGAAGACAGTGCATATCTTCCTGGCGTACTTTCAAGGAAAAAGCAGGTAATACCACCTTTAACTTCAACTATAGAAGCTTTAAATGAAAAATAAAAAAAGCACTTTTTAGTGCTTTTTTTATTTCGCCTTAATACTTAATAATAACCACTCACTACTACCTTAAATTATTTACAAGCTGCCACATTTCATCACCTGTTTTTAAACTTTTGGATGAAAATTCGTAAGCTCTTTGTGCAACTATCATATCCGTAAATTCAGTAGCTACATCTACATTAGAACCTTCAACCCAACCTTGCTCAATAGAAGGATTAGCCACTACAGAAACCTGAGCTCCTGCTTTAGGAACAAATAAATTATTTCCTATAGAAGCCATAGCATCATCACCAACTACATTATATAAATTAACTTTTCCAACATCTCTAATTTCACTATCACTAACTCTTATTCCTATTTCACCATTTTGTGCTAAAACAATGTTATCATCTTTAAAATCTACAGAATTAGGATCAACATTATACTGTATATCTAAAACATTTCCACTTGAATCTACAAGCTTTCCAGTATTATCAATAGCAAATTGACCATTTCTTTCGTATGCTTTTGAACCATCTGCCTTCGTAACTCTAAAATATCCATCACCATTGATAGCAAAATCTGTTTTTCTATCCGTTTCCGTTAGAGGTCCTTCAGTATTATTTCTTAACCACTCATTAGCTTTTACACCAGTTCCGGCATATTGAGTTTTACCATTGGTAACTGGATATTTGCTTTTACTAAGATCACCATAAAGTAAATCGTCAAAAGAAACTTGTTGTGTTTTATATCCTACTGTATTCATATTAGCTAAATTATTAGATACAGCATCCATTTTTTCTTGTTCCGCATACATGCCACTTGTACCATTCCACATTATCCTAAACATTAGAACTCACCTCATTAAAAACATATTGTTACTTATCCTACTTTTCCAACATCATTAACTGTTTTTCCTACAGTTTCATCTATACTTTTAACAACTTTTTGATCACTTTCAAAGTTTCTCATAGTTGCCATCATATTCGTTATAGCTGTTAATGGATTTACATTTGATTTTTCAAGACATTGATTTTGTACAACAATCTGTGCACCCTGAATAGGGTTTTGTCCATCATATAGATTATCTCCAACCTTTTTAAGAGAATTATAATCATTAAAATCTACTAAATCTAACTTATATGCTGCAGCACCATCTATGCTTATATTTCCATAACTATCTGAAGTTATTTTTCCATTTCCAACTTTTATCCGCTCATCAGACCCAGTATTTACGTTCTTTCCCATTACATAATCACCAGAATCATCAACTAAATATCCATCTATATTTACATGAAAATGGCCATCTCTAGTATAATAATTTTTTCCACCAACACCATCTCTATATACAGTAAAAAAACCCCTTCCTTCAATTGCAAAATCTGTACTTTTACCAGTACTACTTATTTCTCCACCGGTAAAATCTGTACTAGTCTCATCTACTTGTTGTCCCAAACTTAAAGTACCGAGCAAGGTTTTTTGTGGAATACCATTTACAACCTTAGCATAATCTTGAATATAGACATCATTAAAAGATCTAGAATATAATCCATCACCCTTAAAACCAACAGTATCAATATTTGCAAGATTATTGCTTATTACATCTTGTTTAGCCGCCTGTGTAAGCATCCCATTAACAGCCGTATAAAATGATCTTACCATAAATTCTATCTCCCCTTTTACTTAATAACCTTCATGTCATTAGGATATTTCATACCATAGTGATATGCTTTTTCTTCAATTTCACCCTTTGTCATACTATGTCCAGAATTTATACTGTACATAGCAATTGTTGTAAAAACTATGCCTATACCAATGCCAAGTAAAACTTTTCTATCAAACAAAAAACTAAAAATTTTTCTTATTGTATATATAATTTTTGAATTAATAGAACTTCCCCCTTACCAATGTTAAGCTTTTGGGATATCTCATCTGTTGATAAACCATCCTGCATAAGCTTTTTTATTTGCTTAGCCTTTAAATTTTCAACCTCATTACTATCTTCAACTTCGATATCATTGTCTACTACAACATCTACTTTATTGTTTGTTTCTAAATCCCTTTTACTATTATTATCGTCAGAAAAAACTTTTTCATTAGACTCTGAATTTAAATTTTTCATTGTGGCAACTTCATCTTTTAAATATTCTATTTCTTTCTGCAACTCAAAAATTGTTTCTCCAAATTCTTTTCTTAACTTTCCAATTTCAAATTTGTAATCCTCTGTGCCATAAGAAATATCGTTTAACTTATCTTCAAATGAACCCTTATTATCATTTTTTATAACTTTAATGTTTATAAATATTAAAGCTATTCCGATCATAAGTAAAATAATTATAGCCATTAGGTCACCTCAATTATTCATATTTCAATACCTTGAGCTGCTTCCTAAGATGCATTATTGCTCTTGTATGCAACTGACACACTCTTGATTCCGAAACCCCAAGAATATTCCCTATTTGCTTCAATGTGAGACCATCATAATAATATAATGATAGCACTACCTTATCTTTTTCATTAATTAAATCAAGAGCTTTTGTAAGATATTCTATCTCCTCTTTTTCTTCAAGAGATTTTTCAGGACTCGGACTTTTTTTATCTTCAATAGTTCCTATAAGAGGCATATCATCATCCTCTGAAAATATTAAATCCTCAAGTGACATTACAGATATATAATTTATGTAACTTTCCACTTCAATAACATCTTTTACCTTAACACCAAGTCCAGATGCTATTTCAAAATATGTAGGTTCTCTTAAAAGTTCTTTTTGGAGCTTTTCAACTATAAAATTATATTTATTTAGCTTGTCCATAGCCCCTTTAGAAATTGGGCTGTTTTTTCTTAGCTCGTCAATCATTGCCCCTTTTATTCTTATAGATGCATAAGTTGAAAATTTCATACCTTTATCTTCATCAAATTTATTAAGAGCATCTATAAGCCCTATCATACCATATCCAACTAAATCCTCATAATCAATGTATTTACTCTTTCCAACTATTACTCTGGAAGCTATATATTTTACTAAAGGTATATATTTTTTAATCATTTCCTCTCTGCCATCTAAAATACCGGTTATTGCCATACAAGTTACCCCCCTACCTTTTTTTCATGCGTTCCCTCATAATATCAAAAGTATATAGAATTATATTTTCCCTCTGATTACCATCAATTTCATGAAATTTAAAACCACATACATAGGTTCCACTTTGATTCTTAACACATCTTACGCATATACATGGAACAAGTATATTTCTATCATGAAGCTGTAAGTAAATAATGATAACATCATTCTTATCAAGTTTTTCGTTAATTGTAATTCTTGCACCACCGCCACTTAAATCAAGCATGGTTCCAGTTGAAAATTCTTCAAGATGTTTTAAAGAATAATTCATCAAAGCTTTGGTAATCTTTTGCTTTCGCATAACTTTATACTGCACTTCTTTTGCAAGTTCTACCCTAAAATTTTTTCTTCTTTGTATTTTTCTTATTTTATCCTCATCAGGTATAGATATCAATATCATTGGTATTTTATCTTTTTTTCTTCCAATCACTGTTGAATAAAAAGAATAAACATTTTTATCATCACTGTAGATAAGTTCAATATTATCTCCTCTTATGAGGCTTGCATAACTTCCACTAGCTACTGGTAAACTTATAGCTATATATTTATCTGTTATATCTTGTACATTGCTTTTATAAACATCTTTCTCCCATATAATTTCACATTTGTCATTAATATTAATAGATGAATTAGACATAACCACAACTCCTTATGAAAAAATGCTGAAAAACTTTTTAAACAACCCCTCAATTCCCTTACCTGATTTTCCATAAGTATTTCCTATTATTTTTTTAGCTATATTCTCAATATCTTTAGCTGCATTACAGTTAGGTTTTCCTATAACAAAAGGTTCCTGTCTTCTAACAGCCATTACTAAATTATTGTCCTCGTAAACACTGCCTAAAAATTCAGTGTCAGCTTTAATAAATTTCTTAACAACATTCTGAAATTTGTTAAATGTATCAATTCCCTCCTTGTGATTTAATACTCTATTTACTATTATTTTAGCATTTGTCTTTATATTGAAATGCACTACAGCCTTAAATAAACTATATGCATCCGTTAACGAGGTTGGTTCTGGAGTTGTAACTATAACAAGATCATCTGAACATGCTATAAACCCAAGTATACTTCTATTAACTCCCGCACCTGTATCCATTATTATGTAATCTAAATCATTTAAACTAGAAATTTTTCTAAGAAAATTATCTGTTTGAAACTTAGACAATTCATTTAATTTTGTAATGCCTGTTCCTCCTGGCAAAAGCTTTACACCAAATGGTCCTTTTGCCACTACTTCATCAATACTTCTATCATTATATATTATATCAAATATATTGTATTTTGGTAAGAACCCCATAAGAACATCATCATTACCCATGCCAATATCTGCATCAAAAATAAGTACCTTTTTCCCCATTTTTTGAAGTGTTATGGATAAATTAACTACTATATTGCTTTTTCCTACTCCACCTTTTCCAGAAGTAACAGTAATCACCTTAGGTTTATTATAATTTATATTTTCTTCTTTTTCTAGAGCCATAAATCTAAGTTTTTGTGCCTGATCCATCATATATTATCCTCTCCCAATATAATACTACTGATTTTTTCTAAAGATAACTTTTTTATGTCATCAGGCACATTTTGACCAGTTGTGAAATAACTAACAGGTTTACCTGCATAATTTATTATATTTATAATTGAGCCATAAGTTGTGGTTTCATCTAATTTTGTTATAATTATATTTTTGTAATTTAACTTTTTATATCCATTAATAATAGCCTCAATGTCTTTGTCTTTAGTAGTGCAACTAACTACTAAGCTTATATTATTAGTTCCTGTTCTTTCCACAAAAGCTCTAAGTTGTGATATCTGCATTTCATTTTTACTGCTTCTTCCTGTGGTATCAACAAGTATTACATCACAATCACTCATACTTTTTATAGCTTCATCCATTTCTTTGAGTGTAATTACAACACTAAAGGGTATTCCCATAATATCAGCATAGGTTCTAAGCTGTTCAACAGCTCCTATTCTGTATGTGTCCACTGTTATAAGTCCAACTTTTTTCTTTTCTATAAGCGAAAATCTTCCTGCAAGCTTTGCTATAGTTGTGGTTTTTCCAACACCAGTTGGCCCTACCAAAACAATAATACCGCTTTCATCAATATCACATATATTAATATTATTTTTTATAACCTCTTTAATATTATTATCATCAAAATTACCATGTAAGTCCAATAATATTTTTTCTATGCATCTATCATTTATATCTACAGCTTTAAGTTTACTTTTAATCTTATCATTCAAAGATTCACCCTTAGCTTTTTCATTTGAAAGACCAGTAATAAGCTCCTTCATTTCTTTCATTTCCTCTAAAATTTCATCTTTACTATCTTTTTCCCCATCGTAAATCTTTTCTGTCTTCTTGATATTAGTATTATCCTTTTCTGATACCAAAGCTTTATTTGTGTGCTTTTCCATAGCTTTTTTTAATGCTTTTATGCTTTCTTCCATACTTACAGAATTTACATCATCATTGTTATAATCATCATACTTTTGAGATTTATCAACTCCTGCTGTAACTTCTATATATTTCTGAGAAAATAGCCCGAAAATACCACCCTTTTTTATTTTCCTACTGCTTATTATTACAGCATCATGTCCAAGTTCCATCTTTATCTTATTTAGAGCTTCATTCATATCCTTAACTATATACTTTTTTATTATCATTATAAGTTTACAACTCCTTCAGTTCTTATTTCAATTTCATTTGGAACCTCATTTAGTGATATAATACTTACGTTTGGGAACACCATTTCTGTAAGTTTTCTAAATGCAGGCCTTATTTTAGGAGATACTAAAATAACTGGCTGTCCATCATTGAAATTAACTGAATCTATAATATTTCTAATTGATTTAAGAATTTTAGTTGTATTATCAGGATCAATAGCTGGAAAAGATCCTTTAACTGATTTTTGAATATTACTAGCAATGAGATTTTCTATATCTGGTGACAAAGTTACAACTCTTATACTATTATTCTCATCAATTAAACCATTGCAAATAGTTCTTGCAAGTGCCATTCTAACATACTCTGTTAGCACTTCTGTATCCTTAGTTGTTCTAGAATTATCCGCAAGGCTTTCCATTATAGTAACCATATCTTTTATAGAAATTTTTTCTTTAAGTAAATTTTGAAGAACTTTTTGAAGTTCTCCTATTGTCATAAGATCAGGTATAAGCTCCTCAACAACAGCTGAATATTTTTCTTTCATCGAATCTACTATATCCTTTACTTCTTGCCTACCAAGTAACTCATAAGAATGAGCTTTTACAGTCTCAGTAAGATGAGTAATCATAACTGTAACAGGATCAACAACAGTAAGTCCCTTTATTTCAGCTTCCTCTCTCTGATCCTTATTAACCCATATAGCAGGAAGTCCAAAGGTTGGTTCAACAGTTTTTATTCCTGGCATATCAGAATTTTCACCTGATGGATCCATACATAAAAGCATATTAGGCATTAACTGCCCTTTTTGAACAACTGTACCCCTTATTTTAAATATATATTCATTTGTATCAAGCTGCAAATTATCTCTTATTCTTATTGGTTGAACAACTATACCCATTTCAATTGCACACTGCCTTCTAACAGAGGCAATTCTTTGAAAAAGATCTCCCCCTGAATTTTCGTCTGCAAGTGGGATAAGACCATAACCAATTTCTACATCCATTGGTTCTACTGAAATAAGTTTCATTACATTTTCAGGTTCTTTACTTTGAGTTTCAATATTTTTCTTATTTTCATTCTCAACTGCCATTATCTGTTTACCTATATCATCTTTATATAACATATATGCAGCTCCACCTAGAGCTGCTGCCAAAACAATGAATACCACATGTGGAAATCCAGGTATCATTGACATTGCAAGTAAAACACCTGCCGCCATCCCAAGTACCTTAGGAAAACCTGTTAATTGCCCAATAAGTGAATTTCCAAGATTTTCACCATTTTTAGATCTAGTAACAATTATACCAGTTGATATCGAAATAAGCAGTGCTGGAACCTGACTTACAAGTCCATCACCAATAGTAAGCTGTATATAAGTTTTTGCCGCATCAGCCGCAGATAAATTTTTCATAAGAACGCCAATTATTATTCCACCCAGACTATTTATTAAAACTATGACAATTGATGAAATTGCATCACCTTTTACAAATTTTGATGCACCATCCATAGAGCCAAAAAAATCTGCTTCAAGCTGCAAATCTCTCCTTTTCTTCTTAGCTTCCTCTTCAGTTATAAGTCCAGAATTCAAATCAGCATCTATGGTCATCTGTTTTCCAGGCATAGCATCCAATGTAAATCTTGCAGCTACTTCTGCAACTCTTCCAGAACCACTAGTTATTACAATAAATTGAACTACTATTATTATAAGGAATATTACTATACCAACAACATAATTTCCACCTACAACCAAACTGCCAAAGGTATTTATTATATCTCCAGCATATCCATCAATAAGTATAAGCCTTGTAGATGATATATTAAGTCCAACTCTGAAAAGAGTCGTAATAAGTAGTAATGTTGGAAATACTGAAAATTGAAGTACCTCAGTTGTAAACATTGCAACAAGTATTATTATAACTGATATTGATATATTAACTGCAATAAAAACATCTAATAGTGCTGATGGCATAGGAATAATTAGCATTAATACTATACCAACAACAGCAAAAGATACTATTATGTCAATATTATCTTTTATATTTAATCTTCTACCTTCCTCCAATATTATCACCTTTATCTTTTCTTTTTTAGTTTATAAACAAAAGCTAAAATTTCAGCAACAGCCTGATACATTTGAGCTGGTATAGCTTCATCAATATCAACTTCTGAAAATATAAGTCTAGCGAGAGGCTTATTTTCTACAATTGGAACATCATTATCACTTGCAATTTCTTTTATTTTAAGTGCTGTTCTATCTACACCCTTAGCAACAACCACAGGTGCACCATCTACACCTTTTTCGTATTTTAGAGCCACTGCAATATGTGTAGGGTTAGTTATTACAACAGTAGCATCTGGAACCTTGTTCATCATAGTTCTAGAAATAATCTCTCTCATTCTTTGCTTTCTTTTACCCTTTACTTCCGGATCTCCCTCATCTTGCTTAAATTCATCCTTTACTTCCTGTTTAGTCATCTTCATATCATTACTAAATTTATATTTTTGATATGCAAAATCAGCTATAGCAATTATAATCATTACCAAACTCATACGCCTAAATATATCAAGTACATATGATAAATAAGCATGAGGAATATAATTTATAATTAAATTGTTTAATTGAAAAATATCACTGTAATTGCTCATGAAAAAGTTATACCCAACAAACCCAGCTATAGAAACTACAACTATGTCTTTAAAAAGTTCAACTATAGTTCTCATAGAAAACATTCTTTTAAATCCCGCAATTGGATTTATTTTTGATAAGCTTGGCTTTAAAGGTTCAGTAGTATGCATAAAACCCGTTTGAATTATACTTCCGGCAACACCGAAAATCATTATTGGCACTATAAATACTAAAACTACCTTTAAAAAATTTACAATCGAAAATGCCAGTACACTCTTCAAACCCAACTCAGTTAAGCTTGCTGTTATATAATTACTAAAAAAAGTGTACATCATATCTTTAAGATTCTGAAACGCCTTGTCACCAAATGCCGTCAATATTCCTGTAATAGCTATAAGCGTGATTGCAACTGTTACATCTTTACTTCTAGGAACCTGTCCTTTTTCTCTTGCTTTTCCAAGCTTTCTAGGTGTAGCCTTTTCCGTTTTATCCGAATCTGCAAATATAAATGCAGCTGGAATAAGCTTATAAAATCCTTTGTAAATATCAGGCAATGCATTAAATGATGATACCATAAATTTTATCATAACTGGCAATGTCATAATAACACATATAAGTCCAATTAATATTTTAATTGGAATACCTAAAATCATTACATTAAGCTGTGGAACTGTTCTAGACATAAGCCCTAAAACTAAATCCGCAATTAAAAGAACAAGTATAACTGGCAATGCTATCTTCATACCTATAATAAAAAATTGTGTAAAAACATCAAAGGAAACCATGACACTTTGTGAGTTCACTACAAACGTACCAAGCTTAACCGAATTAAAACTGTTAACTAACTCTTTTATAAGCATAGTATGTCCATCAATAGCAAAATATAGAACAACCGAAAACATATTAAACAGTCTTTCCATTAATGAAGCATTAGTTTGAGTCGAAGGATCATATGATGTCATCATAGAAAATCCTATCTGAAAATCAAGAAATTGACCTCCTATTCTTACACACATAAATGTTAGATTAGCAAAAAAACCAAGTATAATTCCTGTTATAACCTCACATATACACTGCCATGTATACAAAAGACCATTATTAAAAACTGTAGCATTTGATAAGTTTATGTATGGAATAACACAAAATGCAATTGCCATTGAAAGCATTACCTTTGCAATATTAGGAAAACTTTTAGGAAATATAACTTCAAGTGCAATAAAAAACGATAGTACTCTTAAAAATACAAGAAATAACGAAGTAAAATAAACGATATTCATTATTTATCACACCTAACTTGTTATATTAGAAATCATATCAAATACCCTATTCATAAATCCTGTCATCATGTGAAGCATCCAACTTCCCGTCATGAATCCAACTAAAACTATTGCTAAAAGCTTAGGTAAAAATGTAAGAGTTTGCTCTTGAATTTGAGTAGTTGCTTGAAATATACTTATTATAAGACCTACTACTACAGATACTAAAAGTGCTGGTGCACAAATCATAAGACCTGTTGATACTGCATCTTTCATTACTGTTATTATCATATTCTCTGTCATATATATCACCTTCCAAAACTCAATACAAGAGATTTAACAACCATATACCATCCATCAACCATTACAAATAAAAGAAGCTTAAATGGCATTGATACCATAGCCGGTGGCAGCATCATCATTCCCATTGACATTAAAATACTTGCAACCACAAGATCTATTATTAAAAAAGGTATGTACAATAAAAAGCCTATTGTAAATGCGGTTTTAAGTTCACTTATAATAAAAGCAGGAATAACTATATGCATAGGCATATTTTCTGTTGTATATTTACCTTTAGATTTATCTAATTCAATAAATAAATTTGAATCTTTTTTATATGTTTGTTTTTCCATGAACTGCCTAAGCGGCTTTTTTAATCGTGTATATGCTTCCTGCTGAGTTATCTGCTTATTTAAATAAGGCTGAATCGCATCTTTATTTATAGTATTATATGTAGGCATCATAATAAACATTGTGAGAAACAAAGCTAATCCTACAAGTACTTGGTTAGGTGGTGATTGCTGTGTACCCATAGCATTTCTTAAAAATCCAAGAACAACTATTATTCTAGTGAAACTTGTCATCATCACCGCTATAGATGGTAACAACGTTAAAACAGTAAGTACGCCAAGAAGTTTTATGTCATCAACAAAATCAGTCGGATTGCTCGGACTATTATCAACAGACATATTAATTTTAGGTACATTTAAAGTTTGTGAAGTTGTTGGTGCTGCATAAATTCTACTTCTGAAACAAAAAATACATATAAGAAACACCATTAGAAATATTACATTTTTCTTTTTCATAGCTAATCTTCCTTTTTCATCCAAAGCTTATTCTTAACATCCTTAAAAAATTCACCAAAACTTTTATACTGCGGTATTTTTCTTACTTTTTCTAATGAGTACAATTCCTCATCACTAATTTCCATTAAAATTTCTGTTTTAGATGGTGTACTAGATATAACATATCCCTTTAAACCTATTTTAACAATTAAAAGACTGGCCTCTTTTGAAAGAGATGTTTTTTCTAATACCTTAATGTATTTTCCATTTTGCATATCTTGAAACTTACTACCACCATATTTTAAAGAAACATAAATTAACAGTATAATTATTGGGAAAAAAATTATAAATTTTATTATCATATCTGCTGTACTTACCATACAACACCATCCTAAGTATTATTGAATAACTAAATTACTAAAGTATACATTTGAAACTCTTCCATTTTTTAAATGTGTATTAACTTTATTAAGAATCTCAGTTTCTATTTGTTCAAGCTTTTTCTGATCACTAAAATCCGCTGCCTTTTTACTTCTTAATACTCCTACTATTTCAGATCTCAATATTGGTGTTTTTATAGATGTTTTATCTTCTAACTCAGATTGGAGTTTTTTGTTAGTATTAGGGTCATATCCTAATGCAACATCGGCTTTTATAAATTTTGCAGAATCCGTATCAGCTAAGTTAGTTGTAATATCTTCAAAACTGTATGTTTGCTCATCTACATCTACTGTTGTAACCATACCACTACTTGTTTGCTGTACTGTATTTGTATTAGCAGTGGCAGTATTAGCACTATTTCCTTTATTTTGTTTTGAAAAGACCAAAAAGTAAAATGCTCCACCTGCAACCAATAGCAAAACTATTATTGCAATTAATAATATGGTTATTAACTTCGAGCCCTTTCCACCTTTTTTATCTTCATCTTTCTTTTTATCGTCAGCCATCTCTATACCTTCCCCTCTATATCATAAATATCAATATATATAAATAAAGAAAAGCGTTTATTTAAAAGTTCCCTTTAATATTTGCCTTTTAAACATTATCACTTTATCTATAACTTCATCAACCGTTTCTTGCACAATATATTTATTCCCATTAACAAGTGTTATTACTGTTTCCGGTACTTCATCAATTTTTTCTATTTGGCTATCATTAATAACAAAACTTTTTCCATTCATTCCATTAAGCTTTATCATAACCTTCCCCCTTTAATAATTACTTACTGATTCTAATAATTTGCAATATATAGTTTTGCTCTATATATTGCAAATTATCAACTTAAAAACAAATTATTTTACAAGATTAACCAATGTCTGTAAAATCTCATCACCAGTGCTTATAACTTTTGAACTAGCTTGGAACCCTCTTGTAGCAATTATCATATTAGTAAATTCTTTGGCAAGATCAACATTTGACTCTTCAAGGCATCCGCCCTTTATATCGGAAAATCCAGCGGAATTATCTTTACTTTTTATAGAATTTTTATATGCAGCTTCATTTGCATTTTTACTCTGAGGATCTTTTGCCGCACCATATCTTATAATCGCTTCGCCTGAATTTGCAGAAACATCAAGCAAATTTGAGCCTGATTTAGTAAGTCCTTCAGGATTTTTAAAAGTAGCCATAGCTATCTGCCCAAGAGCAGCAGTAGTATTATCATCTAAACTTGCTGTTATTGTTCCGTCTGTTCCTACGGAAAAATTCTTCACCTTTACACTTTTAACATAAACCTTACCATCAGTACCTTTGTAGAACTTTCTAACGGAATCTGGGATTTTTAATGAATGGAGATTACTACTATCTGCTCTTAAATCATTATCATCATAATTTACAAAGGCAACATCACCTTCTGCAATATAAGAGGACGCTGCTCCTGTCGTAGCTGCAGATGCTCTTCCAATAACAAGAGAATTTGCTTGATCTATACTAGTTATATTTTCACCTGACTCCTCAATAACTGAAGATCCTGCACCAATATTTGCAGTGCTTTCTCCTTGAGCTCTTGATATACTAACTGCATCTGCATAATCATTAGCACCTGAGGCAATTTGGTTTCTTCCCATCATTGAATATCCGAGAACTCTATGTCCATCTGAAGTAAGAAGATTACCCTCCGAATCAAGCTGAAAGCTACCATCTCTTGTGTATGAAATTGCAACTCCTGTTGGCACTGTAGTAATAGAGTGATTATTTGAATCTACCTTAACACAGTCCTGTTCACTAAACATAGTTGGACCAGTCGCAACTATAAAATACTGACCTTCACCATCAATAGCACAATCGAGATTTCTACCCGTTGGATTTAATGATCCCTTTTGAATATTTGTAGAAATACTTGAAACCTGTGTACCAAGAGTAATCTGCTTAGCATTGGTACCACCTAAATTTTTACTTGATCCTGTAGCGTCGCTAATAGTTTCACTAAAACTGTCCGAATTATTAACAGATTCTGATTTATAAGCAACGGTACTGGAGTTTGCAATATTACCACTTGTTACATCTAATTTTGTTTGATTTGTATTCATACCACTAATACCAGCATTAAATGCTCTTAACATAAAAATACCTCCCATTTATCTCTTTAATTTATTTACTGCTTCCATCAATCCACAGCATAAGCTTCCTTATTTAAATTCATAAATTATGAATTACATTTAGGTCCAGCTATAATAAAACTACACTATCTATATTTGTAAATACATTTTCTTTTCTACTATCTTTATCTATCGCGGTTATTATCGTTCTACTTTTTATGCTTGCAATAAGTGCCACATCTTTATATAGTATAAGACAATCCTTAGCGCCTTTTTCATCTGCATCATTTATTCCCTGATTTATTTTTTTCATATCTGCTTCGTTTAGCTCAATGTTTCTTGATTTAATCCTTTCAGCCGCATGTTTAGAAATATTAAAACCTGTACACGTATTTAAATTATCATCTAATATTTTTTCAAAAGTTGTATTCGTTTTTGCAGAATTATATTTTATATGCTTATTCGAACCACTAGAAATACTTTCTACAGGAAATAATTCTCCATTAATCACCCTATATCTCATAAGCTATCACCTATCAATACTATAAAATTGTCATTTTAAGTTGTACTTGATGCATTACTTACTGCTGCTTTTTCTGTATCTTTAACATCAGAATCTCCAATTACACTAGCAACTTCTGAATAATCAAATGGCATAACTTTATTAACTTTAACATCTTCATATACAGGTTTACCAGTCTTCGGATCAGTAACTGGATTTCCATTAGAATCAGTTTTCTGCACCTGTTTGGTAACATATACAATTTTTCCATCCTTAACTACAGGTTTACCATTGCTATCAAGCTGTTCTTGATATATAGGCTTACCATCTTGATCAATCAAACTTATATAAACTTGCACATTATCACCATTTCTTGTAACCTTTTCTACTGTACCTCTGTAAATATTTCCATTACTATCTACCGAATTCATAGTTACAGCTTTTCCTACAAGTGAAGAAGCACCATTAAACGTCATTGTTCTATTCAAATTAAGCATTTGTTCAACACTAGAAAATTGAGCCATCTGAGATATAAATGCAGTTGGATCTTGATTACTATCAGGACTTTGATTTGCCATCTCAGCCGTTAGTATTCTTACAAAAGCATCTTGGTCCAATTTATTAGCTGGCTTTCTACTCGTAGTATTTGTAGTGCTCTGTTTTATCTTATTTGTATCAACATTATTTAAATCATTAAATGGATTCACACTATTCGACATAATCCTTCCTCCTTAAGCTAGCATATTTACTTTTCCTTCATCAACTCTTGCACCTTCAGATTTATTTTCTACTTCTACATTTTTTTCTTTACCACTGCTATTCTTATCTCGTTCTCCTTGATTATTTTGCCTATTTTCACTGCTTCCTTGACCTGAAAAATAAGTAGTATCATTATATATATTTACAGAAAACGCCTGAATTTTTATATTTTGATTATTCAAACTATTGTTAATATCTCCAAGACTTGATTGTAAAAGATTATACGTTTCTTTGTTTTGAGCCGAAATGCTAGCTTTCATAACATTGCTTTCCATCGAAAGTCTTATCACAACCTCACCAAGTTCTTTAGGATTTATTTTTACTGTAAGTTCTTTAATATTATTATCCTGCATATACTTTACCGATTTAACAATATCAGCTGCAAAATTATTTTTATTTATTACTTGAAGATCTCCTTTTACAGCTTGAATATTTGCATTTGCATTTGTACTTGAAAATTGATTTATAAATGTAGTTACCTTTGAAATTTTGCTATCACTACTACTTTCATCCTGTGATAATAATTTCTTTAGAAAATCATCACTTTTTTCATCACTATCATCGCTTTTTTGAAAACTTTTATTATCCTTGGAAGATGTACTACTATCGTCACTAACATTAGGCTTATTTTGCAAGTTTTCTTTTAAAACATCATCTTTAACATTCTTAATAATACTGCTTGAATCATTACTTTTAATTTCTTTTTCACTTTTATCCTCTGTATTAGAGTTTACATTAGCTTTACTAACATCATTAGATAGCTTTGTTAAATTAGAAGTGTTATTGCCCTCTTTCAACTTTGACTCTAAAACATCGATTATATTGTCTATTAATTTACTGTGCTCATTTTTTGCTGATTGATCATTTACGCCATTTGCTGATTGAGCATCTATGCTAGAGGTTAAAAGTTTTACAAATTTGTCATTACCACTTTTATTGAATATATCCTGAAGTTTAGTTGCAAGATTAATTATAACCTTCTGAAAGTCCTCTGGAACCTTCAATTTATCAAGTTGAGTCTTTAATTTAGAAATATCAAATGACCCATTACTAAAGCAGCCTAACATAGTAGAAAGTATTGATTGCAAGTAATCATTAGTTTCATCACTAGTTTTATCGTCGGTAACCTCATTAGGATATATTTTACTTTTACCTTCATCACTGTTAATCTTACTCTTCAAATCAGAATTTACAGCATTTCCATTTTTGTCATTTTCATCTTTAATATCATTGCTTTTAGTATCTTGATCTTTAATATTTTCATTTGAAGCATTGGCATCAGAACTAACCTTATCTTGACTATCAGTACTTACATTTGTTGTTGCAGTATTATTAAAACTTTTCTTCAAACAACTATCAAAAGAATTAGACTTATTTGTGCTCATAGTTGAATTCTTTGAATCGTAACTCTTTATATCTGTTTGCCCACCAGCTAAATTAAAGATATTTAAAGTATCAACGCTCTTCATTTTCTCACCTCCTTTCAAGTTTTCTTATATATCCATATAAAGCAAGTTCGTCATTAAATCTTTGTTCAACCAATTTTGTTTCTAGTTCAAAATTCATTTTTTGTTTCTCCTTCAAGGTTTCAACGGTCTTTCTCTCAATTTGCTTTTCTACAAGCTCTTTCCTTTTTTTTTCGAGATTTTCACTTTTCGTATTGAGCTCAATATTTGCTTCATCTATACAAGAGGTTAAAGCATTAAGATAATTATGAGTAATTTTTTGTTCAATAACAGTCCCAAACATCCTTGCTTCACTGTATTTTTTGTAATTATCCTTTAATGAAGCCAGCTTTTCTTCTGCTTTTAATTTTTCTTCTTGAGCCTTTTTAAACACAATTTTGCTTTGTTCTTCCTTTTGAAATTTCAAATCTAAAAGCTTTTGAAGCCTAAAATTAAATTTACCCATAACTATCCTCTTTTCATAAGACTAGCTCATAAACATATTTTTTAGATTTTCTACGCTTTCATCAAATGGTGCCTTTTCATTTATCCCTTGCATGAGATAAGCATTTATCCTATCATTATAAGCAATTGCAGCATCCACCTTTTTATTACTTCCTCTAACATATGCACCTATGTTTATTAAGTCTTCATTATTCTTATAGGTTGCAAGTAAATCTCTTGCAATACCTGCCGCTTTTTTATGCTCTTTTTCCGCAATCTCAGACATAAGTCTGCTAATACTTTTTAAAACATCTATAGCAGGATAATGATTTTTAGCAGCTATATCCCTTGAAAGAATTATGTGTCCATCTAATATACCTCTTACTGCATCAGCTATAGGTTCATTAAAGTCATCTCCATCAACAAGTACTGTATAAAATGCTGTTATAGAACCTTTATCTGACATTCCTGCTCTTTCCATGAGTCTTGGAAGCTTTGCAAACACAGATGGTGTGTATCCTTTAGTAGCTGGAGGTTCACCAATGGCTAGTCCAACTTCTCTTTGTGCCATAGCAAATCTTGTTACTGAATCCATCATCAATATTACTTTTTTACCTTTATCACGAAAATATTCAGCAATAGCCGTTGCAGTAAAAGCACCTTTTAATCTTACAAGTGCAGGTTTATCAGAAGTAGCACACACAATAATAGATTTTTTCATTCCTTCCTCACCGAGGTCCTTTTCTATAAAGTCACGTACTTCTCTTCCTCTTTCCCCAATAAGCGCAATTACATTTACGTCTGCTTTAGCTTCTCTTGCTATCATTCCAAGTGTTGTACTTTTTCCAACACCACTTCCTGCAAAAATACCTATTCTTTGACCCTCTCCACAAGTTAAAAATCCATCTATGGCTCTTACTCCTGTGGCAATTACATTTTTAATTCTTCTTCTCTTCAAAGGGTCCGGAGGTTCTTTATCAAGTCTATAAAATATGCCCTTATTAAACTCTTCACCAGTCATAGAATTTCCAAGACCGTCAAGTACTTTTCCCAAAAGTTCAGAAGAACACTTAACACTTAGTGGTCTACCCGTAGGAACAACCTTGCAGCCTGGTGATATTCCTACAAGTTCACCAAGAGGCATAAGTATTACGCTGTCTTCCTTAAAACCTACCACTTCACATGGAATTCCTCTATTTTTTTCATTGTAAATTATGCATACCTCTTCCACAAAGGCTTTAATACCTTCCACCTCAATAGTAAGTCCTATAACCTTATTAACAATGCCTTCTACATATTCCGTATTACACTCACAAACTTCCCTAGTAAGTGTCTCAAAATCAACATCAATCATTTGACCACCCACATCATTCTGACTTCAATATTATTTCTTTAATTTTATCAATAGCATTCTGAGCATTAACTTCAATTTTGCCATTATCTTTTTCAATAACTGCGCAGCCATCTTCTCTTTCGTTATCTTCAATGACAAAAATCTCTCCATTATAAGGAAGCTCGTTTTTCCATGTTGAAACATTGCTTTTAATACTTTCTACATAATTTGCATTGCATTTTATTATTATAGTTTTAGCATTTTTAGAAAGCCTTATTGCCTCACATACCATACCATCTATAGCATCACTGTCTTTAATTCTTTCCTTTACAACCTTTGATGCCACTTCAATCACAAGTTTTTTTATCTCAAGTTCTTTACTTTCATAATACTTTTCACATTCATATCTTGCGCTTTTAACAATATTTGAAGCATTTTGCTGTGCAAGTGACTTTAAATTTTCAATTTCCATTTTTCCAGTCACAACAGTTTCGTTATAGGCATCCTCATAACCTTTTTTTCTTCCTTCGTTAATGCCTTTTTCATAAGCTTCCTTATATGCATTTTCTTCAATGATTCTTGAATCATCTATAGCAGCCTTTCTAATGCTTTCAGCTTCAAGCTTTGCCTGTTTTATTATTGAAGCTGCTATATTTTCATACTGTTCATACTCAACTTTCTTTTCTACCTCAGACTTATCATCTTTTTTAGGAACCTTTATATCCTCTATAGCTATAACATGATGTTTTTCTTGCTGAACAACTCTTAAATTATCTATAACTCTAGACGATAATAGCATCTTCTCCACCTCTCGAAACTATTATTTCTCCAGCATCTTCAAGTCTTCTTATAACACTAACTATCTTCTGCTGTGCCTTCTCAACATCAACAAGCCTTACTGGTCCAAGGAACTCCAAATCTTCCTTTAATGCAGCAGCAGCTCTCTTTGATTGGTTTCTGTAAATTGCATTAGAAACTTCCTCTGAGCAACCCTTGAGTGCCATACCAAGATCCTTTGTATCAATTTCTCTAAGAACTCTCTGAATTGATGTATCATCAAGAGTAACAATATCTTCAAATACAAACATAGACTCGTTGACTTTCTCTGCAAGCTCTGGATCTTCTTTTTCAAGACCCTCTCTTATATTCTTTTCTGTAGTTCTATCAACCTGATTTAATATATCAACAAGAGTTTGAACTCCACCAATAACAGTAACATCAGATCTCACAACAGATGATAATTTACTATTTAAAACTTTTTCTATTTCCTTTATAACCATAGGAGAAGTATTGCTCATGGTAGCAAGTCTAAATGCTACATCTCCCTGAATTTCCTCTGGTAGTGCAGATAAAATCTGTCCTGCTTTATTAGCTTGTAAGTAACATAATATAAGCGCAATTGTCTGTGGATGCTCATTAGTTATTACATTCAAAAGTTGATGTGCATCAGCTTTTCTTGCTATTGCAAAAGGTCTGTACTGCTCTGTAGCTTCAGCAACCTGATCCAAAATTTCCATAGCCTTTTGAGGTCCTAAAGCTTTTGAAAGTAAGTCTTTTGCATAATCAATACCGCCTTCAAGAATATAATCCTTAGCCTTATTCATGTCTATAAATTCTTTAAGTATTTCTTGCTTCACATCAGACTTAACAGAAGTTATATTAGCTATCTCATAAGTTATTCTTTGGATTTCCCTCTCTGGAAGTTTTTTAATTATTTTTGATGAAGCCTCAGGGCCAAGAGTGATAAATAATATGGCTGCCTTTTGAACCCCTGTTAGCTTCGTATCTTTATTGGCCATGAACTATCACCTCTCATCATTAGCAAGCCAAGCCTTTATTATGTCCACTACCTGATCAGGTTTGGTTGTTGCATACTTTTTAATTTCATTCTCAACATGAGTATTTTCATTTTCTCTTTCAAAATTAATAGGAGCAAATTTCTGCTTGTTTTCTTGAATAGTACCATCGTCAACAACAACATCAATATTTTGAGTATCATCATCATCTTCTTCTTCAGCTTCAAGAAGTTTAGCAGCTCTTCTTTTCTTAATTAAACGAACTCCAAGCACTATAAGTGCAGCAAGTACAACTGCTGAAACTATTCCTATAGCAATATACATTTTTTGATTTTTAGCAGCTTGTTCTTCTGCCTTCATATCATCTAAAGCCTTTTGAGCAGCTTTTTGAGCAGTCTTATCAAAGGACATACCTTCAACGCTTATAGAATCTCCTCTTTTTGTATCATAGCCAACAGCATTTCCAACAACATTAGATATTTTATCCTGAGTAGCAGCATCTATATTTCCATCTACTAAAACAGATATTGTAAGCCTTTTAACATCCCCTGGTGATTTTACAGTTTTATTTTTTTCGCTGCTAACATCATAATTTACTGTAGAATCAGTACTCGTAGATGTATTATTTCCACCATTAGTAATTGTATTTGAAGTATTATTATTTGTTGGACTTCCAGAACTAGCGCTTGTACCATTACTTGAAGAATTAGTATCATGTCTACTTACAACTACTGGATTTTTAGTATCCTTCTGATCTGTAGGATTATTATAATATGTTTCTGAATCAGTTTCAGAAGCATCAAAATTAAGTTCAGCATTTACTTTTACCTTTACTTTACCTTTACCATATGCAGCTTCAAGCACATCAAGTGCTTTTTTCTCATAATCTGACTCTAGCTGCTGCTGTACTTTATTTCTATCCTCAGCTGTCGATGAACTATCACTATTATCTCCAGTTTTAAATAAATCTTTACTTAAAAGATTCATTTTATCATCAATAACTTGAATATTTTCTTTTGGCAAATTACTAACACTTCCAGATACAAGGCTGACTATTGCCATTACTTGACTTTTGCTTAAAGATGACGAACCTGGCTTCATTTTAATAGTTACAGAAGCTGTTGCCTTCGTTGAATCTTTAACGAAAACAGAATCTTTTGGCATAACAAGAGTAACCCTTGCATTATCAACACCATCTAAACTTTTTATTGTTTTTTCCAATTCACCCTGAAGTGCTCTTTGATATTCAACATTAAACTCAGCATCTGTGGTTCCAAACTTTCCACTAGAGCCATCAAAAAGCTCAAAACCTTTACTTCCATTTGTTAAACTAGAAGCTAACTGCAGTCTTAAATTATCAACTTTACTTGCAGGAACAGAGATAGTATTAGTACTAGAATCTTCTTTATGCGCTACCTTCAATGCATCTAATTTAGCTATAACAGTAGTAGCATCATTTGAATCTAATTTTGAAAATAGAACAGCATACTTAGTCGTAGTTTTTGTTAAAATTAACAGTGCTAATGCAATTAAAATTCCTATAGTCAAAATTATAGACGCTATTTTTTTTCTTTTACTTAATGCCTTCCATTTACTAGGCAAACCCTTAAAAAAATTTAACAGTTTATTCATCACCAGCACTCCCAACTATAACTGCATTTTGCTAAGCTCCTGATATGCATCGACTAATTTATTTCTCACTTGGATAGCCAAATCTAGTGATAACTTAGCCTCTTCAGTTGAAAGCATTACTTGGTGAACATCAACATCATCACCTTCAACAAACTGTTTTGAAATTTCTTGAGCACTGACCTGTTTATCATTAACTGCAGACAACTTGTTCTCAAGTATTTGCCCAAAATCAACTTTATCATTGTCACTATTATTTTCACTATCATTTGAATTAACTTGATTATTTCGCCCAATTTGAAATGCAGTTTTTACATTGTCTGGTATAAATTCATCTACTCTCATAAATTATTTCTCCTTATTTACCAATTTCTAAAGCTTTTGTAAACATACCCTTTTCATCATTTATAGCAGTTACATTAGCCTCATAAGCCCTTGTAGAAGCCATCATATCTGCCATTTCTGTTAATATATTAACATTTGGCATTTTTACATATCCATTTGCATCTGCGTCTGGATTGCCAGGATCATATTTTTCTTCAAATGGAGATTGATCCTCTGATATTTCAGTAGGTCTAACACCTAATAATTTTTTTTCATACTTACCTGTTTCAGAATTAAGTACATTATCAAAATTCTCTTGAAAAACAGCAATCTTTCTTCTATATGGTCCACCATTTTCAGTTCTGGTTGTAGAAATATTTGCTATATTTGATGATATTGTATCCATCCTTAGTCTTTCTGCTGAAAGACCACTTGAACTTATATTAAATGAATCAAACGCACTCATAATTCAATTGCCTCCCATTTTGATTAATTATTTACTATTAATAACACTATTAGTCATATTAATTCTTCTGCTAATTTCACTTGTAAGTGCATAATACTTTAAAGTATTTTTAGCTTCATTCGTCATTTCAGTATCAATATCAACATTATTCCCATCCTCATTCATACTGCTGGAGTTATCTGTTTTCACTTGTATATCTCCATATTCTGCACCATCGTTTATATGTCTTGGATCAGTTCTTACCATCTCAAGATTATCCCCAGCTTCTTTCAAATTATCCTCAAAAGTAACATAAGATCTCTTATATCCTGCTGTATTCAAATTTGAAATATTATTTGATATTACATTTTGTCTTTCAGACGATGCATCAAGGCCTTTTTTTAAAAGCTCATATGTAAGTTGACTTTGTGACATACTATTTACATCCATTTACTCAATACCTCCTTATATTAATATTTATTTGACCATTAACCATTTAATATATTTGACAAAAAAATCAAAAATCCTTCTTAAAAGCAGCAAAATGTTTATTCCGCGTTATTATTTGCTAAAATATAACATAAACTACTATATATATATCGTATTATATTATATTAAATTTAGCACTTTTTTCAAACATTACCGAACTACAGCTATACTAATTCATATTCCAAATTCTTAATCCACTTTTCCGTTCTGATTAAACCACTTTCGAGCGAATACTTCGGTTTCCATCCCATGATTCTTTTTGCCTTTGAACAATCACATTTTAATTTTAATATTTCACTTTGTGGATGGATATGTTTAATATGATTGATAGGAACCTTATTTTTTGATACAAGCTTTGAAAGTTCATTTATAGAAATATCTCTTCCTGTCCCAGCGTTTATTATTTCACCATTTACATCACTATTATATCCGGCCTGTACAACAAAGTCAGCACAGTCCTCTACATATAAAAAATCCCTTGTTTGCTCTCCTGTACCATATATATTTATAGGTTCACCCAAAATTGAATTTTTTATAAATATAGCTATTACGCCGCCCTCTCCTCCTGTCTTTTGAAAAGGTCCATATGTATTAAAAGGCCTTATAACAACCGTTGGTAATTTATATGTATTGTAGTACGAAAGCACCATATTTTCTGCTGCTATTTTGCTGCCTCCATATGGAGATATGGGTTTAACTGGATGTATCTCACTTATTCCAGCATCATCACATATATCATAAACCATGCATGTACTCATAAATACAACCTTACACGGACAAGTTTCTTCATCACTACCTAATATCCAACTTGCTCCATTCATTCTTCCTTTTTTTCCAAACATCTGTTTTTTAGCTCTTTCAAGTATGTTAAAAGTTCCCACAGTATCATTAAGGAAAGTCTTTTCTGGATTATCTATACTATCTTGTACATTTATTGATGCAGCAAGATGATATATTATGTCATATTTTTCTTTAAACAAGCCATCCAAATCTTCCTTGTTATTTATATTTCCTTTAACAAACTTAACCTCAGCAAATTCTTGTATATTATCAATTCTTCCATTTGAAAGATTATCAAATACAGTTACAGTATGACCATCATATACAAGTTTTTTAACAACCCATCTTCCAATAAATCCAGCACCGCCTGTAACCAGTATATTCAAAGTAAAATCCCCCCTTAATTAACAAAAAATTTTCAGTTTGATTTTTGATCTAATTGAAAGTTTCTAAGTAATTTATATTTTAAAATATCCGCAGCCTCTACAAATTGATGATTTTCAAGGTGATTATTTATTTTTTTTAACAAATAAGAAATTTTGTTTGAATCTAAATTTACGTTCAACCTATTTTCAATGGAATAGTCAGCAATTTCATTTATTTCATCTATAACACTTTTTAAAAGGTTGGCTGCTTCATCAAACTCTGAAATTATGAACATTTCCCATGAAACATTTAGTCCAAAAGCAATATTTTTAACTTTTTTTCGTAAATAATTACTCTCCACTCAAAAATCCACCTCTTCCCGCATATTATTCAACATTATGTGACATTTATCTAACACATACAAATATACATTAAGCTTTCTTTCAAGATAAGATTTTGGAGCCAAGAACTCTATATTTTCTACAGAAAATTTTAACACTTCAGTGTAAAAACTTATTTTATTAAGTTGCTCCTCAAAATTTTTTATATATATTCTTTTTACGCCTACTTCGTAATCACTTTGAATTAAATTCACCATATTTTCACATATTCTTATAATAATATTTAATGTTTCTTTTAGTTCTTTAAAAAAATCGTTTATAAATCCATTATTTATATTCTCACATATGGCATAATTATGCAAGTATCTTATTTCATTGCTAAAATTCTTCTTAGGCAAATTTGAAAGCTTTTCATCATAATAATCATCAAAATTTATATTTTCTGCACCTCTTATGTTTAATCCATCCTCAGAACTATTAAAAAACTTTGTATTTGGATTTAACGCTACTACTCTTTCCATAACATCTTTCATTGAAATAAATGCTTGCTTAGTATAAACATCTTCACCTTTATTATTTTTAACTTTTATAAAATCAGCTGAATTTTTCAACTGATCATCACTTATTTCAGAGTGAAAAATTGCTCCTTCAGCATAATTCTTATTTCTACTATAACATAAATCTTGCCCTAAAAAAATAATAGGATTACAGCCTAATTTAGCTAAATTTTCCGCCATAACATTAGCAATAGAGGTTCCACTAAATTTACTATAAGTATCCCATTTAAAACATTTACTTACATATGAATCCATATTAGTCTGATTCATAAGAAATTTATGTTTTCCTGTATACTCTAGTACTTTATTATCAACCTGGAGTGAATAAAATAAATTCACATCCTTATTTAGCACAAGCTTCTCAAAAAGCTTACCTTCTGATTCATTACCATCCATTGCTCCCGCTATATGCGCCTTTATCCCATTAGATTCCAAAACCGTTATTCCAGTTCCAACTGAAGCTATTAAAACATTATCCTTAATTTCTTTTAACTTTTTTATGTGATAAGACATGGAAGGTCCCGCAGCACAAATTACTGCAGGTACACCTTCAAATTCTTCATTCAAAACTTTGACAGGACAAGTATCCTTTATATAAAATATATTTTTTATATAATTTCTATACCAAGTTTTATCACTTGAATTAATTGAATTAATATTAAAAATATATCTACTTAATTTTCTCCTTAATCCTTCCATTATTTTTTTATAAAGAGAATAATATATAGCTTTATATGCAGGCAAAATTACAAATTTTATTTTAAGGCTCTTTAATTCCTTTATTGCATTTTCAAATATACCCATTATTCGTCCTAAATCTTTTCCTACGTAAAGTCCTATATCATAAGGACTATTAATCATAAACCCAATATCGACATTTTCGAGCATTACTTTAAATATATCTTCATCAGGTTCAATAATTATGTAGATTCTTTCCTTGTCCTTTTCTATCATCTTTTTCAGTTCGTAACATAAGCCAAGACCAAAAATGAATATGATATCAGCATCTTCGCTAAAAGCATTATTACTTATGTATTCCGCCATCTCCATCGGATCTACCCTACTATAAATTCTATATTTTTTCCCTTTATGCTTTTTTACTATATTAAGCTTTCCACTTAAACTCCTTTCAAGATAAGCACTTTTATTATTTGAATTTATTATTTCATTATACAAAACTTCATCTATAGCTTCCAAAAGCTTTAAATTTTTATTGTAGATTTCCCTCACAATATAACCTCCATAGTTTTATCTATTTACAGAAGCCAATTTTCCTTTAAAATTCTCCTGATTTCTTCTTTGCCAATTGGCTTAATACTATTTGAATTATAGCTTCCTATCTCAGCATTCTTAAATTCACTGTAATAACCTTCTACATTTCCACAATAAGTTGGCAAAACTGCATACATATTTCCAAGATCAAATGCAAATTCTGACTCTTCTTTAGTCATAAGTTCTTCATATTTTCTTTCTCCTGCTCTCAAGCCTATAATTTCAATGTCTATTTCTTCTTTTTCTATATTTAACTTCTTAGCAGTTTCTTCAATTATAACCTGTGCAAGATCATAAAGCCTTATAACAGGCATTTTTAGTACAAAAACCTCTCCGCCAATAGCCTTTTCTCCTGCACTCATAATAAGCGTAACAGCCTCATTCAAGGTCATCATAAATCTTGTCATTTGCGGATCAGTTACTGTTATTTTTTTATTTTCTTTAATTTGCTTTTTAAAAAGTGGTATTACGGACCCTCTAGAACCCATGACATTTCCAAACCTAACAACAACAAACCTAGTTTTAACAGCCCCTTTACTGTAATTTGCCGCTTGTACAAGTTTTTCCGCTAAAAGTTTCGTAGCTCCATATGAATTGGAAGGATTTATTGCCTTATCCGTGCTAGTAAATACTACATTTTCTACATTATGATATATCGCAGCTTTAATTACATTTTCCATACCTATTATGTTTGTTTTTATAGCTTCATCCGGATTATATTCACAAGCAGGCACATGTTTCATTGCAGCAAGGTTAAAAATCACATCTACATCATTAGCTGCCCTTTCAACTCTTTCATAATCCCTAACATCTCCAATTAGGAATCTAAATTTACTTTTATCTTTTATTTCATTTTGCATTACGAACTGCTTGTATTCATCTCTACTTAAAATTCTTATAACTTTAGGATTTTGTTTTACAAGCTCTTTTATAAGACCTTTTCCTATAGTTCCTGTACCTCCTATTACTAGGATTTTTTTATCAGTATAGTATGCCAAAATTCTATCACCTCATTCTTAGGATTAAAAACATTAAAATATTTTCAAGAATATCTTACTAAACTTTCCCTTAATTCTCTCCAGGTAAATTTAACATCTTCAAAATTTATATTGTCCTTTTTACTATTCAACAAACTCAAATTATAATTTGCATCCATATAGTTAGGAAAATATAATAATGCCCTATCTAAAAATTTTATACCATCTTTAAAATTTTTTTTGAGTATATATAAAGCTCCAATATTATTTAAAGCTGCCCCATTATGTTCTTTTAATTCTATGGTTTTAAAAAAATTATCTAATGCTAAATCTATCTGCCTATTTTTTATGTAATATAATCCTAATAAAAAATATATATTATAATACTCATAATTTCCACTAAGTTCCTCTAACCGTTTAAAGCCTTCATCGTAATTTCCAAGCCTAAACATCATAGAAACAAAATCACACACATTAATATACTTAGGAAGCTTTCTTTTATTAATAGCATTTTCTATAAAATCAATATTATACTGTTTTAAAATTGTACTTTCACCTATTTGCATATTTTTTAAATTAGAAGACAAACTATTATTTCTCCTTCTAACTTTAATTAGCGGTTTATCGATATAACAAAAACCCCCTATTTGAGCTACTCTAAGCCATAAGTCCCAGTCTTCAGCATAAGTTAATTTTTCATTAAACTTGCATGCTTTATAAAAGGCTTCTTTTTTTAAAATAACACCACTAGTTGATATATAATTTCTTAAAAATTCATATCCTAAAATTTCTTGAGGCTCAGCTTGGATCCCTCTCATCTCTTCACTTATTATATTGCCACCTTCATCTATTTGAATATAACTACAATATGACATCATATATTCATCATTAAATTCATAATTTAACTTATTAAGCTTTTTCTGAGACTCTTCAATTAAATTCGGCAGTGCTAAATCATCTGAATCTAAAAACATAATATAATCACCATTCGACTGACTGACAGCATAATTTCTACAAAATGAAACCCCCATGTTAGCCTTAAAATCAAATATTTTTACTCTATTATTTTTTTTGCTCAATTTATATAAAATTTTTAGCGTACCATCCAAACTATTGTCATTAACTAATATTATTTCAATTGGCAAAATGCTTTGCTGCAATACACTCTCAACCGTTTCCTCAATAAACTTCTCACAATTATAACATGGTATTATAACTGAAATTTTCATTTTATCATTCCTTAAACTATAATTCTAATAAATATTTTACATAATTATTTACAGAGCACTGCTCTGTTATTATTTCTTTGTTAATAGATCCATATATATCCAAGAAATTTCTATTCTCATATAAATATGAAATTATTTTTTCTGCTGATTCTATATCTCCTTTATTTATAATAAATCCATTCATTTTGTTTTTTATAAATAGTTCTACTCCACTAACATCCGTAACAATCGGGACCAATCCATTTCCCATAGCTTCTAACATAGAAAGACTTGTGCCTTCATAATCTGAAAGATTTAAATATACATCAAGTTTGCTCCAAAAATTATTCATCTTATCATAGGGAATTAATCCATATAGCTTAATTTTATCTTTTAAATTTTCATTTATAATAAATTTATTGATTACATCATAATATGGTCCACTACCTGCTATATGAATTTCATACTTTACTTTTGTAGATTCCAATTTTCCAATTAGCTTTACTAAATAATCACATCTTTTTTGTTCTTTAACTAGCCTACCAGCAAATCCAACTTTAATAGGTTCTCCTGCACAAGTATAATTTTTTCTTGCACCACTAAATTCTATAGGAGACACTCTGCTAACTATATCGTTTTTTCTCTCAGGTAAGTATTTTATTAAATTTTTCTCTATTTCCTTACTTACACATAAAAACTTACTAATTATTTTGCTGTACATAATATTCTGATAATATACTATAGGTATATCCCCATGTAAAATTGATATTATTTTTATAGAATCAGGATATATGTTTTTCAATATATATGATATTTGTAAAATTTCGAAAGAATCATTATTTATAATTGTACACGGTAAGTATTTTACAATCTCATTACATGCCCGCACTAAATTACAAATATAATCACTTTCCTCAAAATTCAAATCTATAATTTCATTATTAGCATAAACTCCTTTAATTTCTGAGACTATACCTGGCTTTAAATTAACTAAATGCGAATTTTTATTAAAACTTTTTAATCCTTCATTTACTGTAATTGACCATTTTTCTATACCTCCAAGTATAAGTCCTCGCGGTAATGTAATCAATATAGTTTCTGTCTGTTTTTTTTCATAATCTATGCTTTTTAATCTTTTACTAATGCTTAACATATTGTCTTCCAAAACATATTTAATTAACTTATTTATTTCAATATAATTTTTTTCTTTTACTAGATTGTAACTATCCAGTTGATTAGATATTTCATCATAAAACATACTTGCAATTACTATTAAATATTCATCTACATCAATCTTACTTAAAATACTGTGAGACTTGATTTTTATACCACACAAAAAAGTCTCAAATTTTCTATCATCATTATCCATAAAAAATACTATCTTAAAATTAAAACTTCTTAATATTTTGTATGCCCTTTCACCAGCTTTGGAAGCTCCAAAAATTATTATTTTTTTGCTACTATACACCATAGTAAGTATATCCTCTCTACTTTAACGTTTAAAACACTAAATAGTCAATCAAATTATTGTATTTCATGCCTTTCAAGTATTTTGCTATACTAAACCTTCCAGGTTCTGAGGCAACAATAACCTTAATATTTTTGCTGCTACTTATAACTTTGTATGGAGATTTTACTGTCATATTAAAAATCTCTGTATTCCACTTTTGTTCTGACCCATCAACAAATCCACTAATTTCAAATCCATCTTGTTTAAATATATTGTATAAATTTTTTCCCAATCCTCCAGCTCCCCATATGTATACCTTACGATTATCAGATTTAAATAAATTCTTAATTTCTTCTTTTTTTATTTCATAAAGTACTCTATATACTTCCAATGTATTAGTAGAGCATACAGATTTATCACTTACACGTATTTTACACAAAATCTCATTAATATTAGTTATTTTATACCCTCTTTTATTAAGTTCATAAAATAATTTATAATCTTCACCTATTCTAAAGTCACCATATCCAAATTTTTTTATAACTTCTGTTCTAGCCATTATAGAAGAGTTAATCAAGCAGCAGTACCAATATAGTTTTTCATGCATATCTTTTTCAGTCAATATGCTATTATTTTGTTTTTCTATATAGTTCTTGCAATACTTATATCTTTCATTGTCTTCGTTACTGCAAAAATACTCACTTAATGATCCAACAACATAAAAATCTATATTTTTATCCAAAAATTTTTTCTGTTTTTCAAATCTGTTTTTATAATATATATCATCAGAATCAGCTCTTGCAATATATTTTCCTTTAACCTTTTCAAGTCCATAATTTGATGCTTTACCTATACCTAGGTTTTCCGGAAGCTTATAATATTTTATTCTTGAATCTTTAAATTTCTTTATAATTGCTTCTGTATCATCAGTTGACCCATCATCAACAATTATAAATTCAAAATCACTAAAAGTTTGATTTAATATGCTTTCAATGGTTTCTGATATATACTTTTCTGAATTATATGTACACATTAATACAGATAGCTCAACATTATTCAAGCAAATCACTCCATAAAATTCTTATTTTATTTATTACGCTACTTACGTAATAATTCTTCAAATACTTTTACTAACTCTCCTGTTAAAATTACTCTATCATATATTTTAATTTTCCTATCATCAAACTCATTGTATTTTTTATTTTGTTTCCATAAATTATAGCAGTCTAATATATATTCTTTAACACCTTGTACATCATCATATTCAAAGTTCTTGCCACATTTTGTTTCATTTAATAAACCTTCAACTACACTGCCTCGTGGAGATAACGCTAATATATCCTTTTTCAATCTTAAATACTCAAATATTTTTCCAGGATATACTCTTTTAACTTTTTCATCATTTCCAACAACTAACAAAAGCAAATCTGCCTTACTTGCGTTAATTAAACTTTCTATATGGGGAATGTAAGATTTTATTTTTATTAAGTTATATATGTCCAGTTCTTCAATTTTAACTTGAATTTCATTTTGCATTTTTCCAACAAACTCTATATGTAATTCTTCTTTTTTTATTTTACACTCTTGTATCAATTCATTAACAGCTCTAATAAATGAATATGGCGCTCTCTTTAAATAAAAAGTTCCATTTGAAATCACAGTAAATTTATAATTACGTTCTATTTTATTTATCATAAAATAGAAATCTTCTTCATCAAATCCATTAGTAATATTAGTAATCTTGCTTTTACATATATTAAAATTCTTAATATAATTTTCTACCGCCATTGGTGTAACTGCAACTATCTTGTCAGCAGTATTAACTATATTCTTTTCTAGTTCTCTTTCAAGCTTAAATTTCATATCGCTTTCATTCATATCCAAATATGGATTATATGTCCATTCATCTCTAAAATCTGCCACCCAAGGTATATTGCTATATTTTTTCTTTAGGTAATAACCAGCTATATGTACAGAGCATGGTGCAGATGTTGTATATATTATATCAATATCATTAAAATCAATAATACTTTCTATTCTCTGCATTACAGAATTTACCCATGATATACAAGCATCTGGTGTTAGTACTTCTTTCCTATTTACATTTTTAATGTAGTTTACAAATTTACTCATCAATCCATTATCATCTACTAAACCGTATAATAAATTTATAATTTGCTGAATCTGTTTCTTACTTAACCTTTCAGAATTAAAATATTCATCATCAATTCTAATTATTTGTGTATCTTTAGGTATCTCATCTAATAGTGTCTTATCCTCACCATCTTGAAAAAAATTCTTTCCACAAGTAACTACTATAGGTTTCCAACCATATTTATTTAAATATTTTACAAATTTTAAAGTCCTTTGAACTCCCGAACCACCAATAGGTGGAAATATATATGCAAATATTAGTACTTTCTTTTCCTTACTCATATTGTCTTTTATAGAACTACTATTTTCACCATATATAAGGCTAAAATTATTTTGGTATTTTTTTTTAAATTCTTTATCTATTATAATACTTTTATAATTATTTAAATCACACATTTTCTCTATACAATAAGTCTTTTTATATGTTGTATCACTTGGATCAATGTAAAAGAAAATATAAATATCATTAACACCATATTTTTTTAATTGCATTGATATTTCTCCATAATACATACTTGCAATTATAATTTTAAAATTTGAATAATTAGACAATTCATTTGGATTAATAACTTCAATATTGCAGAACTTTGTTCCTACTTTATTTGAGTTATTATCACTAAAACAGCAAATTTTATATTTATCTTTAAGAACATTATAAGCGATTTCTCCTAAGCGTGATGCTCCAAATATTATTATTTTTTCTGTAAACATATATAATCTCCATTATCATAAAGCATAATTTAAATATTACTATTTCCTATGTAAAATTAAACATATTAATTAAAAATTCATTTTTCTAAAAAAGTTCTTTGTATTGTTTTTAATAAAATAGTAAATATATTTCAAAACATATATTATAGTAATAAGCATAAAATCAAGAAGCAACCTAGTACAATATATGATTTCACCAAAATATTTGTCTAAATTCAACAAATAAAAATTTATCTTTTTATAATAAGTTTCACCACAACAACTAAAAAATATATTTCTATTAGCATTTATCTTTGATATTATCATAAGTATGTCTTCAAAACCATTAAAATCTGCTGTAGATGACGGCAAATATATTTCATCAAAATAAATATTAACTATTCTTTCTAATAATTTTTTGTTATTTTTAAATTTTTTATAATTAAAAAAGCCATCATCGTTTTCTATACATTCTATAAAATTATATTTACCACTAAATGAAGCTAGTGAACTTTTTTGAATCAAGCAATATAATTTTTTCTTTTTCATTTTTACTTATTATATAATTTACTAGTTTATCAATCACATTCATGTTTGCAGACCTTATAATTAGTATATTTTTCAATTAAATACCTCCTATAAAAATTTATAGCAGTTTATTATATATGTCAATTAACTCTTTCTCAGAAATATCCCAGTTAAATTTTCTGCTTACAGCATCTATTCCATTGTCACTAAATCTTTTATATATATCATTATCATTTAATATCGTATAAACAGCCTCCCAAATTTCTTCTGGATTCAAAGGATTAACTAATATACCTACTTCACTTTTTCCGGTAAACTCCTCAATAGGTGGCAATTTGCTTCCTACAATTGGTAATCCATAAGCCATATATTCAAATTGCTTCATTGGAACATTTTTTTTATATTTAGGAATTGGTAAAAGTGTAACCATCCCTATTTTGCTTTTCTCTAAGTATTTAGTCACTTCTTTAAAATCTATCCTACCTAGTACTTCCACATTATTCTGTAAATTATTATCATTTATAAAAGCATTCATCTCACATTTTAAACTAGGTTCGGTTGGTCCTATAATTAAAAGTTTTATATTTTTCTTATACTTTCTTCCAATATTTACACATTGCAAAAGTTGCATTATTCCTCTTACTTTAGTTACTCCACCACAATAAATCATATCATAAACTTTTTCACTCCAATTAACTTTATCTATTGGCTTTATATCAGTAAAATTGTAAACTATATGAATATTCTTATTAGAACACTTTAACTTAAATCTATCATTTATAAATTTATCTGTTGTTATTATACAATCACACTTTCCTGCATTATAAACTTCCCATAAATCCATATAATAAGAATATACGTTTTTTTCAATACTTTTAAATCCACATGTTATATTATAATCTCTTATTGCATCAGGATAAAATTCTCTACTCTCATATATTATTTTAGAATTTGTATGCTTTTTAATTGCATTAACCATAAATAAAGAATATAATCCATTTAAATGATACACATTATATTTTTCACTTAAAGCAAACTCTAATATTGTTTTAAAAGTATTTTTAGTAAATGTATACTTACTATATATATCAGAAAACATCTTACATACATATGGTTGAATTTTATTTATAAACTTAAAATATTTTATGCCTTCATCTGTAACTCCTTGTTCTTCTACCCCATCTTCACTCATTACTATACAAGTTACATTATATCCTTTATTTCTTAAGGACATAGCTTCCTTCCAATACATCCTAGTATCATATAAATAGTTTTCAGTAGCTATAATGCATATTTTCACAATTTTCCTCCTTGAGGTTTTTTCAAAAATATTGACACTTATTTGCACCATATTCAAGATTTTTTTAGTTATCCTTAAAGTTTATTTTCCATATACAAACCTGCTGGAATTTTCTAAAATATCATTTATATAAAATTAAAATAGAAAGGATTTAAAAACCTTTCTATTTTAATTAATCTATTAAACTCTTACATCAATATTTTGTCCTAAATTAGGATCAGACGCTACTGGTGCTGCAGAATCTAAAAGAGCAACAGTGTTAGCGCCATTTGTATTAGAAGAATCTAATGCAAGTTTCATCACATCAATGCTTGCTGCAGTATTAACTCTATAATTACTACTAACTGCTGATAAAAGTGCTATATCCATAATAAAACACCTCCAATTATATGTATTATAGTTAATTATCGTCTTAATTAATTATGCCTTAATAATTAATTTATACCATATCCAAAATCTTTTCAACTATCCTCAAAGTTCCTTTTCCATCTACAAGCCTGCTAGATTTCTGTGAAATTTCTTTTCTCATACTGTAATTTTTATTCAATAGACTTATTTCCTCTAAAATTTTCTCCTTGTTTATATCATCGTGCCAGCCAAGGCTTTTTATAATTTTAAGTGAATTAAATTTATCTGAAACCTTACTTTGATTTTCCGCAACTACTATAGAAAGTGCTGGAATTCCAACTGCACATAATTCATATAATGTTGTCCCTGCTGTAGATATACACATATCACATTTTTCCATTACCGCTTTCATATCAGCATTGTAGTAAAAAAACATGTTATTAAAACTTTCATAGCTTCTTAATTTACTAACATAGTCTTCATTAAAAGCTGGGCCTATAGCAACATGAAATCTATATTTTGCATCCTTCACATAATAAAGTATTTTAAGCGTTAATAAAAAAGGATCTGCCCCACCACAAGTAATCATTATATCTTTGATTTTTCTTTTTATAAATTTGGGTTTCAAATTCATAAATTGATCCCTAAGTATAGTATACTGACAACCTAAAAGACATCTTGTTTCAGAAGTCAAATCGTAGCTTAAATCATCAGCATTTATATTTTGATTTATAAGCATATCAACATTTTTAAAAGAATATAATCCCATATCATCTATATATATAGTTTTATTAAATTTCTTCTTAGTTTTTAAAAAATATTCTTCATCTACATCATAACTATCCGTTAAAAGTATATCGCCCTTTAGCTTTATCAAATTGTCCAAGAAGTTATTTTCCTTTAAAATATTAACTTTAAAACCTAAAATTTGAACCTTATGTATACCTTCAGAATATTCGTTTCCCTCTCTACATACATATTCTACATCAAAATACTTTCTTAATTCTTTAGCAAGGGTAAGCGTTCGCATAATATGCCCCATGCCTATACTATTTCCACCATCAGCTCTAACTAAAATTCTCAATATTATCTCCCCTTAAACCTTCAATTATTCTACTAATCCCCAATCCAACGGAGTTCCCTTTTCTATATTAGTTCTTGCCTTCTTGCCAATAACATCATTAATATATTTTGTTTTAAGACCAAAGGCTGGTCGTATGCTCTTAACATTTTCATTTGTAAATTCCTCACCTTTTTTTATATCCTTTACCACAAACAAGGATCTTGAATGCTGTCTGCTATTTTTTTGTTTTTCTGTAAGCTCATAGGTTACAGTTCCAAGCGCCTTTTCAATTTCCCTTATACTTTTAACCATTGCTGCGAATTCGGAAGGTTCCATAGAAAAAGCAGAATCAGGCCCACCATCACTCCTGCTTAGTGTAAAATGCTTCTCTATAACTGATGCTCCAAGGGCTACTGCAGCCGCAGAAACAGAATATCCCATTGTATGATCTGAAAGTCCCACACTGCAATTAAAGGTATCTTTCATATTAGAAATCGTTTTAAGGTTAATATCTCCTAAAGGCGTCGGATATGAGCTGCTGCATTTTAACAAAATGACATTATCATTATTCATTCTTCTGCAAGCTTCAAGTGCTTCATAAATTTCTCCTATCTCAGCAATTCCAGTTGACATTATAACAGGCTTTCCTTTTGATGCAACATACTCAACAAAAGGTATGTCTGTAAGCTCAAAGGAAGCTATTTTATACGCTGGGACATCCATTTCCTCTAAAAAATCTACAGCACTATTATCAAAAGGCGATGAAAAACAAATTAATCCTTCATCCTCTGCTATCTTTTTTAGCTTTGGCTGCCAATCCCATGGAGTATAAGCCGTTTCATAAAGCTTATGTAATGTTGTCCCATCCCATATTGTACCTTGCTTTATTTGAAAATATTCATTGTCTGAATCCAGCGTTATTGTATCTGGAGTATATGTTTGAAGCTTTATAGCATCTGCTCCTGCCTTTTTAGCAGCCTTAATTATTTTCACTGCCCTGTCAAAGTTCTGATTATGATTTGCAGACATTTCAGCTATTATAAATGTTTTTTGATTGCAACCAACTTTTATACCATTTATATCTACAATTTTATTCATTTGAACCTCCTAAATATATTGCCTTGTCATATCTAATCATCGTAATTTCCTTAAAATTTTTAAGTGGTTTTATGTCTTCTCCCTTATTCATTTTGTTAAAATATAATCCATAGTCACCACCAGCCTTAAAAGTTAGAGGAACTCCTCCCCCAAATCGAGGATTTATTTCTATAAAATACACATCGCCCTTTTCGTCCATTATACACTGCACAGTCAAAGGTCCAATAAGCTTTTCGCCTTTATCTATTCTTTTAAGCTTTTCACAAAGTTCACTTACTTTTGCTACTATTTTTTTATTTTTAACAGTTCTAGTTTTAGAAACCTCGCCTGCTCTAACTTCTAACCTTTCTCTTGGAACTTTAAAAACAACATTGCCCTTTAAATCGCAAAGCACATCTACTGTAAATTCTGTACCTTCTATGAACTCCTGTACTATTGGCCTTTCTATATATTCTAAAAAAAAGTTAAGCTCTTTTGAATTTCTTATCTTAAATACGCCTTGACTTCCCATACCATTAAAAGGCTTTATTATAAGTGGAAATTTCACATCATAAGGTATACTGCTTTTTAAATATGTATTGGGACACTGTATATTATTTTTTTTAAAGAATTCATACGTTTTCCATTTATCATTACAAACCTCAATGATGCTTTTGTCACTTAAAATTAATTTTGTTCCATTGTCCTCAAAATATTTTCTATAGTCACAAAGCATCAAAAATTCTTTTTCATAAAGAGGAACAAGAAAATCTATTTTTTCCTTTTTACATATGCTTAAAATTTGATTTATATAGCCTTCTTCTTGAAATTTCTTTACTTTATAAAATTTATCTACAAAATAAACTGCAGGTGCCATTTCTGAAATATCAGTTCCAATAACTTTGCAGCTATTTTTAAGCCAATTAATAAGCTGTACTCTCTTTCCTATAGCAGTTAAAAGTATATTCATGCTATCTCCTCATTTCGCTTAAACCTCTTTTTGCTTCACCTCAGAATTAATTGAAGCAATTTCCTTATTATTATCTAAAAATTTAATTACAGCTTTTGATGATACAAACTCATCTTTAAAATTATTATATATTTTACTAATTAGTTTAAAATCATCTTCGGTATCTACACATAATCTGTAATTTTTTTTATAAAACTCATTTCCCTTAACATAGCCTATTTTAAACTTTTCTGGATGCTTATACATATAGAGTGTTACATGTTCCTTATACATATTTGTCTCTTCTTCAGAAAAGCCTTTGCAATTTTCATGAACGTCACAGTAAACCTCATTAAGTGCAACTTTAGAAAACACTTCAACATCAAAACCCCTTATAAAAGTTTCTGGAACATCAAGCCTTATATAGTCATAATTATTACATATAAAACTTGTTACTACGTTGTCTACTATAACAGCATCAATCAAAGGGCAGTCGCCTGTAATCCTTATTATTATACCATATTCATCTTTATTATATATTTCTGCTGCTTCTTTGTACCTTTCAAGCACATCACCTTCAGAACCTCTAAAAACCTTATATCCATACTGCTTGCATGTGTTAACGAGTTCCTCTTCTTTTTCAGATATTGATGTAGCTAAGATTATATCATCTATATATTTTGATTTTTTCAATCTATCTAGTACATTAACAATCATGGGTTTCCCAAGAATAGGTTTTAGAACCTTACCAGGCAATCTTTCAGAGCCCATTCTTGCCTGAACAATACACGTAACTTTTATAATAATCACCTCTAAATATTTTTTATTATATTTATCAATTCGTTTAGGTTGTTTATTGTAAAATCAGCTTCATAACCTTTCTCTTCCTTTAATTTCATGTTGTCACCACATTCTCTTATAATTCTTACAGTATAAAACCCAACCTTTCTTGCTCCGATAAAATCTTTAGCTGGATTATCACCTATGTATACAGCTTCATGCGGTTTACAATTAAAATATTCCAACATTTTTTTATATGAATATTCATGTGGTTTCCAATACTCTCTACCAAAATCATCTGTTACAATTATTTTGTCAAAGTAGTTCTCTATATCTAAAGATTTTATTTTGTTCCACTGAACTGATGACTTTCCGTCAGTTATTATTCCCAAATTATAATTATACTGCAACTTTTTTAAGACTTCATAACTATCATCATACAATTTAAGTTTACCTTCTGCACTTCTATATATTTCAACTAAATTCATTATTTCTTCATTGAAGCTATATTCTTCACATAACCTATCAAAAATTGTCCCCCTACCATATTTATTTAAAAGTTCTCTCATTTTCTTATATAATTCATCAATATGAATTGCATATTTATTGGATAAGTATTTTGCTACTTCTTTAAATCCATTTTTCACAAATTCAAACTCATTGTACAATGTATCATCCAAGTCAAATACAATTAATCTTATCATTTATATGCTTTCTCCTAGTAAAAAAAGTGAAAAAATAGTTGTTTTAACACTATTCCTTCACTTAGATTCTTAAAATCTTTATTCATTTTACCACAAGTAATTTAAATTATCTAACATTTTGCAATATCTGTAATACCTGTTGTGGAAATTTATTTGTCTGAGCCATCATTGCTGTTCCTGCCTGAACTATAATGCTATTTTTAGAGTACTCAATCATCTCAGAAGCTATATCTACGTCCATTATTTGGCTATCACCAGCTTCAGTTTCACTACTTATATCCGATACATTTGAAATAGTTGAATTTAACCTATTTTGCAAAGCACCATATGTACCTCTTGCTTTATCAACAGTATCCAATGCCGAATCTACCAGATTCATAGCTTTTTTACATCCATCTTGCGTAGTAACATCTACACTAGTCAAGGGAGTTCCATCTTTATCCTTAATGCTAGCTGCCTGAAAATCAAAGGTTGGTATATCAATATTTTCTCCTACATTGCCCCCAACCATACATTTAAAACTTCCGCTTGGATTAGTTAACAAGTTTACATCATTCATATTAGTACTTTTAGCTAAATGATCAACTTCATTTATGAGATTACTCACTTCTAATTGAGAAGCATCTCTATCTTCAACATTATATGTTCCATTAGAATTTTGAACTGCTAAATCTTTAATTCTTTGAAGTATTGAAGTAATTCCATCCAAAGCACTATCTACAGTTTGAATGAGACTTACAGCATCCTGAGAATTTGAATTAGCTCTCTGAAGACTCCTAATCTGCATATTAAAATTTTCATTCCTTGCCAATGCATAAGGATCATCTCCTGCATCATTAACCCTTAATCCAGATGATATATGTGCCATTGCTTTTGTTTGCGCAGCAAGGGCAGACTTATACTTTGTAAAAATATTAAAAGATGCCATGTTGTGGCCTACTATCATTTTAATCAACTCCAAAAAAATAATTATTATTTAAATTATCGTATATACCTCACTTCACTTTAGCTTTGAACCTTAAAATTAAGTTTAACCTTGATATTCATTATTAAAGACTCAAAGCTTTCACAGCAAATCTAAATCTTTTTTAGCATTACAATTGCTTTTCTAGTATCATAGCAATTTAATAAAAAAGCCTCTTTTACAATATCGTGTTTTGCTTGCTCCACAAAAAAAATATTTTGTCCATAATCCAAAATATACTGTTTAATTTCCATGTCTATTAGTTTCAATGAATTTGCATCGATTTTAGGATTTTGAGTTACATATGTCTTAAATGTATCAAACCATATTTCCATAACTACATACTCAATAACAGGTCTTAAAATGTTGTAGAGTCTTTCTTTTTTCATATTATTTAAATATTCTCTGCAAAAGGTATTATTTATATCAAAATAACTCGATTTATTTTTTTTATTAGAAAATGACTCTGAATTATTACGATAATAATATAGTGTTTTATCTACTATTCCAACTTTCTGTATTCTACAATATAATCTATTTAAAAAATCAACATCTTCAAGCTTCATTTTAGGAACAAACTTAATTTGAGAAGCAATAATAGTGCTTCTTTTATATAATTTGGTAACCAAAAAGCCGCATGTTATAAACATTCTAACTCTATTATCAAAGGATACCTCTCCTTCCATACTTTTATTCCAAAGCATCATGTTCCTATTTTTACGTTCACTGAAATATCCACATTCCACCATATCATAATCAGCTTCCACTGCTTTCTTGTACATACACTCATACATTTCTGGTTTAACATAATCATCACTATCAGCAAATGATATGTATTCTCCTGATGCATATTCAAGACCAATATTTCTTGCTCCTCCAGGGCCCTCATTTTTATCTAATTTAATAATAATTACTCTATCTGAATTTTCTCTTTCAAACTTATATAGTATTTCTAAGCTATTATCAGTAGAACAATCATCAACAAAAATCAACTCTATTTCTTTTAAGGTTTGTGCAGCTAATGAAGCTACCATTTCTTCTAAATACTTCTCTGCATTATAAACTGGAACAATTACAGATACTTTACACTTCAAATTTATCTCTCTCCTTAAAGCCAAACTATAAATATTTACTTACGCAGGCATAGAAAATCTTAAAATTAATAAAAAACAATTCTCAGCTTAAGAATTGTTTTTTATTAGCTTTAATTTTCATAAATACTAATTACTTATTATCAAGTATATCATGAATTTTATAGTTTATGTAGCAATTTTAATCTATTCAATGCTAATGAATAATTTTTGCATGCCTTATAATGCTTTACCGCTTCATCAGCAAAACCAAGACATTCGTATATTACACCAATATTATAATCAGCTAAATAAGAATTTGTACCTTCAATTTTGCATTCCGTACTAGTTTTACAGTGTTCAAATTTCATTACAGCTTCTTTAAAGTTTGCATTATTCATATAAATAAGTGCCATAACAAAATTAAAATCAGCAATGTTTTTATATGCAGCTTCATATTTTTCCAAGGCTAAAGCTTCCTTATACTTTTTTAAATTAATTAAAGTATATCCATAGCTTTCAATTAAATCTTCTGCATATTCATATTTTTCATTTACCCCAAGCTTCAATGCATTTTCAAAGTTCATCTCCGCCTTTTCATAATCCTTTGCCATAAAAAAAGTCTTACCTAACTGATAGTATAAGTAACTGTCTCTTGGATTTTCTAAAATAGCTTTTTGCAGCAATTCTTTATTTCTTGCAATTTTACCTTTGCTATTAACAACATCTTTCTCATATCCTATATGATTTACTATTATATCAACATCTGAAATTTTGTAATTCACTTCATTTATAGGAACTATTTGCTCATGTATCATACCATAGTACTTAAAATACTTCTTATTAAAAATTCTGCTTACTCTCTCCGTAAGCTGCTTTTTACCACCTGCATCTTCAAGAGTATTTATGATCTTTATTCTACCTAACTGCTTCCCATTTAAATTTATAAATTTATCTAAAGCTTCTTTGTTAAAAAAATCAACTGCTTCATCTGCATCTAATACTAAAATCCAATCATTTTTTGCTCTTTCTACAGAATAATTCCTTGCTGCTGCAAAATCATCACACCATTTAAATTTAAAGACTTTATCAGTATACTTTTTTGCAATTTCTATAGTTTTATCTGTAGAGCCTGTATCAACTATTACTATTTCATCTATTTTATTTTTAATATTCTTTAAGCAGTTTTCTAAATTCTGCTCTTCATTTCTTACTATCATACATAAAGATATCATACTTATCTCCACCTTTACATTTTAGTATTATGCAAAGAACTCATGTATGACATTTTGTATGTATTCAAGTTTTGCATCTGTCATTCCAGGATAAACTCCTAAGAAAAAAGTTCTTTCAAGTACTTGATCAGTATTTTTTATAGAACCTGATATTCTGTATTCTATATCTTTATAACCAGGCTGTTTTAATATATTACCTGCAAACAACATTCTAGTTTCTATTTTTCTATCCTCAAGAAAAGTAACAAAATCTTTTTTGCTAAAACCTGCATCTTCTCTTACTGTTATTGGTATGGCGAACCACGATGGATCTGCCTTTGGAAGAGATCTTGGTAAAATAAATTTATCTTCATAATTTTTAAAGCAATCATAAAGTACTTTAAAATTATGCTTTCTTCTTTCCGTAAACTTCGGAAGCTTTTTAAGCTGTTCTATTCCCATTGCACATTGTATATCCAGAGGCTTTAAATTATATCCTATATTATTATATACATACTTGTGATCATAGCCTTCAGGAAGACCTTCAAATTTAAAATCAAATCTGTGACCACAAGCACCCTTAGGATTTGCTTCTCCTGTTTGACAGAAGCATGCTCTTCCCCAATCTCTTATGGATAAAGCAGCTCTATATAATTCTGTTGAATTTGTACATACAGTCCCACCTTCGCCCATAGTCATATGATGTGCAGCATAAAAGCTATAGGTAGAAAAATCTCCAAAGGTTCCACAGAGTTTTCCATCATACTTTGAATCTAAGGCATCACAAGTATCCTCAACAACATATAAGTTATGTCTTGTAGCAATAGCCATTATTTTGTCCATTTCTGCTGGATTTCCTAAGGTATGTGCAAAAACAATAGCTCTAGTTTTTTCAGTTATAGCTTCTTCTATTTTAGAAGCATCTATATTATATGTATCTTCTTCTATATCTACAAATACTGGTATTAATCTATTTTGTATTATAGGATTCAGTGTCGTTGGAAAGGTCATCGCAGTAGTAATAACTTCATCTCCAGGTTTCATAGGATTTTTTATTGATTTAGAGCATAGTGCAGAAATTGCAGCCAAATTTGATGATGATCCCGAATTAGTTACGAGACAATGCCTTACTCCTAAATAAGCAGCAAAATCTTCGCAGAACTGCTTTCCTTTGCTTCCTAAAGTAAGCCAAAAATCAAGTGCAGTATCAACCACAGCTACCATTTCTTTTTCATCAAACACACGCCCTGCATAGTTTACTTTTGTTTCTCCTGGGATAAACTTCTCTTTTTGTTTTCTAACTTTGTATAACTCCTTAACCCTATCTAATATCTCTTGTCTTAATTTTTCTTCTTCCATAAATATACATCCTCACATTCTAAGCAAAAGCTTTCTGTTTCTTGATATACTCCTCTATTTGCTCTATGCAAAATTCATACATATTGCTATTATCGTAATTTTTATACCAAGAAACAGTCATATCTATAGTTTCTTCAAAATTTAAAGCCTGCTGCCAACCTAAAAACTCTTTTGCTTTACTACAGTCAAGCATAAGCAAATTTGCTTCGTGAGGCTTTTCCTCATTTGAAACATCCTTCCACTGTCCTTTTCCATAGCTTTCTATAATTTGATTAACTACATCCTTTACTTCAATATTCAGGCTTTCATTTGGTCCAAAATTCCAGGCTCCAGAATACTTCAGCGGTTCATTATACAATTTTGCTGCAAGTAATATATAGCCACTTAAAGGTTCTAATACAAACTGCCATGGTCTTATAGAATGTGGACTTCTAATATTTATATTATCACATTTTTCAATTGCCCTTATGCAATCTGGAACTATTCTATCTTGCGCCCAGTCTCCCCCGCCTATAACATTACCTGCTCTAACTGAAGCTATAGCCTTACCATGTTTTGAGTAATCCTTTAAATTAAAAAAAGAATTTCTATAAGAAGATATTAATAACTCTGCACAACCCTTACTTGAACTATAAGGATCATATCCACCCATTGGATCGGTTTCTTTATATCCTATAGATTGTTCTTTGTTTTCATAACACTTATCTGTAGTAACCATTATTCCAACTTTTGTGCTATTACATTTTTTTATTGCTTCAAGGACATTAAGGGTTCCCATCACATTTGTTTCATAGGTTTCCTTTGGGTTTTCATAGGACCTTCTCACAATTGGCTGCGCAGCAAGATGAAACACAAATTCTGGCTTATATGTATTAAAGGTTTCTTCAAGCTTTTCTGAATCTCTAATGTCTCCTCTTATATCAACAATTTTATTTCTTAAACTACACATATTAAAATTATCATATTTTGTATATGGAGCTAATGAATAGCCTATTACATTCGCACCTAGTTCTTTTAACCAAATTGAAAGCCAGGAACCTTTAAAACCCGTATGACCGGTTATTAATACAGGTTTATTTAAGAATATATTTTCTAAATTCGACATCATTAAGTACACGACCTTATTTCACAATTTTTTAATTTACACTATAGAAACAAGAAATTATTCACTTAAATACCAAAACCTAATACAGTCTATATCTAAATAATATAGTTATATAACTCTGTATTTTCATCTAATCTTATTATCGTATCAATATCCAAATTATTAGATACTTTTTGTATTTCATTTTCTATTTCATATAAATTATAACTTAAATAAGAATTAATTTCAGTATTACTTTTTATTAACTCTTTAAAATTATTCCTTAATCAACATTTAATTTGCATTTAAAAGCTCTTTCAAAAATTTTAACTACTTCTTTTAAATTATATATTTAACTTGGCAAAGCCATAAAAATTTTTTCAGTATGTGAAGGCATTTTATATACATATTGTGCTGCAAGTAAAAAAGCTTTTAAAGTATCCTCTATATATAAAAAAGCAAGTTGCTGGTCACCACTAGACATTTTAACTTTTTAACAACTTGCACCTGTTACTAATACCTTTTTCAAGCTATCATTCCAATAAAATCCATTTCATGAGGATACATTCTTAACATTTCATCATGCTTATGAACAACAGTTATAAGCTCTACTACTATTACTTCTTCATTTCCTACACATTTAAATCCTTCAATATACCTGATGGTATTTGAACTAATCAGTAATTATTATCTCCTAAATAGATTTCTTCAATTTTTCCATTTGTAATTGAATTGTTATATTTCTTTGCTATGGAAATATCCTTTTAGAATATTCATCTAAATAAATATTTCTATATTCATTAAATCCGTTTTTAGTTTCAACTACCCCACAGTCATGAATACACCATGGAGTATTTTGATTAGGTACAACTACTTCATAACCTGCAAGAATAAATTCTGTACATTGAGAAATATCATAAAAATGCCACCCATTAAAAATATCATCTCTCCAAGGCAAATCATACTGTGTTACCATAATCAAACCATCTAAAGTCTTTACATTATGATAGTTTTCATTAACTTCATTGAAAGCTAAAATTTCCATCTCACCAGTATGATTTTCATAAACCTTTCCATACTTATGTACTGAGTACCACCAAATAGCATTAGTTGGTATAGTTTCAGTCCCACAAACCCCTAACATTCCTATTTGCTCATTACTATTAAATAACTCTAAAATATCACTTATAAAATTTTTATTTATAATAAATGTGTCTTGATGTAAATAAACCTTATATTTTGCATCGCTAGTGAACATAGCTGCATTGTAGCCTTCACACATGCTCTTTGCATCTTTTATGGATATTGTATCTATAGTATATCCATCTGGAACAATTAAATTTTGAATGTATTTCAAACACTCCTCATAAAACAAATCATTATTTACACAAGAAATAAAACAAATTTTTTTGTTATCACTCATTAATATCACCTCTAATAATTTCGATTAATTTTTTAATTTCTATATCCTCATCTTCTTTAAGAGATAGGTATTTTAGAGCAATTTCATCTTGTCCAAATTTATGTAACATATACCCTATGTTATATATTGTATCTATATTTGCATTATTAATTTCATATGATTTTTGAAGCAAAGGAATAACTTCCTCATATAATTTGTTTTTATAGCATAAAATAGCAATTTCATCTAATATGACATCTTTTTTTATAATATCTTTAGAAACAATTTTTATTATACTATCACAATTCAAAATTCCATTTAACATCATTTCGACGACTTTATTTTTACTTTGCTCTACCTCAATGTTATTTTCAATTCTTCTTAAAAGAAATTTCACTTCATTCTCATCAAACTTATTCATATTACTCTTTATCTCATTAACTAAATTTACAGTTTCCTCATTTTTCACTTCTAGCATGTCTAAGTATTTCATTGCAAGTTCATCATTTTTAAATAAGTGTAAAACATACCCTATATTATATATAGTATCTTTATCCTTAGGATTAATTTCAAATGCTCTCTGTAAAAGTGGAATTATATATTCATAAAATTCATTTAAAAGCATTATACTTGCCACATAATTTAGGACTTCAATTTTGTTATTAGAAATTTCATTTACAGATTTTATAATATCCTCACATGTGACATTTAAATTTTTAATCAAATTTATTATGTCTCCAGAAACATCTTTAAATGTTTCTTCTTCCTCTATACTTTTTATTACTCTATCTAACTTATTTATATTTTGATTATTACATGCAACCACGATATACTCATATGTCATATACTGTTCCTTTTTATCTTTTCCAAAAAGTTCGCATAATTTATTAATGAAAGCTTCATCTCCACTTGCAAAATCACTTACTACCCTATTGAAATCCAAACTTTTATAGTCACAATTTAAAAGAACACTACTAAGTTCATTATAATTAAAAAGCGTAGTTGGCTTATCATATATAACATTAAAAGTTAAATTATTTTTATATAACTTTCCTCCATATAAAATGCTGTATATAAACCTATAATTCATTGCATTTGCAACACTTATTATAAGTTTTCCATCAGCTTTTAAATAACTTTTAATTTTTCTTAAAAATTTTTCCGGTTTACATAATAAATTTAATATATTATCCATTATTATATAATCAAACTTGTTCTCGTCAAAACTAAATTGAAAACTTTCAGCATCACATGTACAAGTTTGTGCTATTATTTTAGCTTGCTCAAGAGCATATTCATTTTTATCTACTCCAAATAATTTTACATTCTTATACTTATTTTTAATTGCAAGTAAATTTGCACCACAACCGCAACCTATATCTAAAACACTAAATTCTTTATTTTCATCTTCTTTTATACGACTAATTAAATTGTAGTTCATAGCCGTTGTCTCTTGAATTCTAAATTTCCATTTCTCATAAAATTTTTCTTCATTTATATCAATTAAACTGTTGTACTTATCACTTTTACCGAAAGATGCCCCTCCATAATGATGTATAAATGTATCCTTACACAGTACATTTTTATATCCTTTTTCTCTTATACGTAAAGATAAATCGTCATCTTCAAAATTTTCATGTGAAAATCTTTCATCTAGTAAGCCTACTTCATCTAATACCTTCTTTTTTATAAGCATGCAAAATCCTATTAATCTAATTCTCTCTTCCCATTTAGAAGGATCGCTTATATTGTATTTTTCAGCAAACCTATTTAATCCATATAGATTATTGTAATTTACAGATACTTGTTGACAATATGCTACACTATTAGACACTGCGCCAACCGCCCCAATATCCTCCGAACTATAAAGGCATTTAATCATATTGGAAAGCCAATTTACAGTAACAATAACATCATTATTTAAAAGCAAAATATTTTCTCCTGTAGATATTTCAATTCCCTGATTACAACCTTTAGGGAAACCTTGATTTTCATTATTAAATACTTTTTTTATATCCTCCTGTTCTTTTAACCATTCCACTGTACCATCCAAAGAAGCATTATCTACTACTATAATTTCATACGTCCCATATTCAGTATATTTTCTAATGCTGTCAATACACTGCTTTGTATATTCTAAGTTGTTATATGTAAGTATTACCATACTTGTTTTCATGATTTTCACCCATCTCCATTAACCTTTAAAATCCTTATTAGCAATCAATTTATCCAAATAATTCAATATCTCAATTTTATTATTTTTTCAAATATATTCTAAAATCATTTAAGCCCTCATGCATAAAAATTGTCTCTCACCTATTTCAATCATTGGATTATGTCTTAAAATGAGATTCTTCACTAAGTCTTGTTGCACGTCATCCTGCAACAACTTTCATATCTACATCACACATTTAATTTATATCATTGCATATTTTTATAATCATTTATATTGTTTTATTTTTTAGCAGTAATATATTATATCTTTTTTTGTATTTTAACAACTTATATCGACATTTTTATGCTTTATTATCGTAATAATACTATTTGTCTTTAATAAAATTTATAGTTATACTTTTAATATTAAGCGTATTAAAAAGTTAGCTTCACATATTTGATGTGAAGCTAACTTTTTAGGGTTACTCTTTACAATATTAATTTTTCTTCTGTTATTGCATGATAAGCTACTAAGAAAAAGGTTTCTTCAATCACCTAGTCAGTATTTTTTATAAAACTTGACATTATATCTTTATAACCATGTTGTTTTAATATACTTCCTGCAAACAACAACCTAGTTTCTATGATCAAGAAAAGTAACAAAATCTTTTTTATGCTTTTCTATTCCATTTATTAACTTTATCAATTACGTATTCAATTTCATTAGGCTTCATTCCATACCAGATTGGTAAGCTTAATACCTCATTTGCAATTTTTTCTGAAATAGGCAAAGCTCCTTTTTTTATCCCTAAGTTTTCATAAGCTTTCTGCAAATGAATAGGTACTGGATAATGAATTAACGTATTAACACCATTTTCTTTTAAATATTGTTGAAGTCCGTTACGATTCTTACATCTTATTGGATATATATGCCATATTGGATTTGAGCCTTCAATTACCTGTACTTTTTCTATTTCATTATTCACCATCCCTTTACTATATATATTAGCAGTTTTTTTCCTATCTTCATTCCATTTATCTAAATAATTTAATTTAACACTCAAAAAACCCGCTTGAAGTTCATCAAGTCTTGAATTATAACCTTGGTATTCATTATAGTATTTTTTATTTGAACCATAGTTTCTCAATGCTCTTACCTTTTCACAAACATCATCATCATTGGTTAATACTGCTCCAGCATCACCTAATGCCCCCAGATTTTTGCCAGGATAAAAACTATAACCTGATGCTTTTCCAAAAGTACCAACTACTTTGCCTTTAAATTTTGCACCATGAGCTTGGGCACAATCTTCAAATACCATTAAATTATATTTTTCAGCTACTTTCATTATCTTATCCATTTGAGCTACTTGTCCATATAGATGTACTACCATTATGGCTTTTGTCCTACTAGTTATTGAGTCTTCTATCAAATCAGGATTTATATTATATGTATTTATATTAGGTTCAACTAAAACTGGCTTTGCACCAACATACGATATTGCAAGTACTGTTGCTATATATGTATTTGATGGAACTATTACTTCATCTCCCTTTCCTATTCCAGCAGCTCTTAACATTAAATGAAGCGAATCAAGACCATTTCCACATCCAATACAATGTTTTACCCCACAATAATCTGAAAACTCATCTTCAAAACTTTCAACTTCTTTTCCAAGTATAAACCAATTATTTTTATATATAGTTTTAAATTTATCTTCAATTTCTTTTGAAATTTCATCATGCATCGGTGAAAAGTTTACAAATGGTATATTCATTTCAAACCACCCCCCAAAAAATTTTTAATTAGCCCTTATAGTTTCAAGTTAGATATAACTCTAGAATCTAAAATCATCCTTATTCTACTTATATTAGTTTATTAACAGTTATATCTTTTACTTCATAAAAGAAATAATTTGCTTCTTGTAAAAATTTCTTTTCTCTCAATCCATTCAATATTGCTATTGATTTTATATTTAATAATTTAGCTGTATTTATGTCTTCTTCTGTATCTCCAATAAAAAAGGCATCATCATATTTAATATTCTTAACCATATCATATTTAGATCCTTCCCTTAATTCACAACAAACTATTTTATCAAAACATTCTATTATATTGAATCTAGTTAATTCCTCAATTAAATTAGCCTTATTTTGTCTCATAGTAACTAAAATCACTTTAAAATCATTCTCCGTAAAATATCTCAAAGTTTTACCAATATCAGGCTTCAATCTATCATATTTTAGCCAATTAATATTTTCAATTTTTGTACTCCACTCTTTTAAAAAGTTCTTTTCATCATATTTATACTTAGACATCTTAAGTATTATATCTAACCCAACTCTTTTTCTTTTTAGTTGCCAATAAATATCCTTATTCAATGGTTTACCATTGGATTTAATAATATCTCTATAACATTTATAATGTCTTTCTTTAGTTTCAAGTATAGTTCCATCTAAATCAATAAATAAAACATTTATCATATCTATAGCACCTCTTATTTACAAAATTGGTGTTATCAAAAAATCTCCTAAAACCTTTATAAATTTCAAATACTACTCTACAGTAAAAAATTCGCCATAATATTAATTTTTATTTAACAATTTTAAAAAACAGTCATATTCTTCTTTTAATCCTTCACTTAAAGAAATCGTATCTTTACCTAAATATTTAATCATTTTTTCATTATTATAGTTAATACTTCTCAAATCAGAAGATCCATTTATTCTTTTTATAGGAACTTTTTTCAGAGAAATTTCAAAAAGCAACTCAATTAAATCAATCATACTAATACTTGTTGAAGAAACTATATTAATAGGTTCTACAAATTTTTCCAATTTCAAACTATTTAAAATTAATCTACAGCAATCTTTTACATTTATATATGCTCTTTTTTGCATACCATTTGAATAAAGCTGTATTACTTCATTCTTAATTATTTTATTTATAATAATAGGTATTATTTTTTTATATTTATATTCTCCAATTCCATAAACATGACCTAGTCTTAATATTTGCAAGCATACATTCTTTTCTTCTGCCCAAGCCTTCAGCATTTCTTCACAATATAGCTTTGAAGAAGCATACAAACTTATTGGTTTAATTTTAGAATTTTCATCAATCACTTCACTATTTTCATAAATATCTGTTGTACTTATAAAAATAAATTTACTTGGCAAATTTGGTAAACTTTCAATCAAATCAAAAGTACTTGTAATATTTGAATTGCACAAACTAATTACATTTCCTTCACTACTAATTTTGGGTATGTACCCACCTATATGTATTACTACATCTATACTTTTTATATGAGAAAAAATTTTCTTATTAAAATTATAATTTTCATATTTTATACAGGTATATCCTTCTATCTCCTTATTTGATAAAAGATATATATTATCAAAATGCTTCTTAATTAATTCCAATTCATTTATTAAATTGCTACCAATAAACCCTGATGATCCTGTTATTAGTAAATTCATTTTAATCAACTACCTTTATACTTTTATATACTTCATTATCAGTGGTTAAAACTGGTTCCCTATCCATACCTCGAATCCATAATAGTCCATCTTGCAATGGATTGATTTTTTTAGTTAAACTTGGAAATTCGTTATACAAAGCTATATTTTTAAAGATTGCTGGCATATTTAAGCCTGCCTTTGTAAAAAAGTATACAGTAGTAAAAAATCTAGATATATTAATTTCAGTTGGATTTGGAAATCCTTCATCATCATAAGCCATATCCACACCATATATACCATTTGGCCTGCTATCAACTGCTAATATTGAATCCATTGCAACCTTATCAACTATATCATCAGAATAAGTTTCACCAACTCTAGTAATTCCAGTAACCCCAGACAAAGTTCTATTACCAAAATTCCATGACCTTCTTCTTCTAGTTTGTGCAACTACAAGTTCACCTTCATACCATATTGAAAGCCAAGTAACAGTTTCAGGTGTCAGAAGCTGTGCAGCTGTAAATTTACCCCATCCATTATATCTATCAATCCAAAGTTTTGCAAAATTAAAATTATCCGTCGGTAAAGCACCCTTACCTCCGCCTCCTATAGTAGATCTAATCCATATTTGACCATTCTTATTACCAAGTTTATTAAAAGCAACCTTTAAGTCTTGTTCATTATTTACCAGCAAAGTTTTTGGAATTTTAATACCTCCCCTTCTCCAAAATTCCGCTGACTTACTTTTATCTACGCATCTTTCTATAACTTCATGTTTTGGCATAAACAATTTTACTCCTGTTTCTAAAATATCTTTTCTTATTTTAGAAGCTTCCAATATCTCAACATCATTTTGAAAATGTATTAAATCTGGTTTTTCGATATTTAGTATATTTATCAAAGTCTTTTTATATTCCCTATCAACAGCATATGGCACTCGATATTTTCTTTTAGCACTTGACATCATTAAATCATATGGCTCACTACCTATTCCTAAGATTTCATCATTTTTATTGTCTTCTAGTAATGATTTAATTACATTTTCTGAAGGTGCTCCACCAGCACCTGCTATAATTATTTTATACATACTATTACCTCCATAAATAAATTAATAATATAAAGTTTTTTGCAGCTGATTTTTCAACGAATCTAATCATATCGCTAAGCCCTTATTATCCGTATGTCCTTGCTACAGTTATAATCTTTAGTCTCAAAAATGTTAAAATGCCTTTACTATATATAGGCATATTAGCTTAATATTGTAACACCATAATTTATGGTGTATAGTTCACAAATTCACTTTATTCATAAAAATTGCAAATTAAATATCAAACTTAATTATCTAAAAAAATCTTTAGCCTCATTTAAATAAAAATCATAATTTCTTATATAATCTTCTTCTTCAAAATGTTCTGAAGCAAGCACAAACAAAACTGCATCCTCAGAAAAATCAAACATTTCTCTCCAAATTAATTTTCCTATATAAAGGCCTTCTTCAGGATTAGATAATTCAACTATTTCTTCATCAATTGGTGTTCTTAGTCTTATTTTTACTGATCCTTTTAAGCATATCAATATTTGATGTGATTTTCTAAGTGCATGATGCCCTCTAATAACATTTGAATCAACCCCATAAATATAAAAAACTCTCTTAATCTGAAATGGCACATCAAAATTTCCTTCAATTGGTACTAATTTTCCGTACTGACCATTTATGCATTTAAACTTCATTAAATTGCAATTATACATATTACCCACTTCCTTTACATCACATAATCATTTATTTTAATATTTTCCAGTGTGCCAATATATTCTATAATTCTATAAATTAAATCAGAATAATTAGCTTTTAATAATTGCATACATTATTACGAAAACATATTAGATTCACCTGACTTATAAATTTTAACTATATCAAAATTGTAATTTTCTATATTAGTTAAATATTTATATATACCATCTTGATATCCATAGCTTGATATTATCATTTTTTCAATATTACATTTACTAATATCTTCTGGTGATAAAATTGTAATACCGCAGCACATATTTCCCTGTTTAGATTTATCAGAATCGAATATATAAACTTTAAAATTTATTTCTCCAAAGAACTTTCTATATTCATTTATAAGATTCTGAGTATGATTTCCTGCACCGTATATGCCTATTGTTTTGTTATTACACTCACCAAATAATTGCTCTAACTTATCTCTCTTTGTTTTGTTCCAATAATTATAGTAGTTAGGATTATCTATCTTATTTTTTATTACCTTATACAAATTTTCATCATAATTATTCCTTTGTAAAATATTTTCTATATCCTTATAATAAACTTCCAAGAATTTGTTAGGATATTCAGAAGTACAATTACAAGCCCTCTCATAACATGTCTCTCCACATTTTTTTAAGGTTAATCTATTTTCATATATATTACCAATTACATCCCCAGCACGCCTAGAACATTTGTATATATTACCACTTACTCCATCTATAAATATTCTGCTAAAACCCGCTTCACAACTCATTCCTGTAGGTTTAACAGAACCATTTTCCAACAAAAATTGTTCAATTGATGAATTTGCATATCTTTTAAGAATTGTTTTTTCTCTCACACTGTATTGTTCTGGATAACTCTTACCATCTACAACTCCTTTTAAACTTAGAAGCTGAAATGGTATCTTATTTTCAAAAAACATATCATAGTAATTTTTTAAATATTTGATTCTTTCACATGATCCAACATATGTAGCCATTGCTCTAAATCCGTGTTTCCTTAATATTTTTATATTATCTAAAAACATGTCCATTTTTTTCTGGTTTTTATCTAAAATTTCTTGAACAGAACAATTAATCACAAAAATCTTCTCTGGATTAATTTCGCTACAAAACTTAATAAGTTTTTCTTTATCCATAGAATTATTTGTTACAATTGACACATAATTTTTTTCGTCAACTTTTTTACAAATTCAACAAAATAAGGATGTAATGATGGTTCTCCTCCTGTTATAATTATATGCCAACTACCTCTTTCATTAAAAAAATTATATATTTTTTCCATACCTTCTTGTGTCACTACTTTACTAAATTTTGATTTCCTACAATCTACACTTTGATTTGCTATACAATAACTGCAATTGTAATTACAAGTATCATATAAATAAAAATGCGCTACTTTTAAATCTTTTATGCCATCCATAAAAATATCCTCCTCAATCATTTAATAGCATTTACAGATATATAATTTTTATCTATTGCAAAACCATTTTTATTTAACCAATTTGATATACTTAAATAATGTGAACTACATACTATAATTAATATTTCTTCTGCTTTTTCATCCAATAATTTACTTGGATTGTATATTTTTAAATTATCAAATTGCATACCCTGCTTTTCAACATCAGAATCAACAGCATAGCTTATATCAAATTCTTTTAATTTATCCTTAGACTTTTTATAGCAATAACCTGTTCCCCAAACTACTAACTTTTTATTTTCGAAACTAACACATTCGTCAAATTCTTTAATTATTTTTTTAACATCTAAGTCTAATATATTTCTACTAAAAAACTTATTTGTACTAATTCCACCAAATCTATATTTTTCAATACATCTATCAATATATTTTATCTTACATCCTTTTTTCGATATAGATAGCATCTTAGGCCAATCTTCTAACAATTTGTATTCTTCATCAAAATATCCATATTCATCGAAAAAATCACGAGTATAATTTGTAGCTGGAGCTGATATAAAATTTTCTCCTTTTAATATGCTAAACAACTCACTTGGAGAAGAGTTTTTAAGAATTTCAATGCCATATTCACTTGGTCTTTTTCCAACCAATTTTTTCATCTCAGAATCATAAATATCTGAATATCCTGTACATATTAAACATTTATTTTCAACAAAAAATTTCACAACATCATTTACTACATCTTTATCATTTAAAACATCATCAATAGCTAATGGAACTATATATTTTCCTTTACTTTTTTTTATTGCAGTATTAAAATTCTTAACGATTCCCATATTTCTTTCATTACTGTATACACTATAATTCAAAATATTGCTATTCTTATTTCTTTCAATATAATCAACGATTACATTTTTATCAAATTTTTTACTTTCATCATCTACAATTATAATCTCTATATTACTATAACTTTGGCACAATACAGAATCTAAACATTCTGAATAATATTCTAAATTATTATAGGATAAAATGATTACACTTACTAAATCATTTTTCATCATTACTCTCTCCTATTTACAAAATTTTAAGAACTCATCTTTTACAATTAGTTCGTAATCTATATTATTTATATTCTGTTTATAATATATGAAAAGCTCATTAATGCTTTGCTTATAAGTGGTAAACTTAAAATTAGGCATTAATTCCAATATCTTTTTATTATCTCCAGTATATTCATTATTAAGTCCGCTATTTATAATAGTCACTTTACTTCTGTAATAGCCAATATTATTTATAATATTGGCTATTGTATTTAAATCAATGGATTGTGATGGTGTAACATTGTAGCACCCACTCACATCCTCTTCAATAAGCTTTTCTATTATTCTATTTAAATCTTTTATATATAAATAATCAAAAACTACATTTTTGTTTATAACTATAGGTAACTTAAATAAATTCTTAACTATTGAATTAGATATAAATTTAAAGCTATAATCTTCATACTTACCAAAAACCCCAAACAGTCTTAAACAAATTATATTTTTTCTATTTTGTGAATACTTACTCATCACATATTTAGCGTATCCATAATAATCATTTGGTACAAATTTATCAAAATCATCTTCTGTAACTTTTTTTAAATCATGGCTTTTATCATACTCAGCACCACTGCCAAAATAAATCAGCTTAGTTTCCTTTCCAATGCACCTTTCTATATTTAAAAGCATTCTCACATTATTGTATACAATATCATTTAAACCATTATCATATCCATTTTTTCTAGAACCACCACTGCTAGCACAATGTATTATCACATCAAATTTTTTATTATTTAAAAACTTTTCTACAGCAAAGGTATCAATCAAATCAAGTTCTGAATGTGTTAACGCTGTTATATCGTATCGTTCATTTAAATATTCCTTAAGATTCCTTCCAATAAATCCCCCAGCACCTGTTATTAAAATTTTCTTTTTATTCATTTTTATCACCAAAAAGCTTTAATTCAACATATTCACATATCATATGTCCTATAAAAATGTGTGCTTCCTGTATTCTAGGTGTAATAGTACTAGGAATATTTAATATAACATCACAATACTTAATTAGTTTACTATTAACTTTTTGTCCAGTTAATACAATTGTTTTCATATTTAATTCTTTAGCAGTTTTAAAAGCTTCAATTACATTTACAGAGTTTCCGCTAGTAGAAATCCCCAAAAGTATATCTCCTCTTTTACCTTTTGCCTCTACCTGCCTTGCAAAAATCCTATCAAAACTATAATCATTTCCTATTGCCGTTAATACTGAGGTGTTTGTTGTTAAAGCTTCTGCATCTAATGCTTTTCTCTCCATATAAAATCTACTCACAAACTCTGCAGCAATGTGCTGCGCATCTGCAGCACTTCCTCCATTACCGCAAAGTATTAACTTTTTATCATTCAAATAAGCATCAACAATACACTCCGCTGTCTTTATTATATTTTTTTTCAAAGTTCCATCTGAGTGTATAAGTTTCAACATATTAATGTGTTCTTCATAACATTTATCAAAAATCTGATTACTTTCACTATTTAAACCAAAAATAATTTTTGACAACTCATCAATGCAACCATCTCCGCCACTTCTTTTCAATACTATATCTGATATCAATTTCACTTCATCCGATGCATTATTAGGGCAACAACCTAAACCAGCATAATCAATTGCAGCCAAATCATGCTTACTATCACCTACAAAGCATATATCTTCACTTTTAAAATCGCCATCTTTTTCAATAGCTTTAACAGCTGAAAGCTTGTCCTTACAGCCTTTATAGAAATATTGAGGCTTAAATTTATTATTGAGATATTCTGCAAACTCAGTATCCTCACCAGTTATAAATCCAATTTCATAATTTCTTCTTTTTATTTCTGATATAGCATCAATATCTTTAAAATCAATTTGCTTGATTTCTTTTCCATCGCTGCTTATTCTAACTTTTCCATCAGTTATAACCCCATCTATATCCATTAATATTAGCTTAATCATAAAGTTACTCCTTAAAATATTTTTTATTCTTTTTCATCCATTGGAGGTATTATCATATTAGCTAAAAATTCTTCTCTACCTAAAAATGGCCATAAATCCTCTAGAGGTTTAGATATCATAGAACCATCTTCACATTTTTTAGATGAAAGCTTTGGAGACACTCTACAATCAGGTATTGTATGTACATCACAGATTACAGGTCCATTAAACTGCAAAACTTCATCTATTTTTTCTTTTAACTCACCTTCATGACTAATATTTACAGCTTTTATCCCATAAGCTTTTGCCATATTTATCATATTAGGTACAGTGAGTCCACTATTTTCCTCACTTCCAACATAAAAACCGCCAAAGTAATTTCTCTGCATGGTTCTAATAGAAGAATATCCACTATTATCAACAACAAAAATCTTTATAGGCAAATTTTGTCCTTTAATCGTCTGCAGTTCCTGTATATTTAACTGCATTCCTCCATCTCCAGCCACACAAATTGTTCTCTTTTTACCATTTGCAATACAAGCGCCTATACTGGATGGAATGTCATAACCCATTGCACCAAAGCCATGATTAGATCTAACTTTCTGCCCTTTTTTTATTTTTATAGCTTGAAAAAATATCTCTGCTGTAGTACCAGCACTGCAAGGTACTATTATTTCATTTTCCTGCATTTGTTTTGATAATTCATCAATCAATACATACGGATTAATAAATTCATCTTGATTTCTATATTCATTAAGTACAATAGGATATTTTTTCTTCCACTCTCTTACCTTATGTATCCATTCAGTAAATTTTTTTAATTTATCAGCACTATCTAGTTTTTCTATAAATTTTGATATAAAATATGAAATATCTGAGCAAACCGAAATATCTAATATATTATTCAATTTTTTGATTTCACTTTTATCTATATCAATCATAACTTTTTTTGCACTTCTTGCAAACATGCTTGTATCATAGCCAGTTTCTGACATATCCATTCTAGTACTCAAGCAAATTAAAAGATCACAATTTTGAACTGCAAAATTTGCACCACGTTCACCCATAGTTCCAAATCTACCAGCATAAAGTGGAAATTCATCATAAATTAAATCTGCTGCTTTCCAGGTTGTAAGAACTGGTATACCAAGTTTTTCTAACAATTTCACAAATTTTTCTTGGCTATTTGAAAGTTTTATACCATTTCCACCTATAACCATTGGTCTTTCTGATAAATTTATCAAATCAATAATCTTATCAATACTATCATTAATTTCTTTTTCACTATCAATTTCTAAACTTTGTTCTAATTCAATTGGATCAAACGAAATCAATTCTTCTTCCTCTACCATACTCCCCTGTACATCCAAAGGAATATCAAGCCAAACTGGACCTGGTCTTCCATTTTTACATAAGTAAACTGCTTTTTCTAAATAATATTTTATCCTTTTAGGCTCCAAAACAGTCACTGCATATTTGGTAATTGGTTTCACTATTGAAACTATATCAATCTCTTGGGAACCCATTTGCCTTACCCCACTATTACCTATCATATCACTTCTTTTTACTTGTCCTGAAATGAATAAGCAGGGTGTTGAATCTATCCATGCACCAGCAACTCCAGTAACTGAATTAGTACCACCAGGACCAGTAGTAACTAATCCAACTCCCAAATTATTCGTATTCATAGCATAACTTTCAGCAGCAATTGAAACCGCCTGCTCATGAAGCATACATACATGTTCTATTTCGTCATTTCTTCCAAGAGAATCAACAAGGTGCATTGCACCTCCTCCTGGCAAATAAAAAACATGCTTAACACCCTTATTAGCAATAAATTTAAAAACATAATCAGATAATTTAATCATTTAAAGTCCCCCAGATAATCAATTTATATTACGTAATATATTACTTTCTTCTTAATTTCTTTTTAACTGGTTCTTCAATCTCAAGACAGCGTATTTCTGGACTTCCAAAAGCAGTTTCTATTAACCTAATATCCCTTACCAATCTATTTAATCCATTAGGTTCTAAAGAAGCGGCTTGATCAGAGCCCCACATTGCCCTATCCAAAGTTATGTGTCTCTCGATAACACATGCTCCCATTGCAACTGCTGCAGATGATGTTGCAATTCCAGTTTCATGTCCTGAATATCCAACTGGAATATCATCATACCTATCCTTTAATGTTTTCATTGCCTTTAAATTAATATCTTCATATTTTGCTGGATATGTACTTACTGTATGTAATAAAATCAAATTATCTTTTCCTAAAATTTCAACTGCATGATCTATTTCTTGAAGTGTACTCATTCCAGTTGACAATATTATAGTTTTTCCTTTAGCCTTTGTATATTTTAACAATTCATCATCTGTCAATGATGCTGATGCTATCTTGTATGCAGGTACATCAAATTGATCTATAAAATCAACTGAAGCCTCATCCCAACAAGAAGCAAACCACTGAATTCCTTTTTTCTTGCAATATTTATCAATTTCACTATATTCTTCAGTTCCAAATTCAAGTCCTCTTTTTAATTCTCCGTTTGTACTACCAAATGGGTTTTCTCTTGGTCTTGCAAGTTCTTCTTTTGAATAAACTACATCAACACTTCTTTTTTGAAATTTTACAGCATCACACCCTGCATTAACAGCAGTATCAATTAGCTGCTTTGCTATATTTATATCACCATTATGATTTATTCCTATTTCAGCTATAATATATGCTGGAAATTCATCTCCTATTTTTCTATCTCCTATAGATATACACTTCATATTATTACCTCCCAAAATTATAATTTACTGTATGTTAAATTTATTTATTACCAAACTTTCCAACTTCTACCCTCAGAATTCCAAATTTCATTTACCTTTTCAATATCTTTAAAAGTATCAACAGCTGTCCAAAACCCATTATGCTCATAAACAGCAAGTTCACCATCATGAGCAAGCTTATTTAAAGGTTCTGCTTCAAAAAAACAATCTTTTTTAGGAATATAATCAAAAACTTTTTTATTTAAAACCATAAATCCACCGTTAACCATATCCTTTAATACAGGCTTTTCTTTGAATGCTTTAACAATTCCATCCTCTACTTCCATCAAACCAAAATTTGAAATAGGATAAACACCTGTTAAAGTTGCAATAGTTTCTTTGCTATTATGATATTCTAGTAGATTATTTATATTTACATCACTTAAACCATCCCCATAGGTAAGCATAAAATCATCATCATCAATATATTTTTGAACTTGCTTAATTCTTCCAGCTGTCATAGTTTCAAGCCCTGTATCAACTATAGTAACGTTCCAATTCTCTTCTTCTTTTGTATGATAATCAATATGTTTATCTCCATTAATATGTAATGTGAAATCATTATTTCTCCAATACATTTCCATAAAATACTGCTTTATCATATCACCCTTATAACCAACGCAAAGAATAAAGTCATTAAAACCATAATGAGAATATGTTTTCATTATATGCCATATTATGGGTTTGCCTCCTATTAAAACTAATGGTTTAGGCCTATATTCAGTTTCTTCTCTCATTCTAGTCCCTTTTCCACCACATAATATAACTACTTTCATTAAAATCACCCCAATATATACATCATTAGTGCTATAGCATCAATTAATTTTATCACGCATTATACTATCAATTAATTCATAACTTTCTTTATAATATTCTTCATTCTTATAATATTTATCAACATAATGTTTCAATGTATCCATGTGAAACTCTTTCATTCTGTTATTTTCTTTAAAAACTCCTAACCAATCTATTGCACTTTGCTTTAATACTCTTTCTTTTTCAAAATTATATATTCTCTCTGAAAGTACATTTTCATCTTTAAAATATTGTAATAAATTCAAATAATTTTCTATAAATACTTTAGGCCAATTATAACCACCAGACAAATTATTTTCATAATAAAATAATGAATAATTTATAACACATGCTTTAGGATAGCATTCCAAAATGCTTAATAAAACATATATCTGATTCAAACCTGAATCAATAAATTTTTCTTTATCTTTTAATTTATCATAAAAACATTTTTTCATCATAATGCTGGACATAAAAGCAGAACTTGTACCAGTAACCTTTGCAACAAATTCATCTACACTTGTTACATTTTTTACACTTTTGTCATTTTTCGTAACTTGGAAAAATATAAAACTATTATCAGTGTTATCCTTCACAAAATTATACACATTAACTAAACTGCCATCCATAAAATAATCATCATCGCCATGTAAAAACACAAACTGACCATTAGCATAGGTTGGTACATATAAAATATTTTTATCTCCGCCTATATTAGTTTCATTTTTAATATAAACTATATTATCATATTTATTTTTAAAACTCATAACCACTTCTTCTGTGTTATCAGGCGAATCATTATTTACAATTACAACCTCTATATTCATCCAGGTTTTTATTTGCCTAAAAATACTATTCAAACATTTTTTCAAATTATCAGCTCTATTATATGTTGGTATACATATTGAAATTAATGGTATATCACTTTTTTGTTGTAATACTCCAGCATTCCTTGCCTGCTCTAATATGTCTTTTCTAACTGCATAAATTTCATCATCAGTAATATATAGCTTATCAATATATTTAAGTGCCAACTCATACTGTTTAAACTTAGATAAAATTACAACTAAATTTAGCACCGCATCTTTATTAGCTGGTTCAAATTTTAATACTGTTTGAAAAACTGGTATTACAAAATCAATCAAACCCTCTTCAAACATTTTAACACCAATAGAATTTAAAATATCAGCACCTTTATATGAATATTTATAAATATATTCTAACCTACTATTAAGTTCTTTATCATCACTCTTAATATCATTTATAATTTTTTGTATATTTTTATCTATTTCAATATTACTTTCTATACTATCAATATTTTCATCTAATTCTTTTCTTTGCAATACAAATATATATTGATTATGGGATACATACCCATTAATTTTTTCCCTATTAAAATCAACAAATAGCATATTTAAAATATTTTTTACATTTTCTGTGTTCTTACCTAAAGTTACTATAAATTTACCATTTTGTTTTAAGTACCTTTTAAATTTTCCAACAATATCAATTAATTCTCTTATTCCATATCCTAAATCAGCACCTATTATGTAATCAAACATTCCTAGCTCATAATTAAAACAAGTATTTTCTATATCACCTATATCAATATTAACATCTAAACTTCTATTAACTAATGCCTTTTCATGAACTTCCGTACCAAATATTCTGCAATTAGAATATCTATTTTTAATATCCATTAAAGTTCCGCATCCACCACATTCAAGCTGAAGTACATTAAATTCTTTTTCTTTATCTTCATCAATTAATGATGTTATATCTTTCCTAATATTAATTACATGAACTATAGGTACTCCAAGTTTATCATTTATCTTTTTTTCATTTTTCATCATAAGTTCAATATATTTATCACGATTTTTATTAAATGATTTGCTTCCATAATGATGTATAAATGTATCATTACATAATACAAGCTTATAGCCTGCAGAAACTATTCTCAAAGATAAGTCATCATCTTCAAAATTTCCTGGTGTAAATATTTCGTCCAAAAGTCCGACTTTATCCAAAACTTTCTTTTTTATAAGCATGCAAAACCCAACCAATTTAAGCCTATTCTCCCATTTAGATGAATCACTAACATTATATTCTTTGGCAAACTCCTCTAATTCTTTTAAATTACTATAACTAGTAGTTATCTGCTGATAATATGAAACACTATTTGATACAGGTCCAACAGCACCAATATCTTTTGAGCTATAAAGACATTTAATCATATTATCTAACCAATTATGGGTTACTATTACATCATTATTAAGAAGCAAAATATTATCCCCTGAAGATGCCTCAATTCCCTGATTACACCCTTTAGGGAATCCCATATTTTCTTCATTTAATATTAAAACCATATCATTTTGTTTCTCAAGCCATTCTCGTGTACCATCACTAGAGCAATTGTCAACTATTACAATTTCATATTCACCCTTTTTAGTATTTTTTCTTATACTTTCTATACACTTCTTTGTATAATCTAAATTATTATATGTAAGTATTATTATACTGGTTAACATTAAGTTCCCCCCTATGCTTATCAGCTATAAAAATCATCAATTATTATTACTAACCAATTTATTGAGTTGATTCAATATCTCAATTCTATTATTTTTCTTTAAATATATTCTAAAATCATTTAAGCCTTCATGCATAAAATTATTAGGATCAAATATACTTTCCATAAATGCATTTATAGCTTTAAGCTCATCCTTTAATTCAACATAGCATCTTGCCATCATCTCTTTAGCTTTATAACTTCCCATTCCTAAAACTGATATAAACTTATTGGTATCTCCCATTTCTGTGCATTTTTCAAAGCAGCTAACGGCCTTTTTATAATCCTTTTTAAAATAATAACACATGCCTTCTATATATTCTAAATCCACAAAGCCCTTATACACATCATCATTTAAAATATTTTTAAGCATATCAATACATTCATCATATTTGCCTAATTTTACAAGACTTTCTGCTATTCTCTTTGTCATGTCAATTTCGTATAGAGTTACCCCATAAAGATCCTTTTTGCGCCATAGCTCGTTACATTTAAAAAAATGTTTTAATGCCTCTTCATTTTTACCTTGTACTTGATAACTCACTCCTATATTATAGTGAACAAATGGATCATTAGGCATTTCTTTAAGCTGCTTTTTTAATATTCTTAAATTTCTACCAGCCTTGTCTCTCTCCTTTACAACACTATCTAAATATCCATAATGAATTATTTTACTAATTTCTTTAGGCATTTCTGCTTTTGTATCTCCTAAATTAGGTATATTAAGCTGCTCATGTATTCTGCCACTGTATCTATATTCCTTATTATTTTTAAATAATTTAGTATATACAGAGGAGAAGATTATCATATTAGCATTTGTAATATTATAAAGTGGCACTTTGTAACCTTCAAATTCGGGCTTTTCTAATATTTTTCTAACCTTATCAGGATTACATAATAATTTTTCATCGGCATCCATCATAAGTATCCAATCACCTGTGGCATTTTCAATAGATACATTTCTAGCTTTTGAAAAATCATCATCCCATTTGTAATCTATAATTTTAATGTTTTTATCAAAATCTTTAATTATTTCTTTGGTTTTATCTGTTGAACCTGTATCAACAATTACCGCTTCATCTGCAAGCTTCATTGCATTTTCAAGACACATTTTTATATATTTTTCTTCATTTTTTACAATCATGCAAAGGCTAATTTTCATTTTAATCCTCCAATTTAAACATTACTATAAACAATATATCGTCAATATTTTCGTATTCTTTAATTTTTAACAATAAAAAAGCCTTTCACTTTTGTGAAAGACTTTTTTAAAATATTATTGTAATAATTTAAGTACTTGTTGTGGATTTTGATTAGCCTGAGCAAGCATTGACTGAGCTGCTTGTTGAAGAACGTTCTCTTTAGAGTAGTTCATCATCTCTTTAGCCATATCAACATCAGTTATATTTGAATTAGCAGTATTTAAATTCTGCTCTTCAGTTGAAAGGTTATTCATTGTATGAGTAAGTCTGTTCTGTAATGCTCCAATGTATGATCTTGAAGTTGAAACTTTATCAATAGCATTTTGTATTAAACTCATAGCATTTTTAGCTGCAGTGTTATTACCAACTGTTATGCTAGTAGAATCTACACTTAAGCTCTTTGCATTCATTTCAATTGAGCCTAATGAAAGTGCTAATGTATTAAAGTCATCAGATGTTGATCCAATCTGGAAGCTTAATAATGAAGTAGAAGTTCCATCTCCAGATAATAAATTAACTCCATTGAAGTTTGTTTGCTTTGAAATATGGTCTATTTCATCAGCAAGAGTTCCAAGCTCTGCACTTATTG
>NZ_JBJIAA010000012.1:0-171672 GCF_045310695.1 Clostridium neuense
TTAAGGCATAATGCTGGTAATGTGCCCTTATAGGGCTTAAGGAAAAACCACCAGCTAAGCTGGTGGATATTTATTTTGAATAAAATATTAAATCATGAAAAATAATATATATTATATATTATTTTGGAGGTAAACAACATGGGGAAAACACCACTAAAGAAAGTTATTAAATCAAAATTAAAATCAAATAGAAAATTGACAACACTTGAAGAGCAAAGAGAAAAGATGAAATATGAGATTGCAGCCGAATTAGGGCTTAAGGATAAAGTTGATAAGCTTGGATGGAGTGCTCTTACATCAGAGGAGACGGGAAGAATTGGTGGTATAATGACAAAAATGAAAAAGAAGCTTAATATTCCTAAAAACGATGAGATATTAAATAGCGAGTACTATGATAAAAATTAATTAAATATTATATTTGATTATTGTGTGTAAAACCTATATTATATAGAGTGGAATGTTTTTATGAAAGGTGATTTTATGGAATATAATAAAGATTTTGCACACATTTATGATGAACTTATAAATCCAGATATAGATTATGAAAAATGGGCTCAATACATATACAGCACATGTGCAAATTATGGAGTAAAATTTGATAAATATCTTGACCTTGCTTGTGGTACAGGTAATTTGACAGAAAATATGTGCACAAAATTTAAAGATGTATGGGCAGTTGATATTTCAGAGGATATGCTTTGTGAAGCAGAAGAAAAATTTAGAAATAAGGGATTTAGAGCAAGATTTATTTGTCAAGATATATCTAAGCTAAATTTAAATATGAAATTTAATTTGATTACTTGTTGTTTAGATTCAACAAATTACATAACAAGTGAAAGAGATTTAAAGAGTTACTTTAGTCAGGTTGAAGAGTTGCTTGAAGACGAGGGATTATTTGTATTTGATGTAAATTCATATTATAAATTAACTAAAATCTTAGGAAATAATACTTTTGATTTTGATAATGACGATGTAGTTTATGTATGGGAAAATAGCTTAGAAGATAATATTGTAAGCATGTACTTAATGTTTTTTATTAAGAAAGAAGGTAATGCTTATGAGCGATTTGATGAAGAACATCAAGAAAGAGCTTATACTGAAGAACAATTAGAAAGATACTTAGATGAAGCAGGACTTTCTGTTATAAAGAAAGTAGATTGTTATGAAGAAAGAAATATAAGTAATATCACAGAAAGAATAACTTATATAGTAAAAAAGAGTAATTAATATTAACTAAATTGGAGGTTTTTTTATGGCAGATAAATTAATAAGAGCTGTTGCTAAAAATGGTGAAGTAAGAATAGCAGCGGCTATTACAACAGAACTTGTAAATAAAGGAGTTGCTATACATAAATGTGCACCTACTGCGGCTGCGGCACTTGGAAGGATGCTTACAGCTGGTTCTCTTATGGGCTCAATGCTTAAAGGAGAAAAGGATGTTTTGACATTAAAGATAAATGGTGGGGGAATAGCTAAAGGCGTAACTGTAACAGCTTATAGCGATGCTCACGTTAAAGGCTTTATAGGAAATCCTAATGCTGATTTACCAGCTAATAAGCTTGGTAAACTTGATGTATCAGGCATAATTGGGAAGCAAGGCAACCTCAGTATAGTCAGGGATATGGGACTTAGGGAGCCATATGTTGGTCAGGTTCCGATTTATACAGGAGAAATTGGTGATGATATTGCTTATTATTACGCATCTTCTGAGCAAGTACCTTCGGCAGTTGGATTGGGAGTTTTAGTAGATAAAGATTTATCTATAAAAGCCGCAGGTGGATTTATAATACAAATGATGCCAGGAGCAGATGAATTAGCAGCGGATTTAATAACTTATAGATTGCAAGAAATACCATCTATAACCGAGCTTATAGGCTCTGGAAAATCCATTGAGGAAATTTTAGAATTTATATTTGAGGGGATGGATTTAAAAATATTAGATGAAAGTTTAGTGCCAGAATATAGATGTGATTGCTCAAAGGAAAGGGTAGAAAGAGCACTTATGAGTATAAGCATGAAGGATTTAGAGGAAATATACAATGAGGGTAAACAAGAGGAGGTTTTATGTAACTTTTGTGACCAAAGGTATATTTTCACACATGAGGATATAGGTGAACTTATTGAAAAAAAGAGAAAAATCAAGTAAAGTAGTATTGACATGCCAGGAAAAGTAATATATAATATTACTTGTCTTGGCAATGAATAATTGTTGAGTATAGTTGTGGGCGCTTAGCTCAGCTGGGAGAGCATCTGCCTTACAAGCAGAGGGTCACAGGTTCGAGCCCTGTAGTGCCCACCACAATTTTACGGCTTGGTAGCTCAGCTGGTTAGAGTGCTGGCCTGTCACGCCAGAGGTCGAGGGTTCGATCCCCTTCCAAGTCGCCAATTAAATTGAATGGCCAGATAGCTCAGTCGGTAGAGCAGAGGACTGAAAATCCTCGTGTCCCTGGTTCGATTCCTGGTCTGGCCACCATTTTGCGGGAGTGGCTCAGTGGTAGAGCGTCACCTTGCCAAGGTGAACGTCGCGAGTTCGAATCTCGTCTTCCGCTCCAATAATGGCGCTATAGCCAAGTGGTAAGGCAGAGGTCTGCAAAACCTTTACCCCCAGTTCAAATCTGGGTGGCGCCTCCAAATATCTAAAATTGTCTGCATCTAGTATGCAGGCAATTTTAATTTGACAATACTTTGATATCAAAGTATAATATGGATTATGAATACAGATAATACAATAAATCTAATTGGAAGAATTAGAGATAAGGCTAATAAATTTCTATTAAAAAAGTTACAAGAATTAGGATTAAAAAATGTTGCACCTTCTCATGGAGATATTTTAGCTGTTTTATTTAAATATGAGGAAGCAACTATGACTGAAATAGCAGAGCTTATTCATAGAGATAGGTCTACTGTAACTGCTTTAGTCAATAAATTAATTGTGCTTGGATATATTTCAAGTAGAAAGGATCCTAATGATAACAGATCTAGTATTATATGTTTAACAGAAAAAGGAAAGGAGTTAAAACTAGGTTTTAAAGAAATTTCTGAGGAACTTTATATGATTGAATATAAAGGAATTTCAGAAGAAGAAAAGATAGTATTTCGCAGAATATTACAAAAGGTTTATAATAACTTTTAAAAGCTTATTTTTTTAACAATATACTTTGATATCAAAGTATATGATGAAAATTAATTTTTATATAAATAGAGGAGCATAGTATGGATATTAGACGAGAAACAATTGAAGGTAATGGATTCAAAGTGCCGTGTATAACTTTAACACCGGCAACTATAAAAGGAGCAGCAGTTGTAATTCATGGTTACGGTGGCTGCAAGGAAGAACAACTAGGTTTAGCTTATAGAATATCAGAAGTTGGGTTAAAAACCTGCGTTATTGATTTTAGAGGTCATGGTGAACATAATTTAAGTTTAGACGAAAACTGTATATTAGATGTAGAGGCTGCAATTGAATTTTGCAGAAATTTTGGAAGAGTAGTTGCTATTGGGCATTCTTTAGGAGGAAGACTTGCGTTAATAAGTAGTGCAGATTATTCTATAGGAATATCACCTGCAATCAGTCCGATTTTTGGTGATGAAACTCAAAACAAATTAAAAATTATGAGAGGTTATAGAGTTAAGGAGGCATACTTTGGAAAAATAAATGGAGCCATTGAAAAACTGCCTGCATTTAACTTTAAGGATGATCCACAAAAATCTATAATTTATGCTGAAAGGGATGTACCAGAAATAGAACATATATGTTCTAACTTTAAAGCAAAGAATTCTTCTGTTATAAAAATAAAAGAAGCGATGCATAACGATATCTTTACGCTTGAAGCTACATTCGAAAGTGTAATTAGTCAGGTGAAAATGTATTTTAAAGATTAAGCAGAATGATAACAAGAATTGAGATGGTTCAGTGAAGAAAATTACATATGTTTAGGAGTAAGATTTGGTGCAGGTCCAAGAGATGGATTGATGATAGTTGTTACGAAAAAAACAGGTAAGTCAGTTCGTACTATTAGGACATTTATTGAAGTGGTTGCACTTATAATTGGCTTAATTTTATGAGGTTCTGCTGGAACAGGAACTATTATAATGGCAGTTTTAGTTGGATTTTTTATACAATTTGTTTTTGAAATATTTAATTTTGATGTGAAAAAATTTCAGCATAGATTGATTTGTTGATGAGAGTATCGAGTTATTTAATAGTAGTAAATTAAAAAAAGTATTTACAAGTTGGGTAAAAAGGAATAATATATTAAATGAAATAAAATTAAATATCTCGTTAGGTGAGGTTACTACATGGATATACGCTACTGCCCAGAAATGTCGAGAGACGCCTATGGGTCAGCAGGTACTACCGAATTAAGGTTTTACTTAATGTAGCTGACTACATTCATATTAGTTATGAATGCTTATGCTCAAAGCTGTGTAGTGCTAAAACTCAACGAATGGAGAAAGTAAACATAAAATATGTTTTTTTTGTTGTGATTTTTAATCTCTTCATTCGTTGTGATGGGGAGATTTTTATTTTTGTATAAATATGATAAGGAGGTGGTTACTCATGGAAGATGGTCCTGATGAAGATAAGTTTAAAATTGAAAAAGAAATTTTTATCGTTATTCTAGTGAGTAACTGCCGCAAGAATAACGATGCCTGGAGATAAATCATTTGAAACTCCAAACTTATTTGTGCCAAAATGCCGTTTCCTGGACATTATGGTACGAATAAGTTTGTGTAGTTGAAACGATTTATCTAAAGAGAAGGAGGTTATCGTTATGGAATTAAGAAAGATAATAAGTAAATTTGATATAGCTTTACAAGGTTTATCAGAACAAGAGGCTGAGAGCAGATTACAGAAGTATGGGTTTAATGAAATAGGAACTGAGAAAAAGAAATCGTCATTTCAAAGACTCTTTGAAAATTTAAAAAATCCTCTTGTAATATTATTAGGTGTACTTGCATTAATATCATATATTACTGGAGATTTAAGGGCAGCTTTAGTTATGTGTGCAATGGTACTTTTAGGTGTGGTTTTAAAGTTTGTACAAGAGATGAAGGCAGATAATTCTGCTGAAAAACTTAAAGCAATGGTAAATATAACTGCTACAGTTATTAGAGATGGAGAAGAAAAAGAAGTGCCTTTAAAAATGTTAGTCCCAGGTGATATTGTTCATTTGTCATCAGGGGATATGATACCAGCAGATGTTGAAATTTTAACTTCTAAAGATTTGTTTATTAATCAATCTGCACTTACAGGTGAATCGCTTCCGGTGGAAAAGTTTTTAACAGAGGACGAATATAAAAATCCCCTTGAAAATCCAAAGTTGTGTTTTATGGGGTCTAATGTTGAAAGTGGAACAGCAATGGCAATTGTTACCACGACTGGGAGTGAAACTTATTTTGGACAGTTAAGTAGTAAAATTACTGAAGAAAGAGAAGCGACAAGCTTTGACAAAGGTGTTAACAAATTTACATGGCTCATGATTAAATTAATTTTTGTTTTAGCTCCAATTGTATTTTTAATCAATGGAGTAGTTAAAGGAAACTGGTGGGAGGCTTTCTTGTTTGCAATTTCAGTTGCAGTGGGATTAACTCCAGAAATGCTTCCTATGATAGTTACTGTAAACTTATCAAAAGGTGCCATATCAATCTCTAAAAAAAAGGTTATAGTAAAAAAGTTAAATGCAATACAAAACTTTGGAGCTATGGATATATTATGTACAGATAAAACGGGAACAATAACTTGTGGCAGGGTTGTTTTACAAAAGCATATAAATATATATGGCGAAGAAAGTGAAAGAGTACTTAAATATGGATATATGAATAGTTTCTATCAGACAGGCTTAAAAAATCTTATGGATATAGCTATACTTGAACACAGAGATGATGGAGAAGATTTTAACATTGAAAATAAGTATGAAAAAATCGATGAAATTCCATTTGATTTTATGAGAAAAAGAATGTCTGTAGTTGTTAGAAATAAGAGGATGGAAGATGTTTTAATTTGTAAAGGTGCAGTTGAAGAAATTTTAAGCTTATGCAATAAATATGAAACAAAAGAGGGTACAGAGCCTTTTATAGGAAAGATGACAGAAGAAATTACGAGGATAGTTACAGATTTAAATAAAGAAGGATATAGAGTTATAGCTGTAGCATATAAAAACTCAAAGAATTACAAAAAGGAATACTCAACTCATGATGAAAGTAATCTTACTCTTCTTGGGTTTATGGCATTTTTAGATCCACCAAAGGAAACATCAAGAGAAGCAATTGAAAGGTTCCATAAGAATAGTGTTGCTGTAAAAGTACTTACAGGGGATAATGATATAGTAACAAAGAATATTTGCGAAGAAGTGAATTTACCTGTTGATTCAATTTTACTTGGGAGTGATATTGATGAAATGTCAGATGAAGAATTAGCTGATGCAGCAGAAAAAACTACTGTATTTGCCAAACTTTCTCCAATGCATAAAGAAAGAATCATAAAAGCGCTTAAGATCAAAAATCATGTTGTTGGTTTTATGGGAGATGGAATAAATGATGCACCAGCACTTAAGGCAGCTGATGTTGGTATTTCAGTAGATACAGCTGTGGATATTGCAAAGGAATCTTCGGATATAATACTTCTTGAAAATAGCCTTTTAGTACTTGAAGAAGGAGTTATTGAGGGAAGAAGAGTATTTGGAAATATTGTAAAGTATATAAAAATGACTGCAAGTTCAAATTTCGGAAATATGTTTAGTGTTATTGGAGCAAGTATATTCGTACCGTTTTTGCCTATGATGCCAATACAAGTGCTTACAAATAATTTACTTTATGATATATCTCAAACTGCTATACCAACAGATAAAGTTGATGACGAATGGATTGAGAAACCAAGAAAGTGGTCTGTTGATGAAATTAAAAGATATATTTTTCATATAGGTCCTATTAGTTCAATATTCGATTATACTACTTATTTTATTATGTTGTTTGTATTTAAGGCATGGAATAATCCAGCTTTATTTCAAACGGGCTGGTTTTTAGAATCACTATTTACTCAAACACTTATAATTCATATAATTAGAACAAATAAAGTGCCATTTATTCAAAGTATGGCAAGCAAGCCTTTGATAATAACTTCTGTTTTAATTATGGCTTTTGGTATGCTTTTAGTTAATTCTCCGCTAGGAAGTGCTTTTGGGTTTATAAAATTGCCTATATTATATTATCCTTTATTAGCACTAACATTATTAAGTTATGTAGTATTAACTCAAAGAATAAAGACATGGTATATAAATAAATATGCTGATTAAAAACAGCATTTGATTTAATAAAATAGCCTTTCAGATAAAGTTTAAAAGGCTATTTTTATAGTATATTTAAATTTTGCTTGAAAAATATTGGTATATAGGCATAGCTTGGTTATACTTCATTTAATTTAATAGCGTATTTTTCTTAAAATGGAGCAAACTTATATCGTAATGAAAATTACAAATATTTATTAAGAGGAGGAATTAACTATGTCATCAAGAAACAGTAACTTAGTACCTGAAGCAAGAGAAGGATTAGATAAATTTAAAATGGAAGCAGCAAGAGAAGTTGGAGTAAATCTTAAAGAAGGATATAATGGAGATCTTACTTCAAGAGAAAATGGTTCAGTTGGAGGCCAAATGGTTAAGAAAATGGTTGAAAACTACGAAAATGGCTTAAAGTAATTAAAAACCATAAAAAATTTAAGATGATTTTGTCAATAAAAGCCGGTATGACTTCATGTCATATCGGTTTTGTTTTAGAAATATAGTATACTTCCTCTATCCACTAATTTACTATCGCTAAGATAAAGTGGAGTTAGGTTATATTTTTTTATAAAAGAAAGCACCTCATCCCCATATTTGTAATTTTTTAAGTTTCCATAAAATGCTATAGTATTATGATCTAAAAGACCGCAGGTACCTCCAATAAATCCATAATCAAAGTCAGTAAGATCAATATCACCTTTAGGCAAAAAAAGTACATCTAACCCATTTTTACTTGCAGCTTGTGATATTCCAGAGTCATTGGTAATTATAGCAGTATCACTTATTACTGCTGTAGAACATTTTGTATAACCTTGTTTTACATTAATTAAGCATTTATAAGAAATTTTTTTATAAAGGTTGTCATCAGTATATTTAAGATTATGTATAAAAAAGTTCTTTAAATTTACAGCATTAAGAATTATATCGTACGGATATTTATCTTTAATATCGTTTTTTGATTTTATAATATTTAAATTTAAGCCTTCAAGAGTGCTAATAAATTCATAAGGCATATCTTTGTGCACAATAGCAGTGCTGTTATCAAGCATGCATAATTGAATATCAGGATGCCCTGAAATGGAATTATATACGGTTTTGCATGGAGGAGTGGTTAATACATTATAGCCCATTTTTAACAGTGATATTTTTTCTTCTTCCTTTATTCTATAGTCTACAATTACGTTTTTCAAATTAAACACCTCTAGAAAAATTATAATATAAATAGTATTTAGACACAAACTAAATAAATTTTTTTAATAATGGCGTATATACTTGCATTTTAAACACATACTAACATTACGAAAGGAGTGCTGAAAATGCTTCTTGAAACTGTAGTATACGATGATAAATTGGATAATATAATAAAAAACATAAATGAAATTAAGTATACTTTTGAAAGCAGTAATGTAGCTATTGGAATATCGGAAAGTGTAGAAAATGATTTGCATTATGTTAAAATAATATGTAGTGATAAGGATTATAGTGAAAAAATAAAAAGTAAGTTTTATATATATTTTGCTGAAGAACTGTATAAGTATATTGCCGGTGATTTTTGCAAGAATAAGTTGAGAGAGTTAGTTAAAGAGTCTTACTTTTTTTTAAATCCTGATGAAATTGATGATGTATGTAAGAAATGCAGTAGAATTATATTAAATTATGAAACTATTAATGATAGCAATATTTCATATATTAATATGGTAAATAGCATAGTAAATAAGATTATCGAGTGCATAAAGGAAAATGATGAAATAAATATAAATGGATTTACAACTTTTAGAATGAAGAATATAGAAAAAGACTTTTGCAACATTATAGATAAAATAATAGAAAATTATATGGTTGAAAAAGAATATGATGAGTTTATAAAGCTTCTAAAGTATTTTGTTGATATACAGGATAGCAAAATTGATGAGTTGAATATATACGTTGATAGAGAAGGAAAATATATGCTTAGGGATATGGATGGAAATAACATTGAAAATAAAATGATAGATGAGCTATGTGATGTAAATGTTAGTGGAGTAAACTTGGATGATGTGCTTATAAGCGGCTTAATAACTCTTTCACCTGAAAAAATTATTATACATTGTAGAGAAAGCTTCACCAACAAAGAAATTATTCAAACTATAATGAATGTGTTTGAAAATAAAGTTTTTTTCTGCGATGATTGTAAAATGTGTAAGGAATTAAAAAGAAACTTAATTAGACAATGATTGGAAAAAGACGTTGACTTATAATAATTTTTATATTATAATACTCTTAACATCTAGATGTTATTTATATAGTTAAAGATTATGATAAGGAAGAGTAGACAAATTACAGTTAAAAGAGATAGAAATCCATGGCTGAAAGATTTCTTTAATATGAATTGTTGAAAACCACCTTAGAATTATATGCTGAATTTAGTAAGCATTTTCGCATATCTGCGTTATAGATTTGAGTGAAAGGTTATACATAAAATACTAATGTATTAGTATATACCTTTAAGTTGGGTGGAAACACGGTAAGCTCGTCCCATATAGGGATGTGCTTTATTTTTTTTGTAAAAATAAATATATTGAGATATAGGAGGAAAAAGGATGATAAAAATAACGCTTAAAGATGGAAAAGTAATGGAATTTGAGAATCCTGTTACTGCTGCTGAAGTTGCAAAAGCAATAAGTCCTAGTTTATACAAAAAAGCAATTTCAGTAAAAATTAATGGTAAAAGGGATGAATTAATGACAACCATTAATAAAGACAGTGAACTTGAAATATTAACTTTTGATGATGAAGATGGAAAGTGGACTTTAAGACATACTGCTTCACATATACTTGCTCAGGCAATAAAAAGATTGTATCCTGATGTTAAATTAGCTATAGGACCTGCAATAGCAGATGGATTTTATTATGATTTTGATGCTGATTTTTCGTTTACAGATGAAATGTTTCCTAAAATAGAAAAAGAAATGGAAAGAATAATAAAACAAAATATAAAACTTGAAAGATTTGAACTTCCAAGAGAAGAAGCAATAAAATTTATGGAAGAAAAGGGAGAACCTTATAAGGTTGAGTTAATAAAGGATTTGCCAGAAGGAGAAACGATTTCCTTTTATAAGCAGGATGATTTCACAGATCTTTGTGCTGGTCCTCATGTTGAATCTACTGGAAAGGTAAAAGTTATTAAGATTCTTTCAGTTGCAGGTGCTTACTGGAGAGGAAATGAAAAGAATAAAATGCTCCAGAGAATTTATGCAACAGCATTTACTAAAAAAGAGGATTTGGATGCTTATCTTAATATGCTTGAAGAAGCTAAAAAGAGAGATCACAGAAAAATAGGAAAAGAACTTGATCTATTTAGTATACATGAAGAGGGACCTGGATTTCCATTCTTTCATCCAAAGGGAATGGTTGTGAGGAATATTCTTGAAAACTATTGGAGAGAAGTTCATACTAAAGCAGGATACGATGAAATAAGAACTCCTATTATTTTAAATGAAGAATTATGGCATCAATCAGGACACTGGGATCATTATAAAGAAAATATGTATTTTACTAAAATTGATGAAGAGGATTATGCTATAAAGCCAATGAACTGTCCAGGGTCGATTCTTGTTTATAAAAATGCAATTCATTCCTATAGAGAACTTCCAATAAAACTTGGAGAACTTGGACTTGTTCATAGACATGAAAAGTCAGGAGCACTTCATGGACTTATGAGAGTAAGATGCTTTACTCAGGATGATGCACATATATTTATGACAAGGGAGCAAATTACAGAGGAAATATTAGGCGTAGTTAAGCTTATAGATTCTTTCTATAAAGTGTTTGGATTTGAATATTATGTAGAGCTTTCAACTAGACCAGAAGATTCTATGGGAAGCGATGAAGATTGGGAAATAGCTACAAATGGTCTTATTAATGCCCTTAAGGCTGCAAACCTTGATTACAAAGTGAATGAGGGAGATGGAGCTTTCTATGGTCCTAAGATTGATTTTCACTTGAAAGATTGTATAGGAAGAACTTGGCAGTGCGGTACTATACAACTTGATTTACAGATGCCTGAAAGATTTGATCTTAACTATGTTGGCGCTGATGGTGAAAAGCATAGACCAGTTATGGTTCACAGAGTTGTATTTGGAAGTATAGAAAGATTTATAGGAATACTTATAGAACACTATGCAGGGGCATTCCCAACATGGCTTGCACCAGTACAAGTTAGAGTTCTTAATATAACAGATACACAGATTGATTATGTTGATCGTGTAGTAGCTCAACTTAAGGATGCAGGAATAAGAGTTGAGAAGGATATAAGAAATGAAAAGATAGGATATAAGATAAGAGAAGCTCAACTTCAAAAGATACCTTATATGATTGTAATTGGAGATAAGGAAATGAAAGAAGGCTCTGTAGCTATCAGAAGTAGAAAAGATGGCGATTTAGGAGCTATGAACTTAGATGATTTTATATTCAAGATTAATGCGGAAGTTAAACAAAAAATAAATTCACTATAATGTTTGACAAAATATAATACTAATGATATAATAAGTTTTGTGTTAAGTAGGAACTGGCCGTTTCTCACCTTGCAGCGCAGCTAGTAAGGTTATATATGTTAATTATTATTTAGTATATTACAGAGCGGCTTTTTAACCGCTCTGTTTTTATTTTAATGTTGATATTTTAATATTACATAGTTTTCGGAGGTGAAAGTTATAAGTAAGAATAAAAATTTTCTTGTAAATGGAGAAATAAGGGAAAAGCAAGTTAGAGTTATAGGTGATGATGGTTCACAATTAGGTGTTATAAATACACGTGATGCTTTGAAGATAGCAGAAGAAAAAGAACTTGATTTAGTAGTTATATCGCCTACTGCAGTTCCTCCAGTTTGTAGAATAATGGACTTTGGTAAGTTTGTATATGAACAAACTAAAAAGGAAAAAGAAAACAAGAAGAACCAAAAAGTAGTCAACATTAAGGAAATAAGATTAAGTGCAACTATTGAAGAACATGATATTGAAATTAAAGCAAATAATGCTTCTAAGTTCCTAAAGGCTGGAGATAAAGTAAAGGTTACAGTACGTTTTAAAGGAAGGCAAAATGACTATGCCTTCAAAGGAAATGATATTTTAAACAACTTCTTTGCTAAAGTTGGAGGAGATGCTGTAATTGAAAAGCCAGCAAAATTAGAAGGTAGAAATATGACAATGGTATTAGCACCTAAAAAAGCATAGAAATAGGAGGAGTTACATTATGCCAAAAATGAAGACTAACAGAGCAGCTGCCAAGAGATTTAAGCTTACTGGTACTGGAAAGTTAAAAAGAGCTAAGGCTTTTAAAAAGCATATATTAACAAAAAAATCTGCAAAAACTAAGAGAAATTTAAGAAGTACAGCTTATGTATCAGAAACACAAGAAAAAACAATGAAAAAATTGTTACCATACCTATAGTAGGAAAGGTTTTAAGGAGGTTTACTAAATGGCTAGAGTTAAAAGAGCGGTTAATGCTCGTAAATATCATAAAAAAATATTAAAACTTGCTAAAGGATACTATGGTGGCAAGAGCAAGTTATTTAAAACAGCAAATGAAACAGTTATAAGAGCACTTAGAAATGCTTATGTTGGAAGAAGATTAAAGAAGAGAGATTTTAGAAAACTTTGGATAGCAAGAATTAATGCTGCTACAAGAATAAATGGTCTTTCTTATTCAAAATTTATGAATGGAATTAAACTTGCTGGAATAGGCATGAATAGAAAAATGCTTTCAGAAATAGCTATAAATGATCCAAAAGCTTTTTCTGAGTTAGTTGAAATAGCAAAAAAGCAAATTAGTGCTTAATTAGAGTGCAGCCATAGGGCTGCATTTTTGCTAAATATATAAAAACTCCATAAAACTAAAAAGGGCTTGATAGTATGGAAGTAATAAAAAGCAAAGAAAATAATCTTATTAAAGAAGTAAGGAAGTTAAAAGAGAAAAAATATAGGGATTTGAATAAAAGTTTCTTAATAGAGGGATTCAGATTTGTAGAAGAAGCCCTTAAATCTAATTTTGAAGTGAAGTATGTATTTATTTGTGAGAAACAAAAAGAAAAATTCCAAAGATTAGGATTCGAAAATTTAATAGATAAAACTACAAAAAGTTTTGAGGTTTCGGAAAGTGTTTTAAATACTATATCTAGTACAGAAACACCTCAAGGTATAGTTGCTGTAGTTAAAAATAAGATAAGCAATTTGCAAATTAAGAATGGTTTCTATATACTCATAGATAAAGTGCAGGACCCTGGAAATATGGGAACAATAATAAGAAGTGCAAATGCATCAGGGGCACTTGGAGTGATAATTACAAAAGGTACTGTAGATACATATAACAATAAAACTTTAAGATCAACTATGGGGTCTATCTTTAAAATTCCAATTATTTTTGAAGATTCTGATTTTAATAATGTAAAAAAATTAAAAGAAAATGAATTTAAATTAATAACAAGTTCTTTAAATACTGAGTATAATTTTTATGATATAGATTTAAAGGGCAAAGTTATAATTGCAGTTGGAAATGAAGGCAATGGTATAAGTAAAGATATATTTGGACTTAGTGATATCAGCGTTAAAATACCTATGCCTGGAAATGCTGAATCCTTGAATGTTGGGGTTGCTGCCTCTATAATGATGTTTGAAGCTGTAAGACAAATTAAAATTGAATAAAAAACTTGAAAAATATAAAATTGGTGTTATAATACATATTAAAAGTTAAAATATATTAAATGTTGATAGAGAGAGTAGATTTAAAACAGCTTTAAGGGAGAAAAGATCACTGACTGAAAGTCTTTTTAAGCGATTTTTATTTTGAAGTTCACTCTGGAGTTCTGTTTGGGAAATATTTTATAGAGTATCAAACAGCGGTTATTCCGTTAGAAAATGAAGTGGGTTTATCCAATTTGGGTGGTACCGCGGAGTTAATCCGTCCCTTTTATTAGGGGCGGTTTTTTATATTTTAATTAAAAAGTATAGGAAGGGAGAAAATATTTTATGAAAGAAAAATTAGAGGCAATAAAAAATAGTGCTCTTGAAGAACTAAAAAAAGCTATTAGTAAAACTGAGATTGAAAGTATAAGAGTAAAATATCTTGGGAAAAAGGGAGAGCTTACTCAAATACTTAGAGGTATGGGAGGTTTAAGCGCAGAGGAGAGACCTGTTATTGGAAAGATTGCTAATGAAGTAAGGAGCAGCCTTGAAGAGTTTATATCAGAAACTTCAAATAAGATAAAAAAAGCGGAAAAAGAAAATAAGTTGAAGGATGAAGTTATAGATATATCTATGCCGGGTAAAAAAAAGTTTATAGGGCATAGACACCCAACGGATTTAACCTTAAGAGCAATTGAAAGTATATTTATGGATATGGGCTTTGTAATAGAAGAAGGTCCAGAAGTAGAATATGATAAGTATAATTTTGAAATGCTGAACATACCTAAGAATCATCCAGCAAGAGGAGAGCAGGATACATTTTACATAAATGATGATGTAGTTTTAAGAACTCAAACTTCACCGGTGCAAGTAAGAACTATGCTTAATCAGAAACCTCCTATAAAAATGATTTCACCTGGAAAGGTTTATCGTTCTGATGCTGCAGATGCAACCCACTCACCAATATTTTATCAAGTTGAAGGCTTGGTTATAGATAAGGGGATTAGATTTTCTGATTTAAAAGGAACTCTTGAAATGTTTGCAAAGAGAATGTTTGGAGAAAATACAAAAATGAAATTTAGACCACATCATTTTCCATTCACTGAACCATCTGCTGAGTCTGATGTTACATGCTTTGCGTGTGGTGGAAAAGGCTGTAGTGTTTGCAAAGGAGAAGGATGGATAGAGCTTTGGGGCTGCGGTATGGTACATCCTAATGTTTTAAGAAACTGTGGAATAGATCCTGAAGTTTACAGCGGCTTCGCATTTGGCTTGGGACTTGATAGAATGGTTATGCTTGATCACTATATTGATGATATAAGACAGCTTTATGAAAGTGATATGAGATTTTTGGATCAATTTTAGAGGAGGATTAAAAGATGAAAGTACCTTATATATGGCTTAAAGATTATGTAGATATTGATATAAATGCAAAAGAACTTGGAGATATGCTTACACTCTCAGGTTCAAAACTTGAAGAAGTAATAACAAGTGGAGAGGAAATACAAAATGTAGTTACTGGAAAATTACTTAAAATAGAACCTCATCCAGATGCAGAAAAGCTAGTTATATGTCAAGTTGAAGTTGGAAAAGAGGAACCAATACAAATAGTTACAGGAGCTAATAATATGGCAGAAGGAGATATAGTACCTGTAGCGCTTCATGGATCAACACTTCCAGGAGGAGTTAAAATAAAAAAAGGTAAATTAAGAGGAGTATTATCCAATGGAATGATGTGTTCGGCAGAGGAAATTGGAGTTACAGAAGAACATCCAGTACATGGACTTATGATTTTGGATAAAGATACTGAAGTAGGAAAGGATATAAAAGAAGTTCTTGGACTAGACAATCCAGTTTTAGATTTTGAAATAACTTCAAATAGACCAGATTGTTTAAGTATTGTTGGAATGGCTAGGGAAACAGCTGCAACACTTAATACTAAATATAGAAAGCCTAAATTTGATTTTACTGAAGCTAAAGGAAATAACATTAAAGATGAATTAACTGTTGAAGTTAAGGATAAACTTTGCAAAAGATATATGGCGCGTATTGTTAAAAATATAAAGATAGAGCCTTCACCAGCTTGGATGCAGGAAAGACTTAATCTTGCCGGTGTAAGACCAATAAATAACATAGTTGATATAACTAATTTTGTTATGATTGAACTTGGTCAGCCAATGCATGCTTTTGATAAGAGAATGATAAGTTCAAATAAAATAGTAGTTGAAAGAGCTAAAGCTGATGAAAAATTCACAACTTTAGATGGAACAGAAAGAACTTTAACTGAAAACCAGCTTATGATAAAAAATGGAGATAAAAGCGTTGCTATTGCAGGAATAATGGGAGGACTAAATTCAGAGGTAACAGAAGATACAAAGGAAATAATATTTGAATCGGCTAATTTTGATGGGACTAATATAAGAATATCTTCTCAGAAATTAGCACTTAGAACTGAAGCTTCTGGAAGATATGAAAAAGATCTTGATCCTAATCTTTGTATGGAAGCTTTAAATAGAGCTTGCAATTTAATACAGGAACTTAATGCAGGTGAAATTGAAGAAGGGGTTATTGATGTATATCCTGAAAAAGTTACTGAGAATTATGTTGAAGTAAACTATAATTGGGTAAATGAATTTTTAGGAACAAAGCTTTCAAAGGAAGAAATGAAAGGTTACTTGGATAGATTAGAGCTTGATACTGAAATAAATGGTGATACATTAAAAGTTTTATCTCCAACCTTTAGAAATGATATAAATATAAGAGAAGATATTGCAGAAGAAATTGCCAGAATATATGGCTATAATGTTATTGAATCTACAGTTATACAATCGCCAAGTATAAGAATGGGAAAGAGCAGGAAGCAAGTAATAAAAGATATGGCTGTTGAAAGTTTACTTGCTTCAGGATTAAACGAGTCCATAAGCTATTCATTTATAAGTCCTAAGGTCTTTGATAAGATTCTTCTTCCCAAAGATAGTGAACTTAGAAATGTTGTTAAAATAAGAAATCCATTGGGAGAAGATTTTAGTGTAATGAGAACAACTACTCTGCATTCAATGATGGAATGTCTTCAGAGAAATTACAGCAGAAATAATGAATTTGCAAGGTTGTTTGAAATTGGAAAAGTTTATATACCAGCTTCAGGTGAGGGGAAAATTCCAGAAGAAAAAAATGTTATAACTGTAGGAATGTATGGCGGCGTAGATTATTTTGATTTAAAGGGTATAATTGAAAACTTGCTAGAAATACTTGGAATAAAAAATGTAGCGTATGTTAGAGAAAGTGAAAACCCAACCTTCCATCCAGGTAAAACTGCTTTAGTTATGCTTAAAAATAAATGTCTTGGTGTTATAGGAGAAATACATCCAGATGTAGCTGAAAATTATGAAGTTGAGGAAAGATGTTATATAGCAGAATTAAATCTTGATGAACTCATAGAAAATGCAGCAACTAAAAAAGAATATGAACCAATTCCTAAATTTCCAGCAGTAACAAGAGATATGGCAGTTATAGTTGATGAGAATATACTAGTACAGCAAATAGAAGATATAATTAAAAGACAGGGAAGCAGTATACTTGAAAGTTATAAACTATTTGATGTCTATAAAGGTAAGCAGGTTCCAGAAGGCAAAAAGAGTGTAGCATATTCAATTACTTATAGAGATAAAAATAAAACTCTTACAGAAAAAGAAGTTGAAAAAGTTCATAATAAGATCGTAAATACCCTTAAGCATTTAATTGGTGCAGAATTAAGATAATAATAAGAAAGTGAAAGTACTAAAAATTACTTTCACTTTCTTATTTTCCAATACTTAAATATGTGTTAAAATAAATATAAAAGACTTTTCAGATATATAGTTTTTAAAAAGCTAAATTGTATTATATAAAGTAAAATGTTTAACTATATATAGAATTGAAGGTGTTATATATGAATGTAATTACCATAAAGATAAATGGTATAGAATACTCCTTAAGAGGAGAGGAAAAAGAAGAGTATTTAAGAACAGTAGAAAAATATGTTGATAAAAAAATTAAAAACATAATGGAGAATAATGAGAAACTTAGTACAGCAGATGCGGCTATTTTGACTGCACTTAATGTTGCGGATGACATGTTTAAAACAGGCTATGAAAATGACGAATTAGTTGATCAAGTAGAAATTTATAAAAAACGAGAAAGTGATTTAAAGAGTGAACTTCAAAAATCCAAAAATGAAATTGAGGAAATAAAGAAAAACAATCAAATTGAATGTGATAAGTTAAATGAAAGTTTATTGAAATCCAATAATGAGAAAAATGAACTTTTAGCTGAAATTAAGGAACTCAAAGCGTTAAAGGAAAAAGATGTCCAAGTTGAAGAACTTACTGAGCAGCTTGCACTTATGGAAAATGAGATAAAGAAATATAAAAGCATGTATGAAAAATGTGCTAGCGAAAATAAGGATTTTAAGTTTACAATACATAGCTTAAAATACAAGGTTATAGATTTAGAAAATAAATATCTTGAAAATCAAATAGATTTGGCAAAGACGAAAAAGCAGATAGTTAAAGATTTAAAAGAAAATAGAAAAAAATAAAAACCTATTCTAAAGAGTAGGTTTTTTTACTTTTTGGTATTAAGCTTGCAACTCATTTCATAAGATAAAATGAATAATTATTTTAGGTGGGTTATTATGATATATTTCGATAATGCTGCAACTACTTTTCCAAAACCAGATACGGTTTATGAGGCAGTTATGGAATGCATGAAAAATTATGCTGCTAATCCTGGAAGAGGATCATATGATATGGCTGTTAGGGCATCTAAAAAGGTGATGGAAACTAGAGAAGAAATTGCTAAGCTTTTTAATGTATCAAATTTATTCAATATAATTTTTACGTCAAGTGCTACGGAAGGACTTAACATGGGTATAAAAGGTATACTTAAAAGAGGTGATCATGTAATTACAACCGCTATGGAACATAATTCTGTACTTAGACCCATAAATTATCTTAGAAAAAAATCCGTAAAAAGCAGCATAGTTGGGGCTGATAAATATGGTTTTGTAAGTCTTAAAAATATAGAGAAGCAAATAAGAGTAAATACAAAGATGATTGTAGTAAATCACGTTTCAAATGTAACTGGAAGTATTCAAGATATAGAAAGAATAGGTGAAATTGCAAGGAGATATGGAGTTATTTTCATGGTGGATGCTTCCCAAAGTGCCGGCGTTATAAATATTGACGTTAATAAATGCAATATAGATGTTATGGCATTTTCAGGGCATAAAGGGCTTTTAGGACCTCAAGGGACAGGAGTGCTTTATATAAGGGAAGGTTTGGAGGTTTCAGAATATAAAAGCGGAGGAACTGGTAGTAATTCTTATTCCATGCATCAACCGAAATTTCTTCCAGATAAATTTGAAAGCGGAACATTAAATACACCTGGTATTGCTGGATTATATGCTGGTGTTAGATTTATAAAGGAAATTGGTATGGATAATATAAGAAAACATGAGCTTGAGCTTACGGAAGCACTTCTTAAAGAATTGAAAAAGAGAGATTATATAATTTTATATGGCAGAGAGGATATGGAAGATAGAAGTGCCGTTGTTTCTCTAAATGTAGATGGTGTGGATAGTTCAGATACTGCTGCTATGCTTAATTCAAAGGGCATAGGAGTTAGAAATGGATATCACTGTGCACCGCTAGTACATGAAGTAATTGGCACTAAAAATAGAGGTACTGTAAGAGTAAGTCCGGGATATTTTAATACCCTTGAAGAAATAGAGAGGCTTGTAAAGGCTTTAGATGAAATTCATGGAGGGATAACTCAAAATGAGTGATATTGAAGATTGGGTAAGAGAATATGTAGTTAAAACCGGAATAACCCATGAGGAAGTTGTAAAAAAGGCTCTAGAATTTTATAAAGAAAGTGTGGAAAATAATATAGAATTTAGCGATTATAAAGCCGGAAAAGAATTAAGAAACTTTTTTTATAATATAAGAAGAATATATAGTGAAGCAGCAAATAGTAAGAGTCAGTTTCATGGTAAAGATCAAAAGGCAGAGGAAAGTAAAATTAAGAATGATACAGTATCTAAAAATAAAGTAGTAACTAAAGAAAGTCCTAAAGAAAATTCTTTTAAGGTTAGTTGTGAGATTATAGAAAAGTCAGATGAGAAGGAAAATTATTTAAAGGGAATACAAAATGTAAGTCCAGATTTAATGAGTGTAATATTAAGTGAAGAAACTTACGTTTTGAAGATGATACAAAATAAGGTTAATTATGCAACTGCCATAATAAGTTTTGAAAAGGATGAGAAGGATTTGCAACAGTACGCATTTATACATTATGTAGATTTTTTAGACAGCAAGTATAAAAAGCTTTATTCAAATATAGAAAAGGAAATAGTTGAAATAGCTAAAAAGAATAATGTAAACAATGTTGATAGGATAGTTAATGGAGAGTATATTGAGCAATTTAAAAGTATTGGCTATAAAGAAATATATAAGAATTACAGCATAAAAATAAATATTGAAAACAGCAGATTAAGAGGAATAAATGAATATGCAAAGAATACTCGAAATCATGTAAGCAGCAAATGCGTTCCGATTTTTAGAATGGGACCTAAGCGGTTTAAGGAGAATGCGGAGCCAAATAGTTTATATAAGTTTTCTACAAGTTACGGCAAGTTTTACGCAAAAATAACTATAAAAAATGAAAAATGTTATGCAAAATTATATTTAGATGAAAATAAGATAAATAGAATAACATATCTTAAAAATGTATATTACACATTTATAAATGATTTATATAAAAATGGTGTAAAAATAATATATACATTAGTAGGACAAAAGCATATAAATATATTGAAGAGCAATTGTGACGTAACTACGATAAAGGAATGGATATGGATAAGAAAATCGTTATAAATTAAGGGGCTGATATATTGCGTGAAACAAAAGTTTTAGAAAATGAATATCTAGCAGTTTTTAAATCACAAAATCATGCAATTTACTTATATGGAATATTGATTAAAAAGGGAATACAGACCAAAATAATTCAAACTCCATGTAAGATTTCTACTTCATGTACTCATAGTATTAGATTTAGTGAAGAATATATGGATACAGTAAAAAAAGAAATAATAGATAGCGGAATAAAAATAAGAGGTATATATAAGATAACAAACTATAAAGGAAAAAAAGATTATGAAAAAGTTTATTAATTTAAAGATGGTTAAGGCCATCTTTTTTTGTAACAAGTTTTTTTGCAATTACGTATAATGTATACTACTTGGCATGCATAAAACATTATTAATAATAAGAAGTGATAGAAAATGATATTTAAGGTTAAAGATGAAAAAAAAAGCATTTTAGATTTACGCAAAAAGTTTAAAGATTGTAATAAACCTGGTGTTTCTATGATTGTTTCAACTAATAAAATAAAATATATTAAGAATATATTTACAAATTATTTGAGATGTAATTATGCAAACAAAGAATTGATAATAATACTTAATAATAATAAATTGAATATAGATGACTACAACAAAGAAGCCGAAAAATATAAAAATATAAGGGTATACCAGCTTGATGAGGATATAAGTCTTGGATATTGCATGAATTATGGTGTGGAGGTTTCAAAATATAATTATTTAGCTAAAATAGATGATGACGATTATTATGGAGAAAATTATATTCTAGATGCTGTAAATACATTTAGATATACTGATGCAGATGTTATAGGAAAAGCTTCGTATTTTGTTTATTATGAAAAATATAATTCCATAGGAATAATGAATGCAAATTATAATGATAAGTATACTCCTTATATTGCAGGTTCTACTTTTGTTATAAAAAGAAAAGTTTTTGAAAAGGTTAAGTTTAGGGATATGAGCCTTAGTGAAGATTCATATTTTATTAGTGATTGTGTAAAAGCTAATATAAATGTATATTCAGGGCATAGGTATAATTATGTTTATATAAGACATAGAGAATTATCAGATCATACCTGGAAAATAGAAACTAGAAGTTTATATAACATTACAAAAAAGATAAATTGCAATAACAATTTGTCAATTGTAAAGGTGTAGGTGGTGAAGCTTTATGAAGACAAGCATAATTATCCTAACACATAATGGATTAAGCTATTCCAGAAGCTGTATACAAAGTATAAGAAAATATACTGAAAAAGATTACGAACTTATAGTAGTCGATAATAATTCAACTGATAATACAAAAAATTGGCTTAGTACACAAAAAGATATAAAAGTTATATATAATAGTGAAAATTTAGGATTTCCAAAGGGCTGTAATCAAGGAATAAGTGCAGCTTGTGGTGACGATGTACTTTTATTAAATAATGATGTTATTGTGACTCCTAATTGGCTTAAAAATTTAAGAAGATGCTTATATAGCAATAGAGATATAGGAGCAGTTGGACCCATTACAAACAAGTGCTCTAATGCTCAAAGCATAAGTGTGCCATATGATTCAATAAATGGGGTATTGAAGTGGTGCAAAAGATATAATGTATCTGATCGGAATAAATGGGAGTATAGAAATAGACTCGTTGGATTTTGCTTTTTTGTAAAGAAAGAAGTAATAGAAAAAGTTGGCTTTCTTGATGAAAGATTTTCACCAGGAAATTATGAAGATGATGATTATTCAATTAGAATTAGAAAAGCTGGCTATAAGCTTATTCTTTGTAAAGATACCTTTATATATCATTATGGTGGAGTATCTTTTTCAAAATACAATTACTTAAAGCTTCTTGAAATAAACAAAGATAAGTTTGAGAAAAAATGGGGAGCTAAATATAATGAAATATTTAATTGTAAGTAATCATTATATATTTGTGGAATATAAGTATACTTATGCATAACATGAAAGTATGGAATGTGTAAGGAGTGATGAAAATATGATTAATGTAACCAAAACCTATATTCCTTCACTTGATAAATATAGTGTGTATTTAAAAAAAATATTTAGCGATGGCATTATTACAAATAATGGTCAATTTTTGAGAAAATTGAAAAAGGAATTAGAGAATTATCTTGGAGTTAAAAATATATTGTTAGTTCAAAATGGCACTTTAGCGCTTCAAATTGCATACAAGCTATTGGAACTTAAAGGAAATGTAATAACAACCCCTTTTACATTTGTAGCAACTGTAAGTAGTCAGGTATGGGAAGGGTTAACTCCTAAATTTGTTGATATTAACAGTGAAACTTTAAATCTAGATGAAAGGCTAATAGAAAAAAACATATCACATAGTGTGTCAGCAATTGTTCCAGTTCATGTATTCGGAAATGCCTGTGAAGTAGAATATATAGATAAAGTTGCTAAAAAACATGGAATTAAGGTTATATATGATGCTGCACATGCTTTTGGTATTAAGTATAAAAATAAAAGTATATTAAATTATGGGGATATATCTATAATGAGTTTTCATGCTACTAAAATCTTTCATACAATAGAAGGTGGAGCACTTGTAATTAAAGATGACGAGCTTTATAAAAAGGCATGCCTTATGATTAATTTTGGTATAGATGGACTTAATAGTATAAATAATCTTGGAATAAATGCAAAAATGAATGAATTAGAGGCTGCCATGGGTTTATGTATTTTAGATAGTATAGACGAAATAATTGATAATAGAAAAAATGTATATGAATACTATATGAATCATTTAAAAGGTAATATAGTTTTTCAAAAGCACAATGAAAGTTCTTCGTTTAATTATAGTTATTTCCCAATTATATTGAGTAATGAAGAAAAAGTAGTTAAATTGGTAAAGGCTCTTTCTAGTGAAAATATAAATCCAAGAAGGTACTTTTATCCAAGCTTAAGTACTCTTCCATACCTCATAAATAAATCAAATGTGCCAATAGCAGATGATATAGCTAAAAGAGTACTTTGTTTACCTTTTTATGATTCTATTAAAGTAGAAGAGCTTAAGACAATAGTAGATATAGTAAATAAAAATGTATAAAATTAGTTTTAATAAAAGTTTATTTAACTTTTTACTGGAGGGTAATAAGAGGTGGAGAAAATACCTTGTGTTGTTTTAGTTTATTACAATGTTGATATTATAAAAGAATCATTGGATTTTTTACTAAAATTGGGAGATCAACTTGAGTTTTTTGTAATTGAAAATAGAAGTGTAAATACAGAAAAAGAAATAAAGCCTTATTTAATGAATCTTTTAAATACCCAACAAATTTCTATGTACGTAGAATTTATGGCGAATATAAGTAATAATGCTGTTGAAGAGTTCTTTCAATCAAATTTAATTGATTTGTATAAATATAAGAATATAGTTATAACAGATGGGGATATAAAAGGTAACTCTTTAGGATGGTTAGATGAAGAAAGAAATATTTTAAACAGGCATAGTGAAATTTTAGTCTGTGGGGTAGATCTTATAAGTGATAATTTACCTTTGAGACAATTTAAAGATGCAGTAAATTGGATACCAAAGCCTATAAATATATGCCATGACTATATTGAGTGCCCTACAGGTGCTCACCTATTGCTTATGAAAACAGAAGATTTAAGAAAATTTTTAAAGTATATGAATGATAAAAAGTTAAAATTTAAAGATTCTGTAATGTTAGATTATTGTTATAATGTTTTAGGAAAAAGATGGGCAAAAACTAAAGTTAATAAGTTTATTCATTTAACTTGGAATATATATTCTAGGTTAAACAATCCTTATACAAAATACAAACTATCTAAATCACATGATGAATTTTGGAGTCATGACAAATACTGTGATTTTGTTGTGCATACGTTAAACAGTGATAAATATATAAAATATAAGGTGATAAAAAATGAATGAAAATATAAAGGTAAGCGTACTTCTTATAACCTATAATAATTCTAAGTTTGTAAAGCAGGCTATTGAAAGCATTCTTATGCAAGTTACTAGTTATAAATTTGAAATTGTTGTAACTGATGACTGTTCTAAGGATTCGACTTTAGAGATTATAAAACATTATAAAAATATGTATCCAGAAAAAATAATGATATTAGATAATAAAAAAAATGTAGGGATAACTAAAAATTATGAAAGAGGGTTCAAGAGGTGTAGTGGAGAATATATTGCACTTTTAGAAGGTGATGATTATTGGGTATCTCCACATAAACTTCAGATACAAACTGATTTTTTAGATTCTCATAAAGAATATTCGGGAGCACTTAATAGGTATGTAATGTATGATATGGATAACAATGTGTCTAGAAAAACGTATTCCTGTAATAATTTGAAATATGTAACTATAAGAACTGAGGATTTGATAAAATCAAATTTAATTGGAAACTTTTCATCATGTATCTATAGAAATGAGTTTGTAAAAAGGTTAGACCCAGTGCTTTTTGATATGGAAGTGTATGATTGGATGTTTAATATTGCAATATCTCAAAAAGGACCTATAGCATATTTACCAGAGGTTACTTCTGTTTATAGAATTCACAGTAATGGGGCATGGAATGGAAAAAGTAGAGAGGATAAAGTGAAATCTATTATAAAGTCTTGCGATGATTATAATAAATTTTTACGCTATAAGTATAATGATTACTTTGTAGCTAATAAAGCATTGTATAAAAAGCAATTGGAAGAATTTAATGGTAAGTCTAAAACTGAAGATTAGAATAAAAAAGGATACTGAGTATCCTTTTTTATTTAATGTTGTAAATTATAAAAATCTACTAGCATAACATATAACTATAAGAATAATTCATAAAGAAAGATTTTTAAAATTGAAGGATGAAAAGGTGATAAATATATGGATAATAATCCTCTTGTAAGTGTGCTTATAGCTACTCATAATAGACCGGAATATTTTGAGCTGTCTCTTATAAGTGCATTAAATCAAAGCTATACAAATATTGAAATAATAATATGTGATGACAGCACAGATTATCGCACAAAAGATGTTGTAGAAAAATATATAAAAGTATATAAAAATATTAAGTACTTTTTCAACGGAGGACAATTGGGTGAATATGGCTTAATTAATATGCAGAAATGCTATAGTTTAGCCAATGGTGAATTCATTAATTATTTAAATGATGATGATTTATTTGATAAATATAAAATAGAGAAAATGATTCAGTGTTTTTATAAATATGAGAATGTTAAACTAGTTACTTCGCATAGAGGAATTATAGATAAGGATGGAAAATTGCTAGAAGATATTGATGTAACAAAACCTATAGAAGATGTAAATCAACCTATATTAGGAAGGGATGTTTTAGGAAAATTAATTATGAAAGGGAACTTTATAGGGGAACCTACTACAGTTTTATTCAGAAAAAGAGATGTAAATAAGTTTGGAGTTTTAAATGGTGTACAGTTTTATGCATTGGTTGATATAGCTACTTGGATATCGTTACTTTTAACTGGAAACTTTGTTTATATGAGTGATACTTTGAGTTATTTTAGAATACACGGTGCACAAAACACTATGTCAGAAGAAATAAGAATAAAAATGTTATTGGAATCTTTAATATTGATGGATTATGGTTACAGTATAAGCATTGTTCCCTCAGAGATTTATTCTAGCTTTTATTCTAGTTGGATATCATTAGTTAAACCTCTTTTACCAATGATAACTTCCAATGAGGGTTTTAAGCAATATTTGCCAGTGCTAAAAAAAATAAAGATCATATAAATTTATCATAGGGTGATAATATGAGTTATAAATTAAGTATATTAATAATAACCTATAATCATGAAAAATACATTCAAAAGGCAATTGAAAGTGTACGAATGCAAAAGTTTTTTTATGATTATGAAATTATAGTAGCGGATGATTGTTCAAATGATAATACCATAAATATAGTCAGTCAATATAAAGCTATATTTGGAGATAAATTAAAAATATTTAGTAATCCTCAGAATTTAGGTATAACTAAAAATTACGAAAGTGCTTTCAGCAAGTGCAGTGGAGATTTTATAGCTGTCTTGGAGGGGGATGATTATTGGAATAGTGATATGAAGCTTAAACTTCAAATGGATTTTCTAATAAATCATCCAGAATGTTCAATGGTATTTAATAAAATTATTGCTGTATTTCCTGATAATTCAAATACGGCAATACAACAATTTCCTGATAATGTTGCGTATCTACTTTTTAATACTTCCGACTTAGTAAAAAATAACTTTATTCAAAATTTTTCAGGATGTATGTATAGGGCAAGTGCTATCAGAAATATAGATAGTTCACTTTATAATATGCTTGTTTATGATTGGATGATAAATATAGTTGTATCACAATATGGATTAATAGGGTATCTGCCACAGCCTATGTCTGTTCATCCTGTTTTAGTATCAGGTACTTGGAGTGGTAGATCAGAACTTGAGCAGTTAGCTATTGTTTTGAATTGTTTAGATAAATACAATAGTTTTCTTAATTATAGATACAATAGTGAGTTCATGGAAAATAAAGATACAATTTACCGTAGAATTAATGAAATTAAAAAAATTACTGGATAGCTTGTATTTTCTAATATAGCGAAGCTAGCTTAGCTAAAAGGTATATATGTACCGTAATTTTTAAAGGTCATAATATTGGAAAGTAATAAAGATAAACTACCTTGGAACTTCAAGTTTATTTGTACCAAAATGCCGTCTCCTGGGTATTATGGTGCACGTGAATTTTAATAGTTGAAATGGTTTATCTATAGTGAAATGTAATATAAATAGTTTGTTTTTATAACATTTATATATTAAGAAAGGAAATATTATGGAATTTAAGAAAAAAGGAAAGAATGTAATCATATATGAAAAGGCTATAATAATACACCCAGAGAATATTGAAATTGGGGACAATGTAATAATAGATGATTTTGCATTTATATGTGCTAATAAAAGTGTTAAAATAGGCAGCAATATTCATATAACAAGTTTTATAAGCATAACAGGAAATGAAGAATTTGTAATGGAGGACTTTAGTGGAATAGCAAGTGGTACAAGAGTTTTTACTAGTAATTATTATTTTAAGGGTGATAAATATTTTGAATATTTTTCTGCTCCTGTTAGGCTTTGCAAATTTTCTATAGTTGGTTCAAGCAGTGTTATTATGCCAGGTGCTACTTTAAGCCAAGGAACCTTTGTTGGAGCAAATAGTCTTATTGAAAGTAATACCATTACAGAGCCATTTTCTTTATATGTAGGCACTCCAATAAGAAAATTAAAAAATATGAATAAAGATAAAATACTAAAGCTTGAGAAACTCTATAAGATGAAATATAAAATAAATGAGGTTAAAAAATGATGGTGAGAATATGCGAGAAAAAAAATTAGTTATAATAGATGATTTTTTCCCAAGCATCGTAAGTAATTTCAGAATAACAGAATTTAATTATTATATGTCGATATTTCCTAACTGTGAAGTTTACTCTGCGTTAAACGAGAATGAATTCTTAAAAGCATATAATGAATATGTAAGAGTTTATCCGCAGTTTGCTGGAAGAGTGAAGCAATTTAATCCTTATATAATGCCGAAGTGTTCACTCTTTTACACTATGTTTTTAAACAGTGCCTATTTTCTTACACAATATTTTGAAAGAGAAAAAACACCTTTTGTATTTACACTTTATCCTGGTGGTGGCTTGCATTTAAATGATGCAACTTGTAATAATAAACTAAAAAGAATATTTTCTTCAAATGTTTTTAAAAGTGTAATTGTAACACAAGAAATAGTATATAGATATATTGTTGATAATAAGTTTATTGCGCCAGATAAAATTGATTATATTTATGGTATTGTTGATGATTCAGAATATTTTAGGGTTAATGTGCAGAGAAAGAAAAGGTATGGGAAGGATAAGGGTACATTTGATATTTGTTTTGTTGGAGGAAAATACTCTGAAAAAGGAGTTGATAAGGGATATGACACTTTTATAGAAGTATGTAAGAAGCTTATTACTGTATCGGATAAATTTAGATTTCATGTAGTAGGTGGATTTAATAAATCTGATATAGATGTATCATCGTTAAATGGTAATATTACTTTCTATGGATATAGGGCGAAGGATTTCTTTGTAAACTTTTATCCTAGTATGGATATAATTCTAAGTCCTAATGTACCTTTTGCAAGACTTGACGGAGAATTTGATGGTTTTCCAACAGGATGCTGTGTACAGGCAGCTTTATGTGGCACAGCTGTATTTTCAACGGATTTATTAAATTTAAATAGGAATTTTATAGATGGAAAAGAGATAGTAATTGTAAATAAAGATTTAGATGATATAGTATATAAAATAATTTACTATGTAAATGATATAAAAATGTTATATGAGCTATCTGAAAATGGACGAAAAAAATTTATGAGTGTATTTGATACAAAAAGTCAAATAGATAGAAGAATTGAGATATTAAAAAGATATTTATAATTGTGTTGAAAATAAAAGCTTTAGAAAGGAGGAATAGTATGAAGTTTAAAAGTATAGGTAATAATGTGAAAATATACAAAAGTGCTCGAATAATACACGCTGGCAATATAGAAATAGGTAACAATGTTATTATAGATGATTTTGTATTTATTGTTGCAAAAAAAGGTATTAAAATAGGCAATAATGTTCATATAAAAAATTTTGTAGGAATAACAGGCGATGGACTTCTTCAAATGGAGGACTATACGAGCATAGCTCAGGGAACAAAGATATTAATGAGCTCTGATGATTATACTAATTCATATTTAACCAATTCTACTGTTCCTGATGAATTTAAAAATGTGTATTCTGCACCAATAAGCATAAAAAAGTTTTCAGTAGTAGGTGCTAATTGTGTGATACTTCCAGGTGTTACATTAAGTGAAGGAACCTTTATAGGACCTAATAGCCTTGTTAAAGTAAATACAATTACAGAACCTTATTCGCTGTATGAAGGAACTCCAATAAAAAAGGTAGGAGAAATGAGTAAGGAAAAAGTACTTTATTTAAAAAATATGTGCAAGTAAAGTTTTTAATTAAAGACATTTATTCTTAGTGCTAAATTAAGCACATATTTTTTTTACAATCATAATATATGAATATAAGATTAAATATCATGCTATAAGCATGTTTACTATAAGCTTATGTAAGGAGGGAAAGGATAATGTCAAAGTGTTCTTACACAGAAAAAACAAAAGACGAATGTATAATTGCAAATAAAGTGTATGATCAATGTAGGCAGCAGGATTGTATTGAAAAGTTAGCATATAGTGCATTAGCTCCAGAAGAACCAATTAATCCACCTAACAATGCAGCGGCAGTTATTATAGTTCCAAATACTTTTGGTATTGGTGGGATTTTTTTAGTAAATAAATCTCCTAATTTACTTAGAAGAGGATATTATGATATTGAGCTCAAGTTTTCATTTCAATATGAATTACAATTTAGAGATGGAAGTGGAAATCCAATAGGGGCTAATGTTCCTGCAAGAAGTTTATTTAACAAAAAAGTTAGTTTGTTTGGTTCTACCGGAACTGATGTTAATGTGTACAGTGATTTTGGTGGGTTTTCTAATCTTCAAGTAGCACCATTTGTTCTTGTTGAAGCAAGTTCTTATCCTTTAGAAGCAACGCTTGGATATACAATACCTATTACTAGTGGAGATAATCCTCCTGTACCTAATTCTGTTAATGTAACTATAGGATTATTTACCATAATTAAATTATTTAGACTTGTAAATTTAGTTGTTCCTTCTACTGGTTTTTGCAAACCTAAAAAATGCGAAGAAATTGCGGAAGACCCATGCGAGTATTTTAACAATCTAAAATTCCCATTTGATATATTTGATCCTCCACAAAAGGAAGATTTCTTTGGGAATGAAGATGACGATGAAGATGATGAAGAAAATACACAAGAATACTTAGAAGAGGATTTAGGTAATGAGTAATAAAAATTAAATAATAAAAAATTTTACTGCCATTAAGATATAATATGGCAGTTTTTTACTTTTAATATTAAATATTTGTATTAATTTTTACTTTATGTATAATTAAATATATAAATGAAATTGAGCAGGAGGATTTTGATGAAAAAAATTGAACTATTAGCGCCAGCAGGTGGAATAGAAAGTATTTATGCAGCTGTTCAAAATGGGGCAGATGCTGTTTATTTAGGTGGAAGTAGATTTTCTGCAAGAGCATATGCCTCTAATTTTAGTGATGAAGATATGGAAAAAATAGTGGACTATTGTCATACATATGGTGTCAGAATTTATGTAACTGTAAATACCTTAATAAAGCAAAATGAAATAAAAGATGTCATGGAATATATAGAATTTTTATATAAAATAGGTGTAGATGCACTTATAGTACAGGACGTTGGGATTGCAGCTCTTATAAAGAGAAATTTTAGTGATTTTGAAATTCATGCTTCAACTCAAATGACTATACATAATTCTGAAGGAGCACTTTATTATAAGGAGCTGGGCTTCAAGAGAATTGTACTTTCAAGAGAATTAAGTTTGAAAGAAATAAAGTACATATCGAAGGAATTAAATATTGAAACCGAGATGTTTATTCATGGAGCACTTTGTGTATGCTACTCGGGGCAATGTCTTATGAGCTCAGTAATAGGTGGAAGAAGTGGTAACAGAGGAAGGTGTGCTCAACCATGCAGGCTTCCATATACTATTATAAATGAAAATAATCTAGAAAATAAAAAAGGGTATCTTTTAAGCACTAAAGATATGTGTACCTTAAAAGATGTAGAAGCGATAATAAATTCTGGAACTGCATCTCTTAAGATTGAAGGTAGAATGAAAAGGCCAGAATATGTGGCTGGTGTTGTATCAGCCTATCGAAAAGCAATAGATAGTGTGTATTCAAGTGAAAGGTATGATATTGAAGAAGAAGAAAAAAAACTTTTGAAATTATTTAACAGAGAGGGGTTTTCAAAAGCGTATCTCTTTGGAAATGTTGGAAAGGATATGATGGCATATAATTTTCCTAAAAATACAGGTATAAGACTTGGGACAGTTTTAAAGGATGGTAGTGTGCTGTTAGAGGAAGAAGTTAATTTGAAGGATGGGATAAGAGCTGGAGAAAAAGGTGGAGTAGTAAGTAAAATTATAAAAGGCGGAAAAGAAGTTTTGAAAGCTAAAAAATCAGAAAAGGTTAAATTATATCCAGAGTTCTATAGGAAAGGTGACATAATATATAAAACCTCTGATGAGGAGTTTTTAAATAAATTATCAGAAAGTTATGAGGAACAATATAAAAGAAAAATTGATATTCAGCTTACAGTAAAATTTGAGGTAGGAAAACCAATATTTTTAAAAGCCAATTTAGATGAAAAAATGTATGTGGAATGCTTTGGAGAAAAGGTGGAGAGCGCTCAGAAAAAGCCAACGGCAAAGGGAAAGCTTGAGGAAAGCTTAAGAAAAACAGGAAATACTCCATTCCAAGTAAAATACGTTAAGTTTGAAAGCTATGAAGAAGGATTTTTGCCAGTATCACATATGAATTTAGTAAGAAGAGAGCTTCTTGAAAAACTTCAGAAATTCATAACAGAAAAGTTTAAAAGAGAAGCAGAAGGTAAAATAAGCTTTGATATTGAAGAAAATAGCTCCAAATATAAATTGCCAAGGTTTATGATTGGAGTATGCAATAAGGATCAGTTTAATGGAGCTGTTAAATTGGGCTTTAAAGATATACTTATTGATGTGTTTTACAAAAGTTCGCCTAAATATATAGAAGCGTATGGTATAGGGAACAATCTCAATATATATTTAAAAGTTCCCAATATAATAAGAAATGAATTTGATGAAGTGTGTAAATTAATAGATAAGAATATAAATAATATAGAAGGAATAGTAACGGCAAATGCAGGCATAATAAGGAAATATGGAAGTAAGATAAACATAATTGGAGATTATAAACTTAACATATTTAATTCATGGGCAGCTTCTTTTTATAAAAACTTGATGGGAGTATGTATTAGCACTGAACTTTCAAGACAGGAAATAAAGCATATTTGTGAAAAGAAATCAATAGAAACTCAACTGCTTGTTTATGGTAAGATTGAAACCATGGTAAGTGAATATTGTCCTATTGGCAGTACTTTTGGAAATAAAACCTCTAATAAACAATGTAATGGAGCATGTTCCAAAGGAAAATATGTTTTAAAAGATAGAAAGGGAGTTTCTTTTAATGTAATTACTGATAAATATTGCAGAAGTCACATATATAATCCAATACCTTTAAACCTTTTAGATAAGATTGATGAAATTGGGAAAATAGGAGTTGATTCTTTTAGGATAGATTTTATTGATGAAAGTGAGCAGGAGGTTAAAGATGTACTTGAGGTAATTAAAAAAAGAGAAAGTTATATTGATATGAAAAATTACACAAGGGGTAGCTATAAAAGAGGAGTTGAATAAATTGAACGAGAAGTCACTTAGAGTTCTTGAATACGGTAAAATAAAGGGAAAAATTAAAAGGTATACAATGACGGAAGCTGCTAAAGCAATAGTAGATGAACTTAAGCCATATGACAATTTGTATGAAGTAAAGGAGCATATGGAGGAGACAAAGGAAGCTTTAGCACTTATTATGAAAAAGGGAACACCTCCTTTTGAAGGTGCTTATGATGTAAGAGAGGCTGTAGGTATGGCAGAAAAGGGCTTCTCATTAATGCCAAGTCAGCTTGTTAGAATTGCAAACATGCTAAGGTGTGGAAGACGGTTTAAGGAATATATAAATCACAAGGAAGGAGAGGAAGAACATAGAGTTATTGAGGATATATGTGAAGGGATAGTGCCGCTTAAAAATATAGAGGATTCTATATTTAATGCAATAATTGATGAAGAGGAAATTTCAGATAAGGCAAGTCAAACACTTTACAGCATAAGAAGATCACTTAAAGATAAAAATGCATCTGTAAAAGATAAGGTGAATTCTATGCTTAGAAATTATTCAGCTTATCTACAAGAAAACTTATATACCATAAGAAATGATAGATATGTAATACCTGTAAAATCAGAATGTAAGGCTCAGGTTCCAGGACTTGTTCATGATCAAAGTGCAAGTGGTGCCACTCTATTTATAGAGCCAATGGGACTTGTGAATTTAAATAATGAAATAAAGGAATTGATGCTTAAAGAAAAGGCAGAAATAGAAAGGATTTTAAGAGAACTTTCTGCAAAGGTCTATGGAAGTATAGTAACTGTTAAAAACAACGAAAGAATTGTGACAGAGCTTGATTTTATATTTGCAAAAGCTAAATATGCCAGCAGTATTAATGCAGTTGCACCTCATATAAATGACAGTGGAGTAATAGATATAGTTTATGGAAGGCATCCACTTATAGATCCAGAAAAAGTAGTACCATTGAGTATATACCTTGGTAGAGAATCAAATTCTATTGTCATAACAGGACCTAACACAGGTGGAAAGACTGTAACTTTAAAAACAGTTGGACTTTTAGAACTTATGGCTTTAAGTGGAATTATGATTCCAGCAAAAGAAAATTCTGCAGTGAGCTTTTTTGAGGAGGTTTATGCAGATATAGGCGATGAACAAAGCATAGAACAAAGTTTATCTACTTTTTCTTCTCACATGAAAAACATAGTAGAAATTATAAACAACGCAAATAATAAGTCTCTGGTTTTATTTGATGAACTTGGGGCAGGAACTGATCCTACAGAAGGTGCAGCACTTGCAGTCTCAATACTTGAAGACTTAAGGAAGAGAGGGTCAAGGTTAGTTGCTACAACTCATTATAGTGAGCTTAAGGCTTATGCTCTTAAAACTGAAGGAGTTGAAAATGCATCTGTAGAATTTGATGTTGAAACCTTAAGGCCTACATATAGGCTTCTTATGGGAATACCAGGAAAGTCTAATGCTTTTGAGATTTCAAAAAGACTTGGTCTTGCAGAATATATAATTAATAATGCAAGAGAGGGGATATCAAAGGATTCTCTAAAGTTTGAAGACTTGATACAGAATTTGCAGGAAAAGACCGTTAAGGCTGAAGAAAATTCAAGGAAAGCAGAAATGTATAAAAATGAAGCAGAGGAACTTAAAATCAAATATGAGGAGAAGCTTTATTCAGTAAAGGATACGAGAGAAAAAGCTTTAATGGAAGGCAGAAGAGAGGCAAAAAGAATTATAGCAGAAGCTAAGGAAGAAGCAGATACAATACTTAAGGATATGAGAGAACTTGAAAAACTGGGCTATTCTTCTGAAGCAAGAAGAGAACTTGAAAATTCAAGAAGAAGGCTTAGAGAGAATCTCGATGATGCAGAGGAAAAGTTAAGTAAAAAAGAGAAATTTAAGGGCGAAGGATTAAAAAAGGTGAAAGAAGGAGAAGAAGTATTTATACCTTCTTTAAACATGAAAGGGACAGTTATATCTCGGCCAGATAGTAAAGGTGAAGTTCAAATTCAGGCTGGAATCATGAAAATAAATGTTAAGCTTGAAGATTTAAGAGGCAGTAAAGGTGAAGCTAGTAAAAAAGATAAAGCTGTAAAAAGAAGAGAAGCAAAATTAAATTTAAGGTCTGTAGCTACATCTGTAGACTTGAGGGGAATGGATGCGGAAGAAGCAATATACAGTGTTGATAAATATCTCGATGAAGCATGTATAGCTGGGCTCAATGAGGTTACTGTTATTCATGGCAAAGGCACAGGGGTACTTAGAAATACTATAACTGATATGCTTAAAAATCATCCACATGTAAAAAGCTATAGACTTGGAAACTATGGTGAAGGTGGAACTGGAGTCACTGTTGTTGAACTTAAATAAGGTGGTGCATAGCTTTGGATAAGAAAATACAATTGGTTTCTGCATGTCTTTGTGGTATAAACTGTAGATATTCTGGAGATAGTAGTGTTAATAAAAAAATAATTGAACTTTTAAAAAATGGTGGAGCTTTGCCAGTATGCCCTGAGCAGCTTGGTGGACTTCAAACTCCAAGGAAGCCTTGTGAAATTGTAGGTGGAGCTGGAAAAGAAGTTTTACTAGGAAAGGCAAAGGTTATTGATAAAGATGGAAATGATAGAACTTTTGAATTTGTAAGAGGAGCTCAGGAGGTTTTAAATATTGCTAAAATTGTAGGAAGTAAAAAGGCAATTCTTAAGGCAAAAAGTCCTTCCTGCGGCTGCGGGAAAATATATGATGGAACCTTTAGCGGAAACAAAATAGCAGGTAATGGGATAACTGCACAACTTCTTTTAGAAAATGGAATAGAGGTAATAACTGAGGAAGATTTGAAGTGAATAATATTAGTTAATAAGCTTCTTTTGTAATTAAATATTTATTTGAGTGAAAAGAAGAAAAAACTTTACTGACCTATGTAACTTGCTTCATATGTTGTATAAAACTCCGAATAAATGGTAACAATACATGAATAAGGAGGAATTTATATGGAAGATATGAAAGCAGAAATTAGAAATAAACATGGGAGATCTATAAGTAGAAGAGAAAGAAAATCAGGTAAAATTCCTGGAGTGTTATATAGTAAAAATGTTGGAAATATAATGTTCGATGTTGATGAGTCTGAACTTAACAATAGAATAAGCATTATAGGAGAACATGGATTTTTAAACATAGCCTTAAACGGAGAAAATCACAAGGCATTAATAAAGGAAATTCAGAGAGAGCCTGTTAATCATAAATTAATTCATATTGATCTTGAGGATTTAAATGGCAACAGTAAAATTGTAAGTGAAGTTCCTGTTATTTTTGAAGGAGAAGATGCAATAAAATCAAAAGGCTGTGTCACTCAAAAATTTAAGAACAGCATAAAAGTAAGATGTACTGGTGATAATTTGCCTAATAGTGTGGTTTTCGATGTTTCAAATATGACTTCAGGAGAAAGCTTAAGAGTATCTGATTTTGAATTTTCAAAGGAAATTACTGTAGTAGATGAACTAGATGCAATTCTCTTATCTGTTAGCGATTCAGGAAAAAATTACGGAGATGTTGAATTAGAAGATAATGCTTCTATTGATGATTAAAAAATAAGTTTTTTCTTTTGGGTAAATTAATAAATAGCGTTTGAAAACAAATATTAAATAAATTTAATAAGTCTGAAGAAATAGATTGCTAAATTCTTAGATTTGTAAAATTTTATTTAAATTGTTTTTTAGACGCTATTTATTAATTTTTAAATATTTACCATAAAATAATTTAAAAAAGTTTTTTTTATAGTATAATAATGGTATCCAAATAAAATATGCATATATTTTATAGCAAATCTTTGGGAGGGGAAAATATGACTTATAAAGAAAAGTATAACTTATGGTTAGATTCTAAATACATTGATGAAAGTGCAAAGGATGAACTAAGGAATATTAAGGATGAGAAAGAAATAGAGGATAGATTTTATAAAGAATTAGAGTTCGGTACAGGTGGGCTTAGAGGCGTAATTGGTATTGGAAGCAATAGAATGAATATATATACTGTTGGTAAAGCAACTCAAGGGTTAGCAGATTACCTTCATAGACACTACAGTGGAGAAATTTCAGTAAGTATAGCACATGATTCTAGAATAATGTCAAGAGAGTTTTCAGAGACAACAGCAGCTGTTTTATGCGCTAATGGAATAAAGACATATCTTTTTGATTCTTTAAGACCAACACCAATGTTGTCCTTCACTGTAAGGCATTTTGGAAGTAAGGCAGGAGTTGTTGTTACTGCTTCACATAATCCAAAACAGTATAATGGTTATAAGGTTTACAATGAAGATGGTAATCAGTTTACCGATGAAGGGGCAGAGGAAATATTCTCTTGTATACAAGCTTTGAAGAATTTTTCTGACATTAAGACAATGGATTTAGAGGAAGCGAAAAGTAAAGGGCTTTTAAATATTATAGGTGAAGAAGTAGATAAGGTTTATATTGATAAGGTGAAGGAACTTACAATAAGAAAAGATCTAGTTAAAGATTATGCAAAAGACCTTAAGATAATATATACTCCTATACATGGATCTGGTAATATACCAGTAAGAAGAGCATTAAAAGAACTTGGATATGAAAGTTTAGCTGTAGTAAAAGAGCAAGAACTACCAGATGGAAACTTTCCTACAGCTCCGTATCCAAATCCTGAGCAACCTTCTGTTTTTAATATAGCTTTAGAAATGGCAAAAACTATAGGACCAGATGTTATATTTGGAACAGATCCAGACTGTGATAGAATAGGAGTTGTTGCAAAAGACGGAAGTGGAGAGTATAGAGTTTTAACAGGAAACCAGACTGGAGTTCTTTTATCTCACTATATAATATCATCACTAAAAGATATTAATAAGCTTCCGAGCAATGGAGCTATTATAAAAACTATAGTTACATCAGAAATGGCTACTAAGATTGCTGAGGATTATGGTGTAAAGCTTATAGATGTATTAACTGGTTTTAAATATATAGGTGAAAAAATAAAGGAATTTGAAAAGACTGGATCCAATACATATTTGTTTGGATTTGAAGAAAGCTACGGTTGTCTTGCTGGAACTTTTGTAAGAGATAAAGATGCAGTAATTGGAGCAGTGCTTATATGCGAAATGGCATTATATTATAAGAAAAAGGGCATGAACCTTTATGATGCACTTAATTCTCTTTATGAGAAGTATGGTTTTTACAAAGAAACCCTAGTTTCAAAAGAACTTACTGGAAAAGAGGGGCAGGAAAAGATTAAAAAGGCAATTGAGCATTTGAGACATTCGCAAATTGAAGCAGTTAATAATATTAAGATAATTAAAAAATTTGATTATAAACTTAGAATTGAAAAAGATATAGTTAATAATATTGAGAGTGAGATAAAGCTTCCAGTATCTAATGTACTTAAGTTTATTCTTGAGGATGGATCATGGTTTGTTGTAAGACCTTCAGGAACAGAACCTAAAATGAAAATTTATATGGCGGTTGTAGGAAAAAGTTTAGATGATGCTGATAAAAAGAGCCGTCAGTTTTCTGAAGCTATAATGAGTATAATTGATGAAGCAACTAAATAATAAATTGAAAAAATAGTTTTGATATAGTATATTATTTAAAATGGAAGGTGAAAAACACCTTCCATTTTAAAATTAAAGATAAGGTGGTTTATTAATGAGCATAGAACAGGAATTTAAAGAAAAAGTTTCAAAATTAATATTTCTTGAATTTAAAAGTGAAAGCATATATAAAATATTTAAAGTAAAGGTATCAGAAAATAAATACTTTCCTGTAAGATCTGAAAGGGTAATAGATAAGGTAAAAAGTGGAGAAAAATTTAAAGATATCCCATTATCCTTTTTTGTGGAAGGTATGTTTTATGTATTAGGTGGTGATAAATCCTTTAAATTTAATCATATATATGAGAAAATATTAAATGAAAACCTTAAGGAGTTTACGGGATATATAAAAGGTATAATAGTAGATGAGGTTAAAAAGGAGAAGTATGAAGATGCATACATAATGCTTAAGGGTCTTATTACAGTTGAAAAAACTGAAGAGAATTTTGATAAGATAATGGCCTTGAGTGAGACTATAAGAGATAAAAAATCTGAGTTTAAAGAAGAGGAACTGTTTATCATAGATGAGGCTAAAAAGATTGAAAAGTATGCAGGTCCATATTTATATGAAGCCTTTATAAAAAATGAAGATAAGGATTATGAAGGTGCATGGTATTCTATTAATACCTATATAGAGTATGGTGGAAAAGTAGACGAAAAAATTTCTAAATTTAAGCATTCTATTGAAGATGTAAGAAATTATGAAAAAGCTAAAGAGATTATGCATGAAAAACCTAAGGATGCACTTAAAATGTTTGTTAAATTAATTGATGAATTTCAGGATGATGCTATTTTATTTTATTATATTGGCATGACATACAGAATACTTGGAAACTATGAAAAGGCAATATATTATTTAAACGAGGCTCTAATGCTTGATAACAATATAGTTGAGATTTTTAATGAACTTGGAGTAAATTATGCAGCACTTAATGATTATGATAAAGCTATATCTTATCTTAGAAAGGCTTTTGAAGCTACTAAATCTATAGAAATTTGTACTAACTTAGTTATGTGCTATTTAAACAAAGGAGATAAAGAACAAGCTAGATTGCACTATGCAATAGCAAAAAAGATGAAGCCAGATGATGAAGTAGTTGAAAAATTGAGTTTAATATTTGATTAAGCATATAAAATTAACATTTTATTGTTATATTAGTTTTTTTTAAATGTTATAATGGTCTAAGGAAGCAGTAATTATGGAAATTACAATATTTTAGATTGATATTTGAAGGGAGTATATAAATATGAGAGTGAAAAAAGCTATTATACCAGCGGCAGGTTTAGGAACAAGATTTTTGCCAGCAACTAAAGCACAACCAAAGGAAATGCTGCCTATAGTGGATAAGCCAACTATACAATATATAATAGAAGAGGCTGTAGCTTCAGGAATAGAAGAAATACTTATAATAACAGGAAGAAATAAAAGAGCAATAGAAGATCATTTTGATAAATCCGTGGAACTTGAAAACGAACTTGAAAGTCACGGAAAAGAAAATTTATTAAAACTAGTAAAAGATATATCAAATATGGCTGAAATTTATTATATAAGACAGAAAGAGCCTAAAGGACTTGGACATGCGATTAATTGTGCTAAGACTTTTGTAGGTAATGAGCCATTTGCAGTTATGCTTGGAGATGATGTTGTAGATGCACAAAAGCCATGCTTAAGGCAGCTTATAGATTGCTATGATGAATATAAGACCAGTATATTAGGGGTTCAAAAGGTAGAGCATAAAGAAGTTTATAAATATGGAGTTATAAATGGAATGCATATAGATGGAAATGTTTACAAGGTTAAAGATTTAGTTGAAAAACCTAAAGTAGAAGAAGCACCATCAGATATAGCTATTTTAGGGAGGTATATAATAACTCCTGAAATATTTAACATATTATCGAATACTAAGCCTGGTAAGGGTGGGGAAATACAACTTACAGATGCTCTTAGAACTTTAATGCAGTCTGAAGCAATGTATGCATATGCTTTTGAAGGAAGAAGATATGATGTTGGAGATAAACTTGGATTTTTACAAGCAACTGTTGAGTATGCATTAAAAAGAAATGAATTAAAAGATGACTTTGCTAATTATTTAAAGGGGCTAAAAAATAATGAGAAATTCAAGCATTTTTTTAAAGAAGATGTAAAATAGCCTTACAAACAGAGAGGGATGTCACACTAATATATTTAGTTATAATTTTAGTGTGACTGTCCTTTTTTTGTTTTGCAGTAAATTACATTATTTCATTATTAAGCCTATGGAAAGATAATTTATTTAAATAATATAAAAATTATTAGTCAATATTTTATAAAATATTACGATATGCTATAATGTATACGTAATCCTGTCCTTTTGTGAAGGGAGGTGAATGATATTAGCATATTAAGAAAGGTAGTAATTGCAGCTGTGTTTGCCTTTATAATTATGGCACTACAGCAAAATGTACAAGCAGCAACCGGCTCACAAACAGGACAAGTCACTTCTACTAACCCTAAAATTGTTTCTGTAACTAGAAGCTCAGATGTGGTATTTCAGAATGATACATTAAAAATAGGTGTATTATCCAATGTTTCTTCTAATGTGCAATATAGATTTTGGATATATTCATATGATGATGGAAAATGGAGAGATTTGTTTAATGGATATTCAACGCCTGTCTCTGGAAACCAAAAATATGAAGTGAATGTAAATAATTTGTCTGTTGGCAAATATAAAATTTCTGTTTGGGTAAAAACTGCTGGAACTACAGGCAGTATTAAAAGTTCAATTGGGCTAGGAAGTTGTGATGATTATTATGCTTTTGATGAAAATTGCAATCCTAAAATAAATGTTCAAAATTTATCTTCACAGATTTATCAAAATGATGATGTGACTTTAACCGCTCAAAGTGATATTGCTGGAAAAGTACAGTATAGAGTATTTGTTAATAAGCTAAATACTAATGAGTGGTTAGATAAAAGTAATGGATATTCTTCACCAGTTGATGGAACTACGCCATTTACTATTGATATTGGTAAATTTAGCGATTATGGTGATTACAGAATATCAGTATGGGTTAAAAGATATGGCAAAGAGGGAATATATACTAGCAACATTGGTTTAGGTGGTTGTGATAATTACTATTGCTTTAGTAAGCATATTAATCCTATTCCACAAATTAAGAGTGCACAAATTAATAATATGACAATAGGTTCAAATCCTAGTATAAAATTATTGTCAAATATTAGTGAAAAGGTGCAATACAGAGTTTTTATAAATAAGTCAGGCAATAATTGGGATGACGTAACTGGTGGATATAGTTCTCCGGTTAATGGAAATGTCTATTATACCACTAAGTTAAATGAAAAATTAAGTTCTGGAAAGTATAGGATATCAGTATGGGTTAAAAATGCTGGAACTGATGGCAAATTGGTTAGCAATCAAGGGTTAGGAAGTTGTGATAATTACTATGTTCTAGAAAAAGTTTGTGCTCCAACAATTAATGTTACCAGTAGTCCATCATCTTTAATTGAAGGTGATACACTTAAATTAAATGTTAGCACACCAGAATTGAATGAAGTACAATATAGGGTATTTGTGTCAAGTGGTTCAAGTAATATATGGACAGATGCTACTAATGGATATACTTCTCCTGTAAGTGGCAGTGCTTCATATGAACTTTCTATAAATCCTCCATTTAAGCCAGGAAAATATAGGGTGTCTATATGGGTTAAGGAGGCTAATACAGAGGGTAACATACAGAGTTCTCAAGGTTTAGGAAGCTGTGACAATTATTATTGTTTTACTCAAGTTGTTAATCCAAAGTCAAGTGGAAATATTAGCTATACACAAACTAATTATGGTTATACCATTCAGCAGGTTTTAAATATGGAGCTTAGTCAGCAGCCAGTATACGAAAATTCAAATGGACAATGGGTAGCTGCTGATAGTAATACGATTTTAAAATATCTAGATCCAACTAATTATATCAATGATGTTTTTGGCAGATTTGAGTTTTTAAAACTAACATATTATGATGGAATTTCAGCTGATGATATAAATAATGTGCTTAGGGGTAAGGGTGTGCTTGAAAACAAAGGAGCTGTATTTCTACAGGCTGCGGCTAATAGCAATATAAATCCTATGTATTTAGTTTCACATGCCTTGCTTGAAACAGGAAATGGAACATCAAATCTTGCAACTGGAATTACTGTAAATGGAAAAACAGTATATAACATGTTTGGAATAGGAGCATATGATGCAAATGCAGACTATTATGGTTCACAGTATGCCTATAGTCAAGGCTGGTTTTCTGTTGATGCTGCTATTAATGGTGGAGCTAAATTTGTCTCAAGTTCATATATAAACAATCCAAATTATAATCAAGATACCTTGTATAAGATGAGATGGAATCCCAACGATCCATCACATCAATATGCTACAGATGTAAAATGGGCAATTAATCAAATATACAATATAAAATCATTATATGATCTTTGTCCAGCAGCAAAATTGATTTTTGATCTTCCTAATTTTAAGTAAATTTACTTAATGATGCACAATAAGATCCACTTTATTATAAGTGGATTTTATTTTTAGTGTAAAAAACATTGAATAATTTTAAAAATAGTGTAAAATTAGATTTGTCAACAAAGATTAAGGAAGTGTGTATATGCGTAAGGAAAATAGATTTTTTGTTATAAGTGATATTATAATGGTTACAATGTCTCTATATATAGCATTACTGCTTAAATATGATTTTATGGTAGATACTAGGTATATAAAACTTTTTAAAGTGTCTATAATTCCGGTAATTGTTTTTATGATCATATTTAATAGGATTTTTAATCTTTATAATAATATGTGGAGATATGCATCTATAGAAGAACTGCTTTCTATAGTTTATTCGGTATCTTTAACAAACATAGTTTTTATAGTTTATAGCTATATATTAAGCCATATGAAAATTACCCAAACTGTATTTTATAGATTTCCATACACGGTCCACGTTATTTTTTGGATGATTTGTATAATACTTTTGGGAGGAACGAGATTTTCATATAGAGTGTCATATGAAAACAAAAAAAATAGGGAAGCTGTCAGTGAAAATAAGATAAGGCTTCTTATAATAGGTGCAGGTGATGCTGCAGCCATGCTTATTAAAGAAATTAAGAGAAGTAAAAAATTAAATTATGATATTATTGGACTTATTGATGATGATGAGGAGAAATTGGGAAGACTTATATATGGCGTAAAGGTAGTTGGTACTAGAAATAATATAAATAAGTTTTGTCAAGAAAACTCAATTGGAGAAATTATAGTAGCTATGCCATCAGCACCAGAGGAAGATAGAAAGGAAATCTTTAATATATGCAAAAATACAAAATGCAAGCTTAGAACTTTTCCAAGTATAAGTGATATAATAGATGGAAAGTTTAATATGAGAAAAATAAGAGATGTAAGTATTGAAGATTTACTCGGAAGAGAAGAAGTTAAGTTAAATACAGAAAATATAGAAAAATATATAAAAGGTAAAAATGTTTTAGTTACAGGTGGAGGAGGTTCCATAGGATCAGAGTTGTGCAGGCAAATATCTAAATTTAATCCAGGTAATCTTATTATTTTAGATATATATGAAAATAATGCATATGATCTTCAAATGGAATTAAATTATACGTGCCCTAAGTTAAATAAAGAAGTGATAATTGCTTCAATAAGAGATAAAAACAGACTTGATGAGATATTTAAAAAATTCAAACCAGATGTAGTTTTTCATGCGGCAGCTCATAAACATGTTCCTTTAATGGAAGTAAATCCAATGGAAGCAATTAAAAACAATGTAATTGGAACTTTCAATGTACTTAGATGCTGTGATGAATTCAATGTTAAAAAATTTGTTCAGATAAGTACAGATAAAGCCGTAAATCCTACTAATATTATGGGAGCTACAAAGAGATTTTGTGAGCTTATGGTTCAAGCATTTGATAAAGTGAGCAAAACTGAGTTCGTAGCAGTTAGGTTTGGAAATGTTTTAGGAAGTAATGGTTCTGTTATTCCTTTATTTAAAAAGCAGATTGCCCATGGTGGACCTGTTACTGTAACTCATCCAGAAATAAATAGATTTTTTATGACTATACCAGAAGCAGCTCAACTTGTTATTCAAGCTGGTGCTATGGCACATGGAGGAGAAATATTTGTACTTGATATGGGAAAACCAGTGAAGATTGTGGATCTTGCAAAAGATTTAATTACACTTTCTGGATTTAATCCAGGAGAAGATATAAAAATAGAATTTACAGGACTTAGACCTGGAGAAAAACTTTATGAGGAACTTTTGATGAGTGAAGTTGCACTTACAAGTACAGAACATAAAAAAATACATGTTGAAAAACCTATGGATGTTGACATGAAATTTATTGAGAGCTCAATTGAAGACTTTAAAGAAGTGCTCAAAGAAAATGATAAAGAAAAGATATATGAGCTTATGGCAGAAAAAGTTCCTACTTATAAGCGAAAAAAGAATTAATGCAATATTATGTAATGAATATATATTGTTTAATATATAGGAGAAGGTGAAAAATATAGATATTCTTTTTTACAAGTCACTCATGAGAGTTCATGTGCGGTATAGTAAAACCTCTAGAATACATTTTTCACATCCTCTTATCGAGAAACACTTTAAATTACTAATGCTGGAGGAAAAAGATGAGAAAAGTTGTATGTCATATTTCCACTGTCCATCCACACTATGACACAAGAATTTTTTACAAAGAATGCAGAAGCTTAGTGAAACAAGGATATGATGTTTACTTTATTGTAAGCTATAATGGAAAGAAGAAATCATTTGAGGGGGTCAATATAATCCCTATTAGTAACAGCAAAAATAGATTTTATAGGGTGTTTATAAAGATTTGGGTTGCACTAAAAAAAGCATTACAACTAAAGGCTGATTTATATCATATACATGACCCCGAACTTATAATAGTGGCTGTAATTTTACGCTTATTTGGAAAAAAAGTTATTTATGATGTTCATGAAAATGTGCCTATGCAAATATTAAATAAAGAATATCTCGGGGGAGTTTTTATACGAAAAGTTGTATCGGGTTTGTTTAACGTATTTGAAAAATTTAATGCACATTTTATGACGGCAATTATTACAGCAAGACCCGATATTTCAGAAAGGTTTTCTAAAAAAAAGGTTACCGTTGTTAGAAATCTTCCGGTATTAACTTCAATTGATAAAGTAAAACCTGTAGAAAAGGTTAATGAAAAAGAAATTGTAATATATGCCGGGATGCTTACAGAAATAAGAGGTATAAAAGAAATTATTGAGGCAGTTGGATATTTAAATGGAAAAGTAGAGCTCTGGATATTTGGTGATTGGGATGAACCAGAATATCATGAAAGATGTAAAAAGTTAGACGGATATAGGTATGTCATTGAGAGAGGTTTTATTCCACAGGATGAAGTGTATTCATATATGAAAATATCAAATATTGGAGTGGTTAATTTTTGGGCAGTACCAAACCATGTTAGGACGCTTCCTAATAAACCTTTTGAATATATGGCATGTTCAATACCAATGATTATGTCTGATTTTGAATACTGGAAGTCAATTTTTAAGGGATGCTATTTACCTGTAAATCCCAAAGATCCTAAAGAAATAGCTGAAAAGATAGAATATTTAATCGATAATAAAGATATAGCTAAGCAAATGGGCGAATGTGGAAGAAAACTTATAGAGGAAGAATATTCGTGGGAAGCAGAAAGTAATAAGTTATTTAAATTATATAATGATATTTTAAAAAAATAGACTCAATTTGCAATATAATAAATTTATTTAATGTTTTATTATATGTGAAATTTTTCAAAAAGGATGACAAAAAAATCTTATTGTATTATAATTTGAATGTGTTGAATTTATAGCAGCGAATTTAGGAGGTAATATTTATGTCTCAATTGAAAGACGATTTAATGTTAAAATTAAAGAATAAAGAAGCTAAACTTGGAGTTGTTGGTTTAGGGTATGTAGGTCTTCCTTTGGCAGTAGAAAAAGCTAAAGCAGGATATAAAGTTATAGGATTTGATGTTCAGTCAAAAAAGGTTGATATGGTTAATACAGGGGATAATTACATAGGGGATATTGTAGATGAAGATCTTAAAAGATTAGTGGCAGCTGGACAATTAACAGCAACTACTGATTTTAGCTTTGTTAAAGAAGTAGATACTGTTTGCATTTGTGTTCCAACTCCACTTGATATATATAAACAACCAGATTTATCATATGTGGTTAGTTCAACCGAAAGTGTAGCAAAATATTTACATAAAGGAATGTTAGTTGTACTAGAAAGTACAACTTACCCTGGAACAACTGAAGAAGTATGTAAGCCTATACTTGAAAAGAGTGGATTAAAATGTGGAGAAGACTTCTTTTTAGCATTTTCACCAGAAAGGGTAGATCCAGGTAACAAAGAATTTAAGACTAAAAATACACCTAAGGTAGTAGGTGGCTGTACTGAAGAGTGTACACAGGTTGCAGCATCGCTTTATAGAAATGTTCTTGAAAGTGATGTTAAAGAAGTATCTTCACCAGCTGTTGCTGAAATGGAAAAGATTCTTGAAAATACTTTTAGAAATATAAATATAGCATTAGCAAATGAAATGGCAATGTTATGTAATAAAATGGGTATAGACGTATGGGAAGTTATTGATGCAGCAAAGACAAAGCCATATGGGTTTATGCCATTTTACCCAGGTCCAGGACTTGGTGGACATTGTATACCATTGGATCCATTTTATCTTGAATGGAAGGCTAAAGAATATGATTTTCATACTAAATTAATAGAAACTTCAGGAATAATAAACGATTGTATGCCTGAATTTGTAGTTGATAATGTAATGAAATTATTAAATAGAAATAAGAAAGCGCTTAATGGAGCAAAGGTACTTTTGTTAGGGGTAGCTTATAAAAAAGATATTGATGATATGAGAGAATCTCCTGCACTTAAGGTTATTGATCACTTAATTAAAAATGGAGCAGAAATAATCTATAACGATCCATTTATACCATCATTTAAGCACAATGGTGTTGAGTATAAATCTGTTAAGTGGGAAGATGCAATTAAGTTTGCAGATGTAGTTGTTATAACTACTGATCACAGTGATTACGATTATGAAAAGATAATTGCTGAATCAAGTTTAATATATGATACTAGAAATGCAACAAAGAATGTCAAAAACAATAGAGAAAAAATTGTAAAGTTATAGGAAACAGGAATATAAAGGAATTCTTCGGGTTTTGCAGAAAGAATTTGTTAAAAGACATTGGAAATTTTAGAGGGCTCAATGCCCTCTAAAATCTTATTATCTATGCTTTATTAAAAGTGAATACTACTGCGATTTGTCTTGAGGTGGGATTATGAACACAAAAGTAAAAAATATAGCTAAGTATAGTATGATTATTACTGTAATTTTAATAGTAAGTAAAATATTTGGTTCCTTAAGAGAGTTTGTTATAGCGGCAGTATTTGGGGCTACGGCTGAGTCGGATGTTTTTAAAATTGCAACAACTATTCCAAATTCAATATTTTCATGTGTTTCTGCAGCACTTGTGACCACTTTTATCCCTATTTTTTCAATAGTAAAAGAGGATAAGGAAAAATCAAATGATTTTTTTAACAATATAATTAACATAGTTGTTTTAGCGTGTTCAATTCTGTCTATTTTAGGAATAGTATTTTCAAAATTATTGACACAATTATTTGCTAGTGGATTTACACCTAAATATTTTGAGATGACTTCTAATATGACTAAGATAGTTATACCAAGTATAATTTTTCTTGCAGTTGCAGGTTTGTATACTGGATATCTTCAGTGTTATGGAATTTATGTTCAGCCAGCAATTACTAGTATAGTATCTAATATTGTAATAATAGTTGGTATTCTAGTATTTATGAAATATGGTATAAAGGCGGCTATTATATCATTTCTATTAAGTGCCATAGTGCAGACTGTAGTTCAGAGGCCATTTATGAAGACCTTTAAATATCGATTTTACATAAATTTTAAAGACGAAAACTTTAAAAGAATGCTGAAACTTGGCATACCTGTTTTAATAAGTGCTACTGTTAGCCAGATAAGTTTAATTGTTGATAGGACATTTGCATCCCATTTAGCAGCAGGAAGTATATCTGTAGTGGATTATGCAAGTAAAATTAGTACATTAATAAATCAAGTTTTTGTAGCGTCAATAACTACTGTTTTATATCCAATGCTTACTGAAAAATTTAATAAGGAAGATAAAACTGAATTTAAAAATTTAATTGTAAAGACAGTAAATATAGTAATAATAGTTACTATTCCATTGATGTTATGTATGATTACATTAAGTACACCTATTGTGAGGTTGCTACTTCAACATGGCAAATTCACTGCTGAAGATACTAAAATCACATCAATGTGTTTGAAATATTTGGCTGTAAGTACCCTTGGATTTGCACTGATGGATTCATTAAGTAAAACTTTTTTTTCGGCTCGAGAAACTGTAATTCCTATGATTAATGGATTTATACAGGTTATATTAAATGTAATATTTATTAGTGTTTTTGTACCTATATTTAAAGTTAATGGATTGCCATTAGCAACCACTACCTCAAGCTTAATTATGGGAACAATTTTACTGTTTGAAGTAAGGAAAAGGCTTGGTGGTATTACTATTAAAAATGCAGGAATTGCTTTTGCAAAGGCATTAATACTTGGAGCAGGAATGTCATTATCAGCATATCTAATTTATTTTGCTGCTAGTGTTATGTTTAATATAAATTCTATAACAAAATTAGCTATTATACTTATTATAAGTGGAATTGTGGCTTTAATTGTTTTTGCTTTATTATCAAGGCTACTTAAAATATCTGAAGTCATGGAGATTATACAAGTTAAATTAAAAAAAGATAAATGATTTATATATAAATTAGGTTAATAATTTATATATAATATCATACATATGATAGTAAATGTTAAAATGGTAAATGTGAAAAAAATAACACAAAATTGTGTAAGTTAATTGGAGGTTTGTTGTGAATAAAATAAATAATATATTTAATCTTAAAGAAGATATCCAATTAGAATATAGAAATGTATGTGTATTTGGACAAGGGTATGTTGGATTACCGTTAGCATTAAGCTTTGCATTGAGAGGCTGCACTACAGTTGGAGTCGATGTTAATAAGTCACTAATTGAAGAAATTAGTAATGGAATTACCCACCATACTGAGAAGTTTCAAGGAGTATCAATTAAAGAAATTTTAGAGAGCGAAATAAAACAAGGAAACTATACTGTGACAACAGATGCTGAATGTGCTATGAAAGTTTGTAATAATATAATTATCACAGTTGGGATACCAATTAAAAAAGGTGAGTACATAGATAGTGATTTAAAAAATGTATGTGAAGCTATAGGGAATAATTTAAAAAAGAATGATTTAGTTATAGTTAGAAGTACAGTTATACCTGGAATTACAGAAGAATTAGTAAAACCTATATTAGAAAAAAAATCTGGATTAACAGCTGGTGTTGATTTTTATCTTGCATATTCATCTGAAAGAATTGCTGAAGGAAAGGCTTTTGAAGAATTTGCAAATATGGATACTTTAGTAAGTGGTATTAATGAAGAAAGCTTTAATAGAGCCTCAAAATTGCTTAGCATTGTTTGTAAATCTGAGATTGTAAAAGCTTCAAATATAAAAGTTGTAGAAACTGCAAAGGTATTTGAAAATGTTCAAAGGGATGTAAATCTTGCTATGGTTCAAGAGTTTGCTAGATTTACTGAAGCTTTAGGAATTGATATATTTGAAGTAATTAAGTTAGCGAATACTCATAAAAGAGTAAATTTATTAACTCCTGGTCCTGGAGTTGGAGGATACTGTATACCAAATGCATACCACTATTTGAGTCCAAAGGCAGCAGAAATGAATGTTTCTATGGATATTTTAAAGTTAAGTAGAATGAAGAATAAAAATATTCCAGTATTTATATGTGATAAAATACAAGAACTTTTAAATAAAAATAATAAGGATATTAAGGAATGTAAAATAGCTGTTTTGGGAATAGCGATGAAAGACTATTCAAATGATGATAGAATAAGTCCAGCTGTTGATATAGTTAATTTACTTATAGAAAAAGGTGCTACTGTAAAAGCATATGATCCTGCTGTTGTAACAGAATATGACTTCAAAGTTTCAACAGAAAGAGAAGCAATTGAGGAAGCAGATGTTATTCTTGTCTTAGCAGTGCAGGAAAATATAGAATTTAATAATTTTAAGCTATTTTCCAAGATAATGAAGGAAAAGCCTATATATGTGGATACTAAAAATGTATCTCAAAAAGAATTGGCAGAAGAAAATGGATTTTTGTATTGGAAAATATAATATATAGTCAAATTAGGTTTAAACTAGAAAGTATTTAGCCTTGTATAAATTCTACATACTATGTATATAAATAAAAATTGATAAGTTTTATTAGAACTTATCAATTTTTTTATTTAATTTTATCTAAAATAATTCAAGCTTGATAAGTTTTAAGTGTATTTACTGACACAGCTTATTATATAAATTTTCAATTATTTTACTATTATTTTCCCAAAGAGCTTTTTCACGTATAATTTTCATATTAGTTTTAGAAGCAGTAGGAAGAAAGTCATAGTTTTTAATACACCAATCAATTGAATTATAAACATTATTTTCGTCTATAGAATTTAACACAATTCCATTTTTGTAATTTGTAACCCATTCTAAATTTGATGGAAGATTTGAAACTACAGGAAATAGACCACAACCCATGCTTTCAAGCAAACTAACAGAAGTTGAATCTGAACTTGGTATTGAAATAAATATATCATTATTTATTAGCATATTTCCTAAGTCCTTTCTTGTAAATGCTCCTAGGAAATTAACATGGTCTTGTATATTTAATGATTTTACAAGCATATTAAGATTATTAAATTCACTTCCATTTGCAGCTATATCTAAATATAAATTTTGGTGTTTTTTCAAAGCTTTTGAAAAGCCTTTAATTATAATATCAATATTATATAATTTCTCTAATCTTCTATAGCTTAGTATATGAATTTCCTTATTTGTAAAATTGTATTCATGTTTGAAATTTAACAAATCATTCTCAACTCCCATAGGAAATGTAAGAATTTTAGATTTATTTCCACCAAGCTTAATTATTGCTTCAGACATATAATGAGAATCTGATGTGATAAAATAGGAATGTTTCAGTACATACTGTACAATTTTTTTCATTATAAAGGATTTTTTTGGCGCTACTAAAATATCTGAACCCCAAGCTGAGACAATTGTTTTATAACCCTTTAGAGAAGTCGCATAAAGACCACAAGTATTAACTTGATGAGCGTGAAGTACATCTGGATTTATATTTCTAATTAACTTGTGAACTTTATGTACCATTAAAGGATAATTTTTTAAGCTATAATTTATATAATGAACCTTTGCACCCTTAATAGGGACATTTGAGTGAGATATTACGTGGACATCATTTCCAAGAGATGCAAAGTAATTTACCCATTTTACCGTATGAGAACTAGCGGAATTTGCAATATAGCATATTTTCATCTGATTACCACCTTAAAGTATTTATAATATAGCAATGTATTCAATATGTTAAAAATGACATTTTTATAGGGCTTAAAGTTTGGCCATTCGTAGATTTTAAGTTGTTTATATATAAGCAGTATACAGTATTGCTGTTATAGTTTGTATTAGGTGAAACCACAATAGTTTTTCCGTCACTAGATAGTTTGACGGATGTACTAAAAAGATTTCCTAATGCATCTTGGACCCATACATTGTTGTTATTTACAGAATATTTATCTACTGGGCTGCTTAAGATTATATTCCAGACTTTACTTGGGGAAATAAAATTGTTTGTTTGATTAAAAACATTAAAGCCTAATTGCTTTGATATTTCCTCATTTTGAGCATTTATTACTTCATTAGTTCTAGAAGCAGTTGTAAGTTTATTTCCACCTAAATCTTGAGAATAATTTTTCTGCCAAACACTAAAATCCATACTTTTATTATGAGCATATATAACTGAAATATTGGATTTAGAATAACAATTATTAGAAAATATATTATCATCCGAATTGTTTTCCATATCTACATTATGATCACTATTTATAGACCCAAACACATTGTTTTTAATTACATTATTATTGGAAGAATCATGTATTCTTAAATCATATATTACGTTTCCATAAAAAGAATTTCTGTAGATAACATTATGTACAGCGTTGGTGAAAATAGTAACCCCATAACCATGGTTATTATATATTTTATTATTTGAAATAGTGCAATAGCTTCCGCCGTTAGGTTCACCGTAGAATTGTATGCCTGCTCCTATATTGTTATAGATTTCATTTCCATCTATTATAAGATGACTTACTCCATAACCAATATATATTCCATGATCCCTATCTGTTCTGTTGGCGGGCAAGCTGATATCATGAATCTTAGAATTCTGAATTGTACAGTAAGAAACATGTCCGTCAGCAAAAATACCTTCTGTTCCATTATTACCTGTTTTTGGACCATTAATACCATATATATTTAAGTTCTTAAGAATTATATGGTTTATGTTGTCCCCACCTTCTCCGTTTAACCATATACCTGAACCAGTATAGTTTGTTATGTTCAAGCCTGATACAATCCAGTAGGATGAATTATGAAAAACTAATCCATTTGCTTTTTCTGTATCATCCCCATCTCCATATAAAGTTACTACTTCATTTGGATAATTCTTTATTGTATACCATGAAGTTGATGAACCGTTACCATAAATATCGATTCTTTCGCGATATGTACCACCTCGAACTATTAAAGTATCGCCAGGCTTCATGTAATGGTTGATTGCATTTTTTAGTGTTTTGAGAGGTTTATCTATGCTTCCGGTATCATTAGTTGATTGTGACCAATCACAATCAAAGCCGTTTGGCGAAACATAATAAGTTTTAGCATAGACTTTGGTTTGATCTGAGAATCCTGTTAGGATAAATGCTAGAGCTGCCGAAAGCAAAAATAAAAATAATTTGTTTTTATTTTTCATAAGTTCCATTCCTTTCATTTCAATAAAATAGGCAATATACATGTACAATTATACAACATAATATATTATATTTAAAATCTAATTAATAAAATTTGGTTACAATAAATATTATTTTGATGACAAAAAAATGATGTTGTATTATAATAGGCAGTAGATATCTTTAAATACTTAGAATTTTGAGGTGAATGTTTATGAAAAAACTAAGGTTTGCGATCATTGGATGCGGGAGAATTTCATATAAGCATGTGGAAGCTCTTGTAAACAACAAAAATGAAGCTGAACTTGTTGCAGTATGTGATATAGTAAAAGAAAAAGCCGAAGGTAAGGCTAAAGAATATAAAGATAAAATTAATTTAGATGTAAATATAAAGGTATATACTGACTATAAGAAAATGCTTGATGAAGAAAATATTGATGTGGTTACAATTGCAACTGAAAGTGGATATCATCCAGAAATTGCGATATACTGCATGAATAATAAGAAAAATGTTATATGTGAGAAGCCTATGGCACTTTCAATAAAAGATGCAGATGAAATGATTAAGGCTTCGAAAAGCAATAATGTAAAATTATGTGTTAGTCATCAAAATAGGTTTAATAAGCCAATTCAACAGTTAAAGAAAGCATTAGCTGAAGGAAGATTTGGTAAATTGATAAATGGAACAGCAAGAATTCTTTGGAATAGAAATATGGATTACTACAAACAGGCACCTTGGAGAGGAACATGGAAGCTTGATGGTGGAACTTTGATGAATCAATGTATACACAATATAGATTTGCTCCAATGGATGATTGGAAGTGAAGTTGAAAGTGTATATGCAGAGTGTGATAATTTTATAAGAGATATAGAGGCAGAAGATTTTGGAGCAGTTCTTGTTAGATTTAAAAATAAGGCAATAGGGATAATAGAAGGAAGTGCCTGCGTTTATCCAAAAAACTTAGAAGAGACCTTAAGTATATTTGGTGAAAAAGGTACAGTTGTCATAGGGGGACTTGCTGTTAATAGAATTGAAACATGGAGATTTGAAGATAATAAAGATAGTGAGGATGATATATTAAAGGCACAAGCTGATGACCCTGATTCAGTATATGGGTTTGGTCATACACCATTATTTAAGGACATGATAGATGCTATTAATAACAATAGAGAGCCTCTTGTCAGTGGTGAGGAAGGTAAAAAGGGTATGTCAATAATACTAGCTGCTTATAAATCAGCACTTACAAAAATGCCAGTAAAATTTCCAGTTGGAGATTTTTCAACATTAGATATGAAATAATTAAATTTTAGGTTATGGGTTTATTCTATATATAGAATAGTTTTAAGTGCAATTGCATGTGTAAGGTTATTAATGTGGAATCAGCTTATATAGAAATGCATATAAGCTAATAGATAAAATTATTTCACAATGGTTTTATACATGTAATTTTTAATGAAATATTAAAGTGAATAGAGGGAGTTTTATGAATTATATTTCAGATAAAAGCAGTATAGGTGAGAATACGAAGATTGGTCATTTTTCTGTAATAGAGGATGATGTTGTAATAGGAGATAATTGTATTATTGCAAATAATGTTGTTATACATAAAGGAAGTAAAATTGGTGATAATGTTAGAATAGATGATAACACTGTTATAGGAAAAGAGCCAATGAGGTCGGTAAATAGTGTTTTTAAGGAAGAAAAAAAATATGAACCATGCATTATTAAAAATGGATGCTTAATCGGTGCGGGTGTAATAATATATTGTGGATGCAAAATAGGAGAAAATACTTTAGCAGCGGATTTATCAACAATAAGAGAAAATGTAACAGTTGGTGTTAAAACAATAATAGGAAGAGGAGCGGCTATTGAAAATTACTGTACGGTAGGTTCAAATTGTAAAATAGAAACTAATGTGTACATTACTGCTTATTCCCAAATTGAAGACTATGTATTTATAGCACCTGGGGTTGTTACTTCTAATGATAATTATGCTGCACGTTCTAAAGAGAGATATGAACATTTTAAGGGCATAACAGTAAAAAAAGGTGGAAGAATTGGAGCACAGGCAACTATACTTCCTGGTAAGATTATAGAAAATGATGGGTTTGTTGCTGCTGGTAGTGTAGTTACTAAAGATGTAAAAAAAGAGAACATTGTTGCAGGTAACCCGGCAAAATATTTTAGAAATGTTCCTGTAGATCAACTTTTAGAGAATCAATAAACACTTTATAAAACATCATTTGGGAGGAAAAAGATGCTTGCAATACATAAAAAAAATTATATTTACTTAGCTATATTAATAATATTTGCTGTAGTTAATGCATTAATAAGCGGTACTTATGTAACGGGAAGTATATTTGTAGTTTGCGCTGTAATTGTGATTTTAATAGCAAATCCTGAAGAAATATATGAAAATCTAGTATATACACTTATAATTACATCGGTAATGGATTATACATACTATATACACACTTCAAAGTTATACGTTTTTCATGTGTTTTTAGTAATAACTACGTTAGTTTCAATTTTTAAATTTATTCAAAATAGAGAAAAAGTAATGAGAGTTATAGATAAAAAAATTGCAATATTTTTTGCTGTTTGGTTTGTATATATTTGTTTAAGTGTGATTTGGTCTGCAAGTAGAAGTGCAAATATTAAATACATTGCTATATATTTAATGATGTTTGTATTTGTATTTGATATAGTAGTTTATCATGCAATTGGTAATAGCTTAAATAGAACTATAAAAGTTTTTGGATTTATGGTTTTAGTATCTATAATTGTAGGTTTGTTTGAAATTTTACTTGCAAAACAGCTTCCAGTTCAACATTACTATGATGTATACAAACAATATAAAATTCAAAAATCAACCTTGGTTGAATTAAGAAGCAGACCTATAGCCTTTTTCTTTAACACAAATAATTTTGGAACATTTTTAACTATGGGACTTCCTTTTATACTTACAATAGGTTATTTTGTTAAAAATAGGAAAGCACAAATTTTTTCTGTTGTAGTAGGGTTTATAAGTTTTGTTGTACTAGTATTAACTGCTTCAAGGACTAACTATTCTGTATTAATGCTAATTTTAGCAGTTTATTCAGTTGTTATTTTATATAATAAGAAGAATAGATCTTTAATTTTTACATTTTGTTTTGGTATCGTTACGTTGGCAAGTGCGGTTACAGTAGTATCTTCTAAGTTTGGTAAATATGGAGTGCCTATTATGTTGGCGTTTGCTGTGGTATGTGGAGTTTTCTTGATTTTAGAGAAGAAGCCAAAGGTTCTAGTTTTTCCAATTATATTTATTATATTATTTTTTGTAGCGTACAATTATTCATCTGTGTTAAGCACTAAAAATGATTATAGGCAAAAAGTAGCTAACAGTGCAACTGCAATTAAGGATATTGAAAAAGGAACGGGAATAGGTAAGGCTGATTCTGTAAATGAGAGAATAACTGTTGCTTATGATATTATTAACGCAGTTATAAAGCAAAAACATTTATTAGGCGTTGGAGTTGGAAATTCATCTTATTATGTAGAAAAAGCAAATAATACTCATAAAACCTATGATCCTCATGGATGGTTTATAGAAGTGTTTGGGGATTTCGGAGTTTTATTCTTTGTTCTATACCTTGTCTTTTATGCATATTTACTTAAAAGACTTTATGATTCATATAAAAATGGAGAAAATGCTCAAAAATATATTTCGTTGTCTTTATTTTTAGCCTTAGGTGGGTTTATATTTGGAAGTTTTTCACCTAGCTCAGTTACTTATTTTCTTCCGCATTGGCTGCTTTATGGATTATGCATATCCTGTGTTCATGAGGAAAGAAACATATAGATACGAAAGGAATTTATTGAATGAAGAAAAAAGGTAGCAGCATCATTAAAAGCGTTACAATTATCGCTTTCTTTACATTGTTTGCCAGAGCATTAGGTCTTTTAAGGGATATGATAACTGCATCAAAATTTGGTGCTAATAAAGAACTTGATGCTTATGTTGCCGCATCTAATGTTCCTATGATTATTTTTATGACTATTGGAACAGCAATTACGACAACTCTTATTCCTTTATACAATGAAAAGCTGCAAGAAGGTAAGGAATCTGCAAATAAGTTTGCAAATAACGTTCTTAATTTTTTTATTTTGGCAACGGGTTTCATATCTATAATTTGTATTATTTTTAATAAACCCATTGTGCATATATTAAATCCAGGATTTAAAGGAAGTCAGGAGAGCTTAACTGAGGTACTTACTGTAATATTAGTTCCAACACTAATTTTTAATGCTATTATATACATTTTTAATGGTGTGTTGCAGTCAGAAAATAGTTTTACTGTTCCTTCTTTAGTTTCAATACCCTTAAACGCTATCACAATAATATATCTTTTTATTTTTGGTGATAAGCTTGGCGTAGTTGGCTTAACTATAGCAACCTTTGCAGCAACTTTCATGCAGATAGTGCCCCAATTGTTTGCTATAAGAAAAGTTGGATTTAAATATAAATTTTTTGTTGATTTTAAGGATAAAGCACTAAAGCGTATGGAATGGATGATAGTACCAGTTATAATAGGTGTTAGTGGGCAGCAAATAAATAGTATGGTGGAAAGAGCTGTTGCTACTAATTATAGTTCTGGAAGCTTGACTGCGTTAACATATTCCTATAGGGTGTTTACGCTTTTTGTTGATGTATTTGTAGTTGCTATATCAACTGTAATATATCCTATGATGTCAAAACAAACCGTTGAAAATGATTTGACAAATTTAAAAGCTACACTGAAAAAATATGTGAATATTTTACTGGTGTTAATAATTCCTATTACGGTAATTATAATGTTAGAAGCAAATAGTATTATATATATATTATTTGAAAGAGGGAAGTTTAATAGAGAGGCCACAATTGCAACAGGTAGTTTACTATTAACTTATTCTCTGGGATTACTTGCATATGGACTTAGAGATTTTATATGTAAGGCATACTATTCGTTTAAAGATACTAAGACACCTATGATTAATAGTGCTATTGGTATGATTATAAACGTTATATTAATATTTGTATGCGTAAAATTTATGGGGCTTACCGGACTTGGATTTGCTAATTCGATTTCAACATATATTTGTTGCTTTTTACTTATTTATCAGCTCAAGTATAAAATAGGAAAATTTAGCATAAAATCCGGAATTATAACATTTTCAAAAACTTCTTTAGCTTGTATTATAATGGGTTTATGTATAAAGGGGTTAAATACATACTTATTGGTGAGTCTGAATTCCACTATAATGGTTTTACTAAAGCTCATAGTTATAAGTGGTTCTGGCTTGTGCATATTTGTTTTGGTTTCTTATATTTTAAAAATACAGGAAATTGGAGTGATTGCAGATATTGTGATTAATAAAATAAAAAAATCTGATAAGTCAGAGGTGAATTAAATGAAAATATTATATATTACGGCACAAACTCCTTATGGTGATGGAGAGCAGTTTATCCCACCAGAAATTATTGAAATGATGAATAAAGGCAATGAGATATTTGTTATGCCTTTAAGACCTAGTCGCAATTTAGCAAAAGGAGAAGAAATAAAAAAAGTAGCTGAGCATACTAAATATGTTCCACTTATTAGTGTTAAGGTTATTTTCAGTGCTGTGGCTATATTTTTTAAACACCCCTTAAAATATTTTAAAGTGCTTGGAAATATATTTGTGCATTCGGGGAGTTTACTTAAAATCTTAAAGAATTTACTTTTAGTTAGTAAAGGACTTGTAGCTAGCGATTTTGTTACAAGTAAAGGAATAGAACATATTCATGCACATTGGGCATCAACTCCATCAACGGCAGCATTTATTGCATCCTATGTTTCTGGAGTACCATACAGCTTTACTTCTCATAGGTGGGATATAGCTGAAAATAATATGCTAAGGAAAAAAGCTGAAACAGCTAAATTTATAAGAGTTATAGATGATCCAGGCTTTGAAGAAATGGTAGGCTTTATAGGTGAGGATAACAAGCAAAAATGTAATAAGATTCATGTTGGAGTTGAAATTACAGATGCAGAAATAAAACCGAAAAAGAAAAGGGATTATTTTTATATTGTTACTCCAGCTAATTTCGTCGAAAAGAAAGGTCATAAATATTTAATTGAAGCAATTGAACATCTTAAAAAAATGGGTTATAGTATAAAATGTAGTTTTTATGGAAGTGGACCTTTAGAAAAAGAACTTAATGAATATATAACAAAGCTGCAGCTTAATGATTGTGTTAAGATTTGTGGTAAAATAGCTCATGATGATTTACTTAAATTATATTTAGCCGGTGAAGTTGATTGTGTGGCACTTCCAAGTATAGTTACTGGTGATGGGGAAAAAGAGGGTATACCTGTTTCACTTATGGAAGCAATGGCATATAATATTCCAGCAGTTTCAACCTATACTGGTGGAATACCAGAACTTTTAGGTGATAATTGTGGAGTTTTGGTTAATGAAAAAAATGTAGATGAGCTTGTAGAAGGTATTAAAAAGTTAATTGATGATAAAGCTTATAGAGAAAGTATTGAGAATAATGGATATAAGAGAGTGTATGAAGAATTTTATATATCCTCGGTTGTTGATAAAATGCTAAAGCTTATGAAAGATTGATAGGAGTGAAGAATATGAAGATACTGACGGTAGTAGGAGCAAGACCACAGTTTATGAAAGCTGCTGCTGTTTCTAATGTAATAAGGCAAAAGCATAAAGAAATACTAGTACATACTGGACAGCATTATGATGGAAATATGTCGAAAGTATTTTTTGATGAATTAAAAATACCTAAGCCAGATTATAATTTGGGTGTGGGTTCAGGAAACCATGGAAAACAAACTGGAACTATGCTTATAAAGCTAGAAGAAATATATGAAAAGGAAAAGCCAGATATTGTTTTGGTATATGGAGATACTAATTCTACTTTAGCAGGTGCATTATGTGCAAGCAAGCTTCTTATTCCTGTAGCTCATGTAGAAGCTGGACTTAGAAGTTTTAATATGACCATGCCAGAAGAGCAAAATAGAATACTTACAGATCATATTTCAAAATATCTTTTTGTTCCAACAACTACAGCAGAGAAAAATCTTAACAATGAGGGGATTAAAAAGGGCGTGTACAATGTTGGAGATGTAATGTATGATTCGGTTCTTCGTATTTCAAAATTAGCCAAGGAAAATTCAAAAATTCTAGAGAAATTTGATTTGGAAAATAATAAATATATTCTTACAACAATACATAGAGCAGAAAATACTAATGATCCTAAGAGATTAAAAAATATAGTTGAGGCATTAAATGAAAGTGGTAAAAGAATAATGCTGCCGCTTCATCCTAGAACTCACAAGTATATAGAGGATTATGGCTTGGCATTTAGTGATAATATAAAAATTATAGAGCCTGTTGGACCAATTGATATGATAGCTTTAGAAATGCATGCATGTAAAATAGTTACAGATAGTGGTGGAGTCCAAAAAGAAGCATTCTTTATGCATAAGCCATGCATTACAATGAGAGATGAGACAGAATGGGTTGAAACCGTTGAAAATGGATGGAATATAATTGTTGGAACAAACAAAGATAAAATTATTCATGGAATTAATAATTTTAATCCAACAAATAAGCAAGAAGAAATATTTGGAGATGGAACAGCAGCAGAAAAAATATTAGACATACTAGATTGTTAGTTCGAGGAGTGAAAAAATGAAAATACTATTTTTAACTCAATATTGTCCGCCGGAGGTTGGAGCACCACAAAATAGAATTTTTGAAATGGCAAAACATTTGAAGAAATTTGGACATGAAATCACTATACTTACAGCAATGCCAAACTATCCCAAGGGTGAAATATTTGATGGATATAAAGGTAAAAAGCTAGTTAAGGAAGAAATTGATGGAATAAGCATTGTTAGAACAAGTATATATACTTCCAAGGAAAAGACGTTTACTAAAAGGCTTAGAAATTATTTGTCTTTTACTTTTTCATCCGTGTTTACAGGTGCTAAAAATGTTGGAGATCAAGATGTGGTAATAGTAGAATCACCACCACTTTTTCTTGGTTGGTCTGGATATGTCATATCAAAGAAAAAAAAGGCTAAATTTATATTTAATGTATCGGATTTGTGGCCAGAATCAGCTGTGAAATTGGATATGCTTCATAATAAAATGCTTATAAATATGTCAACAAAGCTTGAAGAATTTTGCTATAGGAAGGCAGCAGCTGTAACCGGTCAAACTCAAGGAATAGTAGATAATATAGTATCTAGAGGTTTTGATAAAAATAAGGTTCATCTTATAACTAATGGTATAGATACAGAACTATTTAAACCAGAAAATAGAGATGAAAAGCTTAGAGAAGAGTGGGGAATTAAAGATAAGTTTGCAGTTTGCTATGCAGGTATACATGGTATTGCTCAAGGGCTTGAAGTTATTATTAATGCTGCAGAAATATTAAAAGAGCATGAAAATATACAATTTGTATTTGTAGGGGAAGGACCTGAAAAGCAAAAGCTTATAAATATGGTTCACGAAAAGGGACTTAATAATGTAGCATTTATAGGACTTCAACCAAAGAAAAATATGCCTAAAATAGTTGCTTCTATGGATGCTGCAATTATACCTCTTAAAAAGCTTGATATTTTCAAAGGAGCACTTCCTTCCAAAATATTTGAAACACTTTCATCTGAAACAGCTATAGTGCTATCAGCAGAAGGTGAAGCAGAAAGACTTATAAAATCAGCTAATGCAGGTATAGTGGTAGAACCAGAAAACTCTAAAAAGATGGCAGATGCAATTTTAAAGTTGTATGAAAATCCTGAACTTAGAGATGAACTAGGTAAAAATGGACGAAAATATGCTATTGAAAATTACTCGAGAGTTAATATAACTAAAAAAATGGAGAAAATACTTTTGGATTTAAATAAATAATTTATTTATAGCGATAAAACATTATGCATTACAAAATGTTAATATTTTGTAATGCATAATTTGAAATTGATTTTGTTAGGCCTAAAATGGTAATAATAAAAGATGGTGATTTGTATGAAGCTTTTGGAAAAATTAATGCTCGGTATTATGTGTATATATATATTTATATTGCCAATAAACAGTTTTAAAGTAGATAAAATAGAAATGCTGTTCTTTGGAATATTAATATTATATAATTTATTATGCTTTATAATAGAAAGTACAAGGAAAAAGGCCATAATGGATTTAATTATGTTTTTTAAAGATGCATTGTGTTTAGCTATATTAATTTTTGTGATTATTATGTGTATATCAATATCCTATTCTAAAGATAGATCCATTGCATTAAGTGAAACTATAAGGTTTTTTTCCTATATTATGATTTTTTACACAATTAAATTTAAATTTAATGAAAAAAGCTATATAAAAAAAATAATAGTGGCATTATATTGCAGCACAGCAGTTGTTGCGGTTATTGGAATATATCAATATATTACAGGTGGAAAAGGTGTTGCTAAAGAGTTTAAAACCGGCTTTGATTATACTAAAGTTAAAATACCATCAACATTAGGTAATCCAAATAGCCTTGCAGCATTTATGGTTATAGCTATTTTTCCTATTATTATGATGATAATATATGAAAAAAGTAAGCTGAAAAAAAGTTTATATGCATTGTTTACATTAGCTATGTTTTTTAATATAGTATTTACTTATTCTAGAAGCTCATATGTTGGAATTGGAGTAGGTTTAGTTTGTCTATTGTTTTTTTATTCATTAAAAATGCTTGTTGTTTTGGTGCCAGTGTTTTTATTTGGCTTTTTTAATTCTAAAGTTAGAGAAAGAGTTTTAAATATAGCAAGTAGTTCTCAAAATGTGACAAGATTTAAATTATGGAAAATAGCTTTAAAGATGGTTAAAGATCATCCTATACTGGGTGTTGGAAATGGAAATTATGTTACAAGATACGATGAATACGTGAAAAGATATCCTTATTTAGAGTATGGGTACAGTCATTTTCCGGCACATAATTCATATCTTAAGGTATTTAGTGAACTTGGAATAATTGGAATAGTTAATTTTGTTTCTATAATAATATTGTCAATTATTCATGTGAAAAAATTTGTGGATATGACAGATGATAAATTTTTTAAATATTTTTTTACTGGTTTTTTAGCAGCAACAATTGCATTTTTAGTAATGAATACTGCAGATAATTTATTTTTCGTTCCTAAAGTAGCTACTTTTTTTTGGGTGCTTTTAGCTTTATCAGAAGCAGCGTATTTAAGAGAGAGAAATTTATAATATAAGGGAGTAGATTATTAGATGGATAATGATATTGTAATAGATCCTATAAAAGATATTAAAAATAAAAAAATCCAATTCATAGTAAAAAGATTTTTTGATTTTATTCTTTCTTTGATCGGTATAATAATATTGAGTCCTATACTTTTAATTTTGTTTATTGCTATAAAATTAGATTCAAAGGGACCGGCAATATTTAAGCAAGTTAGAGTTGGAGTAAACGGTAGGGAGTTTAAAATATATAAATTTAGGACTATGGTAGTGAATGCAGAAAAGAAAAGAGCACTTGAAATAGACCCTGAAAATTTAGATAAGTTTGTGTTTCAAAGTAAAAGTGACAACAGAATAACTAAGGTTGGAGGCTTTTTAAGAAAAACTAGTCTTGATGAATTGCCGCAGCTTTTTAATGTTTTAATTGGAAATATGAGCTTAGTTGGGCCAAGGCCAGAAATACCTGATGTAGTTAAATTTTATCCTGAAAACTATAAACAGAGGCTTATGGTTGTGCCTGGTATTACGGGTTTAGCTCAGGTGAGTGGAAGAGGAGAAATTGAACTTGGAAAAACTATTTTTTATGATTTAACCTATATTAAAAATTTTTCTGTAATATATGATCTTAAAATTTTATTTAAAACATTCATATCTGTATTTAAACATGAAGGAGCATTTTAATTTATAAGGAAGGTTGAACCAGTGAAGAATTTTATTAGGAGTATAGTTAATTTGGCTTTACATTTTAATATATGCATAGTTAAGCTTAAAGCTAAAGTTTTAGGAGACTATATCATAAATAAATATATTGAAAACTGTAGTGAACGCTTTTTAGCTTTTTCTTTAAAAGAATTTGGAGTTCAAGTTGCGTTAAATGCTAATATAAAAAGAGGATTAATACTTGATAACACATATCGCCAATATACTAAATTGCATATTGGTGATAATTGTTTTATAGGGAGAAAAGTTTTTTTTGATCTTGCTGATGAAATTTTTTTGGAGAAAGATTCTGTTGTTTCAGAAGGAGTAAGTATAATTACTCATCAGGATGTTGGTAAGAGAATGATTAGTGAATTTTATAAGAGAAAGCAAGCAAAAGTTGTAATTAAAGAGGGAGCATTTATAGGTGCAAATGTAACTGTCTTATGTGGAATAACTATAGGTAAATGTGCAGTTGTAGGTGCAGGAGCAGTGGTAACTAAAGATGTTCCTGATTATTCTGTTGAAGCAGGGGTACCAGCAAAATTTATAAAGAAACTTAGAAATTAAAATTTAGATACTATTCTAAATTTCATATGGAGGACCGATTATGTCTGTAAATATTCTTGGTTATGAAATATATAGTAATACAAAAAGTGAATTATTAAGCGATATCAGCAGCATGGATAAAGTTAATATAATTTCTGGAAATCCAGAAGTACTTTATAATGGTCTTAGCAATAAATTTTTATTTGCTAATTTTACAAATAAAAATTCTATAATAATTCCCGATGGAGTTGGAGTTGTACTTGCATCTAAGCTTATAGGCAATCCTGTCAAAGAAAAAGTGGCGGGTATAGAAGTTATGGAGGATATAATAAGAAAATGTGAAGTTGAAAATAGAGGGGTTTATTTGGTTGGCACGAAACAGGAGATAATTGAGGCCTGTGTACAAAATATACAGAAAAAATATCCCAGACTTATAATTTCTGGTTTTCATAACGGTTTTTTTGATCTAGATAATTGCAGCGATATTATTAATGATATAAAAACTTCTAAGCCTTATGCTATTTTTGTTGCTATGGGCAGTCCAAGGCAGGAAAAGTTTATTGTCAAGTATATGGATGAACTTCCGTGTACAGTTTATATGGGAGTTGGTGGAAGCTTTGACATTTTTGCAGGTGCTCTTAAAAGGGCTCCAAGATGGATGATTAAATTGGGACTTGAATGGCTTTATAGAGTTATTAAGGAGCCTTTTAGAATAAAAAGATTGGGTGCGATACCTGTTTTCTTAATTAAAGTTCTAAGAAGTAAATAGAGGCATAGTAAAAAAATGACTATTGATGTTTTTTTATATGCCTAAGAGGAAGGTAAGAATGAATAAAATAGCTAAAAATTTCTTGTTTGTAATTGTATCTAATTTGCTAGCTCAAATTATAGTTTTTTTTACAGGAACCCATTATGCAAAGATAATAGGAAAATCTGCCTTTGGAGATATTACAACTATTCAAGCTATAATGACATATTTAACTATGCTTGTTTTATTTGGACTTCAAACTTATGGTACAAGGGAAATTGCAAAGGATAAAAATAGTACATCTTATATAGTAGGTGATACCTTTGCATTTAGATCAATACTTCTTGTCTTTGCAGCGGTAATAATATTCTTTATTTATGTAATACTGGGGGTTAGTGAAAAAAATACATCTTTAAGGATGTTACTAATAGTATATGGTATTACACTTATTCCAGCAGGCATGAATATAGATTGGGTATATAACGGAATTCAAGAGATGCAATATAATGCTGTGTATAATATAATAAAAAATATTATACCTTTTATTTTAATATATATTTTTTTAAGAAATAAGAGTCAAATTTATTATATACCATTGTTTACTTTTGTAGCCTTAGTGCTTGGAAGTTTGTATCAATTGTATATATATTTTTTTAAGGTGAAATTTAAGCTTAAAGTCAATTTAAATAAAGCAAGAATAAATGATTATATTAATTTTGGCTTTCCGTTTTTAGTATCTGGTATTCTGGCCATGATAAATGGAAATGTTGATAAAATTATAATAGAATTTACAAGGGGAAGTACCGAAGCAGGTATTTATTCCTCTGCCTATTACATTATTAATTTTTTAATGAATGTTGAAACCATGATTTTTACGGTTGTATTTCCTCTTTTCATTAATTATTATAATAATAACGATAAAAAATCTTTAATTAAAATAGTTGATAAAACAACTAAGATTATTGTAGCATTGGTTATGCCTCTTGTTCTTGGTGGTTTTATACTTTCTAAAGAAATTATGGTTATGTTTTTTGGAAAAAGTTATTTTGAGGCATATGCTCCTTTTTCTATACTTTTAATATATATATTGATTCTTTTTATAAGAGAAGTGTATGGGTATGGACTAAATGCCTGGAATATGGAAAAGAAGTATCTAAAAGCTGTTACAGTGTCATCATTTTTTAATTTAATAATGAATCTTATTTTGACACCTGTGTATGGAATAAACGTTGCTGCATTTATAACTGTTATTTCAGAGGTTATAAATCTTTATTTAATGAGAAAATATTCCTCAAGTGTTGTTAAAATTTCTTCATTAAAATATATTTTAAGAATAGCAATACCATGTGTTGTAATGTGTACTATAACTATAGGGCTAAAAATTTTTATGGTGAATACTGTATTAAATATAGTAATCAGTGCTTTAGTTTATTTAGCTTCAGTGTTCTTATTTAAATATATGACTTTAAATGAGATAAAAGATTTTTTACTTAGAAAGAATGGTGTTTAATGAGGTACTGTGTTTTATATCCCAAAACAGAAAATGTACATTTGACAAAGGATGTTGGAATGATTGCATACAAATTAAACCAATTATACGGTTATGATGCATTTGTAGCAACTTATAAGAATGGAGAATATCCGTATTTAGAGGATGAAGTTAAAGGTCTAAAAATGGATTTTATAAAAAGACAACACAGTCATTTTAGAGATGCTTATTTGTATCTCAAGAAAAATGCTTCTAGTATAGATATACTCCAAATATTTCACATGACTTTAAATTCCGTAGTTTATGCCTTTTTATATAAAATGTTCAATAAAAATGGTGTGGTGTTTTTAAAATTAGATTGTACAAAGATTCTTGTAGACAAGATTAGACAAATGAATATGATTCAAAGGCAGATATTAAATGTATTCTTAAATAAGGTGGATATTATAGGAGTAGAAAAAAAGGAAATATTAAATGAGCTTCTATGTGAATTAAAGGCACACAAGGATAAGCTGTTGAATGTACCTAATGGTTTAGATTTTAGCAAAAGTGAAATTAAACCTAAAACTAAATTTAGCAATAAAGAAAATATAATTTTGAGTGTTGGAAGAATAGGAAGCCCTGAAAAAGATTCTAAAATATTGATGGATGCTTTTTCTAAGGTAGATAAGAATATACTTGGAAACTGGAAACTTGTTTTTGTGGGTCCCATAGAAAAAGGATTTGAAAAGGAAATAGATAATTATTTTAAGGAGCATGAAGAGCTTAAGGGTAAGGTAATATTTAAGGGGCCTATATACGATAGAAAAGAACTTTATGATGAATATAGAAAAGCCAAAATATTCTGTCTCACTTCTAAATTTGAAAGTGTTGGAATAGTACTTATTGAAGCTGGAGCTATGGGTGATGTGATAATTTCTACTAATGTTGGTATAGCAGATGAAATTGTAAGTAATAATAACGGTATTGTAATAAATGTAGGAAATGTTTCAGCCCTTACTGATGGAATTATGAGACTAATAACAAGTGAAAAATTAGCTTCAGCATCCCAAATAACAGAAAGGTTTTGTAGAGATAATTATAATTGGGATACTATAGTCAAAAAGCTTCACAGCAAAATAATAGATATAAAGGGAAATGATATAAATGAGTGAACCTAAGGTTTTTATTGTAATATTAAACTATAATACCATTAATGATACTTTAGAATGTATTACTAGTTTAAAAAATATAGATTATATTAATTATGAAATAGTAGTAGTAGATAATTCAGAAACTGTGGATTGTTATAATTTACTTAAAGATAAGTTTAATGAATATAAAATAATAAGAACCGATGAAAATCTTGGATATGCTAATGGAAATAACATAGGGATAAAGTATGCTTTAGATAATGGAGCAGATTACATATGTGTTTTAAATAATGATGTAGTTGTAGAAGAAAACTTTTTGTCTAAAACAGTTGAGGTTTTAAATAATAATAAGGATGTTGGAATTGCAGGACCATGTATATGTGAGTATAAGGATAGAAGTAAAGTACAATGTGCAGGTGCAAGTATAAGCTTATATACCGGACTTACTAGGCGTGTAGGCAAAGGAATGTCTTATGACAACAAGGACAAGGAAAACATGGTTGTTGATTTTCTTGGAGGAGCTTGCTTTGTGTGTAAAAGACAAGTTTTTGAGAAGATAGGACTGATACCTGAAAATTATTTTTTGTTTTTTGAAGAAACAGAATTTTGTATTAGAGCGCAAAAAGCTGGATATAAGTTATTATGTGTGTATGGAAGTAAAGTTTATCATAAAGGTTCTGCTACAATTTCAAAATTTGGTGGACTAAGTTATTATTTTTTAAATAGAAATAGAGTTGTCTTTATAAAAAGAAATTCTAACGCTTTTCAGAAAGTTATTTTTTCTATGTATATTTTTATTGAGGCAATTGGAAGGATATTAATAAGAAGAGAGCCTAAATTATTAATTAAAAACTTAATTTGTGGTTTTAAGGCCGATATAAATGAGGTACATTCAAAAGAAAGAAAGCAATTTATAAGATGAATAAAAATTTAGTTTTTGAACACTCTATATTTAAGGAGTGTGATTTTTTATGGATTTTTATGAAGTTATAAAAAAGAGAACTAGTATAAAAAAGTTTAAAAATACGCCAATTCCTAGTGGAAAATTAAATAATATGATTGATGCAGCTATGATGTCTCCTTCATGGAAAAATAAAACTTCGTATAGTTTTATAATAATTGATGATGAACAAAAGAAGAATGAGATAGCTGATTGCGTTTTAAATAATACTGATGAAGCAGCAGAGGCTTTAAGAACAGCTCCGATAGCTGCGGTTGTTGTTGGTGATCCAGAGGATTCTGGAAAGATAAATGGAAAAGAGTATTATTTGGCAGATAGTGCAATAGCTATGGAACATTTTATACTTGCAGCAGCAAATGAGGGGTATGGAACTTGCTGGATAGCTTCTCTTGATGAAAATAAAGTAAAAACTTTACTTAGGATACCAGAAAAGTATTCTGTCGTAGCAATAACACCAGTTGGTGAATTTGATGAATCTAAACCTCATAATGAGCCTAAAGATTTGCGTGAGCATGTATATAAAAATTATTGGAGTATGGCTTATAGTGATAAAAAGCATCTTGCAATAAATAGATAATTAATTATTCTATAATATAATTTTAAACTTCAGAGGACCAAACATCTTCTGAAGTATTGTTATGCAAAGATAAGTAAGCTATAGATAGATAACTTGGAATATTAAAATTAGCTGAATTCTATTTTAGAACATGTTGGTTATATGAACATATATCAATTAACAATGGACAATTGACAGAGGACAGTTAAGGTTGACTTTCTTCCGTTTCACTATAGAAAGTCTTAAACTTAATGCTGGCGACAATTTTTTAAAATTATCTGCTTGTCTCGCTTAGCAAAGCTAAGCATGGTTAGTTATAATTAAAGATTTATCTGAAAGAAGTGAAAGATAAATCATCCTTAACTGTCAATTGTCCTCTGATTAAAGTATTCAAAAATCACTTGTAAAATTATAACATTAGCCATTTCAACCTTTCGGCGTGTTTATCTATAATAGCTTTTAATGAAATACATAAGTTGATAAATAGTTAGGTTGATTGTATAATATTTTTATTGAAAATTACAACAGATTATTTGGCATTTAATGAAAGGAAGAAAATAAAATGATGGGAAATTTAACAATTGAACAGTTTTTAACTGCCCTTGCGTCTGAAGCACCAACACCAGGTGGAGGGGGTGCTGCTGCACTTATATCAGCTATTTCAGCGGCTCTAAATAGCATGGTTTTTAACCTCACAGTTGGAAAAAAAGTATATGAAAGTTATCCGGATGAAATTAAAGGACTTATAAAGGAAAATTTAGAAGCTTCAAAAAAGCTTATAGAATTTTTTACCTTGTATATGGATAAAGATGCGGAGGCTTTTTCCCAACTTATGAATTCTTATAAGTTACCAAAAGAAAATGAAAGTGAAAAAAATGAAAGAAAAGCTGCTATAGAAAATTGTACTAAAGAAGCAGCAGAAGTTCCAATGACAGTAGCGGAAAATGTTTATAAATTATACCCCATAATATGGACTGCATGTAAATATGGAAATAGAAATTTAATATCAGATGCAGGTGTTGCAGCAGTATTAGTACAAGCTTCTTTGGAAAGCTGCATACTTAATGTTAAAGTTAACTTAAACTATTTGAAAGACATAGATTTAAAAGATAATATGAGTAAAAAATGTTCTGATTTAATCGTTAAGGGCGAAGAATGGAAAAATAAGATTATGAAGTTTATATATGAAAATATTTAAATTTATATATTTGGAATGGGGATAGAATGCTGGAGAATTTTAAAAATGAAATTTATAAATTATATGATGTTCTTAATAGTACAATTACGCTTAAAAATAAGCTTTTAAAAATAGATGATTTAAAGAAAAAATATAGCATAAATGAGGAACTCTCAAATGCTTATTACAAATATATATCTTTAAGTAGAGAAAAGGGTGTTGTGTATACACCTCATAAAATAGCACAGTATATAATTCAAAATACTATAAGCTGTAAAGACATAATAGAAAATCCATTTATAAAAATAATTGATCCAGCTTGTGGTAGTGGCAATATTATACTTCCGGCTTTTAAGTATTTAAAAAAAATTTATGTAGAAAATTTAGAAGAAATAAACTTAAAAAATAACTTGAATTTGGATGAAATGAACTTAAATTATCATATAGTTAAAAATAATTTATTTGGTTTTGATATAGATAAAACCGCAATAAAAATATTAAGTATAGACTTATTTTATGAATCATCCTGTCTCACAAATAATTTTCTGCAAAAAGATTTTTTAATTGACAATATAGCTTATAAATACGATATATTTATAAGTAATCCGCCGTATATTGGACTTAAAGCTATGGATAAGAATTATTCTTTAAATTTAAAAAAGATGTATTATACGTATAAGGATAAAGGTGATATATCTTATTGCTTTTTTCAAAAATCTATGGAATCAGTTACAGAAAACGGAAAGCTAGGGTTTATAACCTCTAGATACTTTTTAGAGTCTTTAAGTGGTGAAAAACTAAGAAAAGTTTTAAGGCAATCGTCTTCAATATATAAAATTGTAGATTTTTACGGTATAAGACCATTTAAAAATGTTGGAATAGATCCAATAATGATTTTTTTAAGTAATAAATATTCTAGAGATAATTATATAAAAGTAATAAAACCACATTACGTTAAAGGAAGCAGTAAGAAATATTTTTACAATTCTCTTTTTTCTGGCAGCTCAGAAAATATGAATGAGTTTTTAATAAAACAATCTTCTCTTGATGATAATGGATGGATACTTATAAATGCTGCTGAAAGAAATATAATAAGAAAAATAGAACAATGCAGTCATAATAGCTTATATGATATATGTAATAGCTATCAAGGCATAATAACTGGTTGTGATAAAGCCTTTATAGTTGATAGTGAAACTATAGAAAATGAAGGTATAGAGAAGGAATTTATTAGACGATGGATTAAAAGTAAAGTTATAAGAAAAAATTATATAGAAGCTGAAAACAAATATATAATATATTCCGACGAAATTAAGGATATTGAAGCATATCCTAATATACAAAAACATTTAAGCAGCTACAAGGCAAAGCTATCAGGAAGAAGGGAATGCGTAAAGGGAATAAGGGCATGGTATGAACTTCAGTGGGGAAGAAATAAAGATATATTTGAAGGTGAAAAAATAATTTTTCCATTTAAATCTTCTAGCAATAGATTTGCACTTGATAAGGGAAGCTATTTTAGTGCAGATATATATTCGCTCATATTAAAAGATGATATGCCTTTTAATTATGAATATTTGTTATACATATTAAACAGTAAGGTATATGAATTTTACTTTAAGACATTCGCTAAAAAGCTTGGAAATGATTTATATGAATATTACCCAAATACAATTATGAAGTTATATATACCGGATATGAATAAATTTAATTGTAATTATACAGAAGAAGGTATGTATGATGTATTTGGATTTACAGAAGATGAAGTTCGTATAATTGAAAATAGTTTTAATAAGGAAAGTAAAAGTTAGCGGCATGGTTTTCAATTTTATACCATGCTGTTTTGTGTTGTTTTTTTTGAAAATTTGCACACAAAATTAAAAAATGATTATTTTAGTGAATATTATTTATATAATATGTCAATAATTGAAATATAAAACTTTTATTATAAATGAAGGAAAATAGTGCGAATTATAGAATACATATAAAGAATAAATTTTGAGGGGATGCTTTATATGAATTTAGAATTTGAAATTAAAAATGATAAATTAATAGCAACTATTATAGGAGAATTAGATCATCACAGTTCTGATGAGATTAGAAATAGGATAGATGATAGGATAGATAGAGGAGGATATAAAAAAGTAATTTTAGATTTTTCAAATGTAACTTTTATGGATAGTTCTGGTATTGGAGTTATTATAGGCAGATATAAAAAGCTAAAATTGCTTAATTCTAACTTGTGCATTGCAAATGTCAATAAGTCAATAAAAAAGGTTTTTGAGCTATCTGGTATATTTAAAATAATAGAAGTTTATAGCAGTCTTAAAGAAGCTGTTGAAAGTCTTTAATGGGGGGATTTTAATGTCTAATAATAAAATGAAACTAGAATTTTTAGCTAAATCTGAAAATGAAGGTTTTGCAAGAGTCACAGTGGCAGCTTTTGTATCTCAACTTGATCCTACAATTGATGAAATTGAAGATGTTAAAACTGCTGTATCAGAAGCAGTTACTAATGCTATTATTCACGGTTATGAAGGCAGAGAAGATGGAATTATTCAAATTACAGCTTCTATAAATGATAATGAATTTACAGTTGAAATTATGGATAAAGGTATAGGTATTTCTGATATAGAAAAAGCCAGAGAGCCATTATATACTTCTAGACCTGATCTTGAGAGATCTGGAATGGGATTCACTATTATGGAGAGCTTTATGGACAATATGAAAGTGGAATCTGAGTACAAAAATGGTACAAAGGTTACAATGAAAAAAATATTTTCTTCACTTAAACAATAAAATTAGTCACTTAAGTGCCATTATGGGCTAGGAGGAGGGAAAAAGCGGATAATCCGTAATTTATGGAAAGTGAAAATGTTCTTAAAAAGGAAGAGTATAATTATGACGATAATAGAAAGCTGATAAAATATGCAAAAGAAGGAAATAAAGAAGCTTTAGATAAATTGATAAAGAATAATCTTCCACTTGTTTCGGCTATAAGCAGAAAGTTTTTAAATAGAGGTTACGAATATGATGATATATTCCAAATAGGTTGTATGGGGCTTGTAAAAGCTGTAAATAACTTTGAAAGTAAATACAATGTAAAATTTTCTACTTATGCAGTTCCAATGATTATGGGTGAGATTAAAAGATTTTTAAGAGATGACGGATTAATTAAAGTTAGCAGAAGTGTAAAAAATACAGCAAGGCAATTACATTATGATAGAGAAAAATTAGTGAAAAAATTAAACAGAGAGCCAACTATAGATGAATTATCTAAGTTCTCAGGAGTAAGTACTGAAGATATTGTTTTTGCTACAGAGTCTACAGTTAATACTCAATATTTATATGATGTAGTTCATCAAGATGATGGTTCTCCAGTACTTTTAATTGATAAAATAAGCAAAACTGTAGACGAGGATGCAGAGGTCATAGACAAAATAGTTTTAAAGGAAGCTATAAATAACCTTGATTCTAAATCTCGCCAAATAATAATATTAAGATATTTTAAAGATAAGACGCAGATACAGGTTGCTAAAATGCTTGGTATAAGTCAGGTTCAAGTTTCAAGAATCGAAAAAAGAGTATTAAAATTGATGAAAGAAAAATTGGAAAAATAGATACACTTAAAAAAGTGTGTCTTTTTTTATTATAATAAAAAGGTTTTATTTATGCAAAGACCAAAATTATGTATGGATAAAATTATTATACACATAATAAAGTTAAGACATTAATAAAAAATCTATCAAGTAAAATTTAAGGAGTGAAGCTTATGAAAGTGAGTGAGGAAAAAGTAAAGAGGGATTTTAAAACATTATCTCAAAATTCAAAACCTAAGCCAAAGATTGTAAAAAATTGTATTAATGCTTTTATAATTGGAGGGTTAATATGTGATGTTGGTCAATTTATTTCTAACATTTTTATGAGCTTTGGTTTCCCAAAGGAAATTGGTGCAAATTACACAACTATAGCAATGGTTTTTATTGGAGCCTTTTTAACTGGTATTGGTGTATATGATAAAATAGCAAATGTTGCAGGTGCTGGAAGCATTGTACCTATAACTGGTTTCGCAAATTCAGTAGTAGCACCTGCAATTGAATTTAAAAAAGAAGGTTTTGTGTTTGGAGTTGCAGCTAAAATGTTTACTATAGCAGGACCGGTTCTCGTTTATGGAATAGGATCCTCTGTTATAGTAGGAATAATATATTATTTTTTTGTAAAGTAGGGTGATTTTTAGTATGAGTAAAAGAGTAGGAAGTCAAACTGTTAAATTTGATACAAAACCTAAAATAATAAAAACTGTATCTATAGTAGGACCTAAGGAAGGTGATGGACCTCTTAAGGATTATTTTGATATCATACTTGATGATGATATGAATGGAGAAAAAAGCTTTGAAAAAGCTGAAAGCAGTATGTTATATAATGTCATAACTGAAGTAATAAAAAAAGCCAAACTTGCTGAAAAGGATATTGATTTTTTATTTGCAGGAGATCTTCTGAATCAATTATCTTCTTCGAGTTTTGCTGCAAGAGAACTTGAAATACCATTTTATGGGCTTTTTGGAGCATGTTCTACTATGACAGAGTCGCTTAGTATAGCAGCAATGGCAATAGAAGGGCAATTTGCAGAGCATGTTATTGCAGCAACCTCATCTCATTTTTCTTCGGCTGAAAGACAATTTAGATATCCTCTTGAGTTTGGCTCACAAAGGAAGCCTAATTCTCAATGGACAGTAACAGGAGCCGGAGCTATGCTTCTTGCTAAAAATGGAAGCTTTCCTTGCATTACATATGCTACTACCGGCAAAGTAAAGGATTATGGTGTGAGTAGTCCAGATAGCATGGGAGAAGCTATGGCACCAGCAGCAGTTGATACCATAAAGCAGCATTTTAAGGATACTGGAAGAAAACCTTCAGATTATGATCTTATTGCCACTGGAGATCTTGGCAGAGTTGGAAAACAAATAACTCAGGAACTCCTAAAAAAGGAGTATGGTTATGATATAAGCAGCATTTATATGGATTGTGGTGAGAAAATTTACGATTGTGAAAAGCAAAATACTAATTCAGGAGGAAGTGGCTGCGGATGTTCGGCAGTGGTAGATTGTGGGTATATATATAAAAATATGCTTAAGGGTAAGTATAAAAAAGTGCTTATAGTTTCTACAGGAGCTTTGCTGAGCACGACATCAAATCTTCAAGGAGAATCAATACCTGGAATTGCTCATGCTGTTTCTATAGAATTTGGAGGTGATAAAAATGCTTGATTACATAATGAGTTTTTTAGTTGGTGGTGCAATGTGCTTGATTGTTCAAATAATAATAGATAAGACCTCAATTACTCCAGGAATAATTCTTGTTAGTCTTGTGACTTTGGGAGTAATACTTGGTGCCTTTAATATATATGATGTTTTGATTAGGTATGGAAAAGCAGGTGCTACAGTTCCGCTGCCCGGGTTTGGAAATTCTCTTGCAAAGTCAACTATAAAAGAAGTAAAATCAAGTGGGCTTATAGGTGCATTTACAGGTGGAATAAAAGGAACAGCAGGTGGTATAACTGCATCTATATTTTTTGGTTATATAATGGCTTTAATATTCAATTCAAAGACGAAAGGATGAGTTTAATTGAATAGAAGAGTCATAATCATAACTGATGGTGATTCAATAGCAAAAAAGGTTATCGAGAAAGCTGCTGCTATGACAGGATGCAGAACTTTATCGATTTCTAGTGGTAATCCTACAAAAGTTAAAGGTAGTGAAATGGTAAAGCTTATCCAATGTGTAAAATACGACCCAGTAATAGTAATGGCAGATGATAGAGGAGATACAGGTAGAGGTAATGGTGAGAAAGTTATAGATTATTTGATCAAAAGCGAAGAAATAAATGTAATGGGGATAATAGCAGTTGCTTCTAATACCCAAAATGCTAGTGGTATAAGAGTGAACTGTTCAATTAGTAAAGATGGTAAAATATCTAAAAACTCCGTAGATAAACACGGTAATATAAAAGAATCAAAAGTTTTAGTAGGAGATACTGTTAATACTATAAATCCTTCAAGTGTTAGTCTTGTTGTTGGAATAGGAGATCCTGGAAAGATGGGATGCACTGGAGGCATAGATAGTGAGTGTTCTATTTTAGCTAAGGCCATAAATATAATTATAAGTGCATATCATATTTAAAATTATTTATGTAAAAATAAATTAAGAACCTCTAACAGTATAGCGAAGAAAAATCAATATTGATTGAAAATAAGGTGAAACAACAATGCTTAATGTTATAAAATATTGTTATTTCACCTTATTTTTAATGTTTTCCTTGTTCGTTATTTGGTGGAGGAGTGTTATTTCCACCTGTATTATTATTAACTGGAGTACTATTTCCACCAGTATTTGTATTATTACCATTACCGTTATTATTTGAAGGTAAAGTATTACCAGTGTTTGTATTAGATGGTACATTAGTATTACCTTGTGGTAAAGTTGGAGGCTTATTAGTATTGACAGTTGGCGTATTTGGATTACTATTTTGGTTGTTCGTATTGTTTTGTTCTTGCGTTGCGGTATCATTTGGAGTTAAGTTTGAAGGCTCAGTTCCATCAATAAATACATCATTACCTATTTGTGAGACTCCATCAGGCATAGCAATATCTTTAATTGGCTTATTTTTATTAGCTATAGCCATTATTTGTCCCCAAATACCAGCAACAGATGGACTGTATATTCCGCATGCAGAATTATCATCATTTCCAACCCATACTGCAGCAGAGTAGTATGGTGTAAGTCCGCAGAACCATAGGTTCCTATAATCTGAAGCAGAACCTGTTTTACCACCAGCAGGCATATCTCCAAGTTCTAATCTAGCCTTATAACCTGTTCCATAATCACTCATTGGAGCACCAAGCAAATTGTACATTACGTAGGCAGCTTGTGGTGAAATAACCTTACGGGTAGAATAGTTACTTTGGAGAAGAACATTTCCTTTTTTATCTACAACTTTTGTATAAAGCCTTGGAGTGCTGTACAAACCATTATTCCCAAATACACCATAGGCAGCAGCCATAGTAAGTGTATTTGTACCGTGAATTTCACCTAAAGCTAAGGCAGCTATACTTGATTTATCAGTTTGATTAAGGCTTAAACCAAATTTTTCAGCGTAAGCAGCCCCGTTAACAAGCCCTACTTTATCTTCTAGCTTAATTGCAACTAAGTTTGATGATTTCCCAAGTGCTTCTTTTAGCGTCATAGATGCATTTGTTGGAGCTTCATCATCAGTAGGATTATAAGGGGATCCGTTTGATCCATACTTGCTTTGTAAATCAGATGAAAGAGGAGAGTCATCAATAGTGGATCCGGCAGTTGCAATTTTAAGGTCAATAGCAGGTGCATAAACAGTAAGAGGTTTAATACTAGAACCTGTTGATCTTAAAAAGTTATTTGAATAAGCTCTATTGTAAGAAGTTGGAGGCTGATCGCCCCTTCCACCTACCAAAGCCTTTACTTCTCCAGTATGATAGTCATAAACAGCGGCAGAAGCTTGAGGTTCAACTATTCCATTTTTATTTGTTGTAGATTTCCAGCTCAAATAATCTGTATTATTAAGTTTATTTTGAACAGAATTCTGCAAATCAGTATCCATAGTAGTATATATTTTAAGATTACCATCACGAAGTAAGCTATCAACTTCTTCATCCGTATAGTGATATTGTGATTTTAGGTCTCTTTTCACTTGATTAACTGCAGGGAGTGAAAACCATTCATAATTATATTTGTATGATATTTTTGAAGCTGAGAAACCTAATTTGTTACTATTTAAATCATTTAAGGCAGTTTGATACTCTGAATTACTTATGTAGTTATTTTCTTTCATTTTAAATAGCACAAGCCTAGTTCTGTTTAAATATATGTTATGATTCTTATTTGCATTAGGTGAAAATGGATAATATGCAGATGGACTTTGCGCTAAACCAGCAATAAAAGCACATTGTATTAAATTTAAGTCCTTAGCATCTTTGCTAAAATATTGCTTTGCAGCAGCTTCTACTCCATTAGCTTGACCACCTAAAAATATAGTATTCATGTAAGCTTCTAATATCTGCTTTTTTGTTAAAGCCTTCTCAAGCTGCATAGCTAAATATGCTTCTTGAACTTTTCTTTTTAGTGACAGTCTATTTTGAAGAGAGGAATTAAGAAACATTCTAGATTTTATAAGCTGTTGACTTATTGTAGATGCACCTTGAATATTATTTTGTTTGTGAATTTTTGATTTAATATCATTATAAAAGGCACCTGCAATTCTTTTTAAATCTATTCCTTTATGTTTGTAGAATCTTTCATCCTCTATACTTACAAAGGCATTAGCTAAATTATTTGGTATTTCATTCATCGTAATGACATACCTTTTTTGACTTGTAATAACTGTGTCTATTTCATTTCCTTTATCGTCATATAATTCGGAAGGTTGGTCTAAATTTAATATAGTTCCGTTAACATCTAATGCGGGGGCACTTTTTACTGTTGCAAAAATAAAGCCAGCACCTGCTACCGATGTTAAAATAAATATAAAAAACAATAAAAGGAGTATAGTTTTTAAAAATTTAAAACGCTTTTTTTTCTTTTTGGATTTTATATTTTTTTTCGTAGTCTTCGTTTGTTTTGTTTTAACATTTCCGGACATAAATTTCCTCCTTATGTAAATCACTATGTTGAATAATTATAGCATATAATAAGAAAATAATAAATCCATATTTGTACAATAAATACATAAAATTGTAATACTATAATAAAAAATTTTATTCACACATATTATTATAGTATGAAAATCTACAATTTTAAATAAGATTATAATTATAATTTAGAAGGTGACACATATTAATAATAAGAAAAAAATAAAAATATGGATATTAATAATATTTACATTTATACTAATAATATTCAATATATTCTTGTATACGCTTGATAAAATAATAACTCCTACAGTATTAGCGGCTGGTGATATTGAAATACGTGAAAAAGTAATTTCAATCATAAATGGAGTTTTAATAAGTAATTATAGTAACAATTTTAATTATGATGATATAATTAAGGTAGAGAAAGATGATTATGGAAATATTTCCCTCATTAGGGCTAATACTCTTAAGATGAATAAAATAGCCTGTGATGTGTCATTAGATGTACAAAACGATATAAAAAAGATGGGAGAGTTAGGTGTAAGGCTTCCAGTTGGATATATTTTTAAAAATAATCTATTATCATATTTTGGACCTAAAGTTACTATAAAAATGGAGCCTATAGGGAATATTGAAACTAAGTATAAGTCAGTATTTGAAAGTGCAGGAATTAACCAAACTAAACTAAGTATATATGTTAATGTAAGAACTAAAGTGAGAATCATTATTCCAACTGATTATAATGACATAGAAATTAAAAATGAAATACCAATATCTGAGACTGTTATTGTTGGTAAAGTACCAGATTCTGCATTTCAACTTGATTTAAATAGTGCAGGATTTAAATTGCCAGAAAAGGATAAGTAAGATGTTTACAATAATGATTTTCTAGTATACAATTATATGGAATTTACAAGCCATAAAATATGATAAAAAGAGGTTGATGTTATGGTATCAGGAAATATTGAGGGAGTTAGAACTTCTATCTTAAATGAACTTGATAAGATATATAATGTGGAGGTTCCAAAAACAAATATTATAACCTTTGAGATTTTAAGATTATTAAGTGAGATTTCTAGTTTTATTGATAGAGAGATAAGTGTAGCAGTAAATAGAAAAGGAAAAGTAATAAGTGTTTCAATTGGAGATAGTAGTACAGTTGAAATGCCATTAGTGGATGCTAGGGAGAAAAAGCTTTCAGGGGTGAAGGTAATACATACTCATCCAAATGGCAATCCTAAATTGTCTGCTGTAGATATATCGGCATTGTTAAAGCTAAAATTAGATTGTATAGTTTCAATAGGAGTTTTAGATAAAAATATAACCGGTTTTTGTATAGGATTTTGCAGCATTGAAAATGATATATTAAAATCAGAAGAAATAGGTCCTATAAATTTGGAAGAAATCTTAGAATTTAATTATTTAAGTAAGGTTCAATATTTAGAAAATGCTTTAAAAAAACTAGATGAAGTAAAAGAAGACAATATTGAAAGAGCTATACTTGTAGGTATAGATAGTGAGGAAAGTATTAAGGAATTATCTGAACTTGCAAAGTCTTGTAATGTAGAACCAGTTGCTAGTATTATGCAAAAAAGAGATAAGATAGATAGTGCTTATTATATAGGAAAAGGAAAAGTTGATGAAATAGCTCTTATGAGACAGGTTAAAAGAGCAAATGTTGTTATATTTGACGATGAACTTTCTGGCTCTCAGGTAAGAAATCTAGAAGAAAATATAGGAGTAAAGGTAATTGATAGAACTACTCTAATATTAGATATATTTGCAAGAAGAGCAAAGAGCAAAGAGGCAAAAATACAGGTTGAATTGGCGCAGCTTAAATATAGAATCCCTAGACTTCAAGGGCTTGGAAGTGTACTTTCTAGAACTGGTGGAGGAATAGGAACAAGGGGACCTGGAGAAAAAAAGCTGGAAACTGATAAAAGGCATATAAGGGAGAGACTATATGATCTTGAAAAAGAGCTTAAAAAAATCAGCAAAACTAGGGAAGTTCAGAGAGAAAGAAGAAATGCAGGAAAATTACCTCAAATATCGCTTGTAGGATATACGAATGCTGGAAAATCAACGCTTAGAAATTTAATTTGTGAAATTGCAGCACCTAAAGAACATTCAAGCAAAGAAAATGTATTTGAGGCAAATATGTTATTTGCAACTTTAGATGTAACAACAAGAGCTATACGTCTTAAAAATAATAGGCTTGCAGCACTTACCGATACGGTTGGATTTATAAGAAAGCTTCCTCACAGCCTTGTTGAATCCTTTAAGTCTACGCTTGAAGAGACTATCTATGCGGATTTACTTGTTCATGTTATAGATGCTTCTTCAAAGACAGCAGTGGCACAAATTGAGGCAGTAAACAGTGTTTTAAATGAACTTGGAGCAATAGATAAAAACATGATTATTGCACTTAATAAAGTAGATAAGGTTACAGATGAAAAATTAAATGAATTAAGAGAATATTGCGCTGAATATGATGTGGTTGAGATTTCAGCCAAAGAGAGAATAAATATAGATGAATTATTAGATAAAATTGAAGTTAAGATTTCAAATAAAACTAAGGAAGTGGAGTATTTAATTCCATATGATAATCAGAAGTTTACAGCATATATCCATAAGAACTCCAATGTTGAAATTGAGGAATTTAGGGAAAATGGTACTTATCTCAAGGCGATAGTTGATGATAAAACCTACAACAAATGCAAAGAGTATATGATTGATGATTTTAGGGAGTGATTTGTATTATGGAAAAGACTATTTTGCAGTATCAAAAAGCATATCTATCCACAATTGATAAATTAAAGTCAAATAAAAGTGTTCTTGCAGTTATGGTATTTGGAAGTATGATATCCGGGGATTTATGGGATGGATCAGATATAGATTTTTTTGTAATAATAGATGAAGAGCTTAAGATTATAAAAAATATCTATACAGAGGAAAATGAAATATCAGTTCATATAAAACTTATAGGAAAGAATAAGTTTTTAATGCTCAATGAAAATGATCTTAAAGGAGGATTTTTTCATAGGATATTTGCATCTTCAAAACTTGTTTTTTCCAAGGATATAGAAATAACTGCAAGATATGATAGTGGAAGATATTATCCTGATGTTGATAGAAAAAAATGGAATATGGTTTATTTAGGAAATGCTATAAAGAGTATGGATAACTGTAAGAAGAGTCTTACAAGTGGAAGCATATATATTGCCTATTGCGAAATTTTTAAATGTATTGGGGAATTTGCAAAACTATACGTAAATTACTCTGGGTATATGATAAACAAGGATGCAGTAACTATGCTTACCAATGCTGATGAAAAATTTAAAAAATGCATCGATGCACTGATATTTCAAAAAGAAAATATAGAAGAATCTATAAAGAGTACGATTGATTATATAGAGGCCATGATAAATTCAAATATTAAGGGAATATCAGATATATTAATTGATTATATGAGGAAAAAAGATTGCTTTTTAAGTGAAGAGGATATAAATAGTGATCCTATTTTTAAAGGGTTTGATATAAATTCAGAAGAAATATTAAATAAATTATGGCAGCTTAATATTATAAAGAAAAAAAGTAGAGAGTATAAATTAAAGAATAATGTATGTTTGATAAGTGAAAATGTATATTATATATAGGTGAATTTATGGAAAAGTATAAAATGGATTTTAAGGAAGAAGTGCCTAAATATATTCAAATTTCAAAACATATAAAGTCACTTATTGAAACAGGAAAAGTAAAGAATGAAGAAAAGTTGCCAACTATAAGGGTACTTGCAAAAATGCTTAGCGTAAATAATGATACTATAATAAGTGCATATAAAAAGCTTAAAAACGAAGGATATGCATATATAAAAATGGGAAGCGGAACATATGCTAAAGCAAAGGACGCATATGTAAAACTAAAAAAAGATTACTCTGATTTATTTAAAAAAATGGATAAAAAGAAATTTGATATGTATGTAGACTTTGCAGAAGAAAATCCATGTGGAGAATATTTTCCTATTGAGAATTTTAAAAGTGTGGTAAATGAAGTTTTAACCAGAGATGGACTTAATGCTCTTGTTTATCAAGAGACACTAGGATATGAGGGACTTAGAAATAGTATAAGTAAATACTTATGGCATGGAGCTATTGATGAGGATAAAATAATTATAGTATCAGGTGCACAGCAGGGAATAGATATAATATCTAAAGCAATTGTAAACATAAACGATAATGTTGCTGTCGAAAAACCTACTTATAGTGGAGCTTTGTCTGTATTTAAGTGGAGAAGAGCTAATATATTTGAAATTAATTTAAATGATGATGGTATAGATTTAGATGAATTTGAAAAAGTGCTGAAGAAAAATTATATAAAATGTTTTTATACTATGACCTATTTTCAAAATCCAACAGGTATCTCCTACAGTACTGAAAAAAAAAGGGAAATATTAAAACTTGCTGATAAATATGATTTTTATATTATTGAAGACGATTATCTCTCAGAAATCCAATATAAAGACGATTTTGGATATATAAGCTTTAAAAGTTTAGATACCAAAGACAGGGTAATATATATAAAAAGTTTTTCAAAAATATTTCTTCCGGGTATTAGAATAGGGTATCTTATAATGCCAGATTTGCTTGTAGAGCAGATAGAAAATTCAAAGATGACTACAGATATATCAACATCAAGCCTTATGCAAAGGGCATTAGATTTATATATCAAACATGGATATTGGAGAAGCTATATAAGTAAAATAAACAGTCTGTTTAAAGCTAGATATTATTATATGCATGATAAATTGGAAGATATACTTGGAAATAAGGTGAAAGTTAATGACCCATGTGGAGGTTTTAGTTTTTACTTAAAAATAAGTGATAGCATAAATTTAAATTGTACTGATTTATTTTATAGGTGCAAGAAGGAAAAAGTGTTAATAACTCCTGGTGTATTTTTTTATAAAAATAATGATGACGGATTAAAGTATTTTAAAGTTGGATTTTCTAAAACTGATGAAGATAAAATATTAAAAGGAATTAATATAATAAATAGTATTTTGTAGTGGAGTGTAGATAAGTATGAGTTATTTTACAATAATAAAAGAATCTTGCGTGCAATTTGAAGAAAGAAAATCCATTTTTATTGGCCATGCAAAGCGCGTTGAAACAGAAGATGAAGCAAAGAAATTTGTGAGCGAAGTAAAAAAGGAACATAAAGATGCTACTCATAATGTGTATGCCTATATAATCGGAAGGGATATGCTTACACAAAAGTGTACTGATGATGGAGAACCACAGGGTACAGCAGGAGTACCAGTTTTGGATGTTATTAAAAAGAATGGTATAACAGATACGGTAATAGTTGTAACTAGATATTTTGGTGGAATACTTTTAGGAACAGGGGGACTTGTTAGGGCATATTCAAAGGGAGCGTCGGAAGCTATAAATGACAGCGGAATAGTAGAAAGGGTGAAAGGTGTAACTATTAATGTAATTACAACTTATGAGCTTTTAGGAAAAGTTCAATATCACTTTTCAACTAAGAACTGGTATATTGAAAATATAGAATATACCGATAAGGTTAAAATATCATTTAATTACGAGAGTAAGTATGTAGAAGCCATAAAATCAGAACTGCTAGAACTTTGCTCTGGAAAATGCGATTTTCAGATTGAAGAAGAAAAGTATTATTTTAAAGGGAAAGATAGATTGATAATGGAATAATTGAACTTAAAACTATATTTGTGCTATAATATTAATCGTGACTGTGAATATGTTATACATATTTGTAATATATAGATGTGCGTTAGGAGGAAAAGGTATGTCAGGACATTCAAAGTGGCATAATATTCAAGCTAAAAAAGGTAAAATTGATGCTAAAAGAGGAAAGATATTTACAAAACTAGGTAAGGAAATAGCTGTTGCTGTTAAAACAGGTGGAGCTAATCCTGATGGAAATTCAAAATTAAGAGATTGCATAGCTAAAGCTAAAGCAGCTAATATGCCAATGGATACAATAACAAAGGCAATAAAAAAAGGTTCAGGTGACATGGAAGGTGTAACCTATGAAGAAATAATGTATGAAGGTTATGGACCAGCTGGAGTTGCTATGCTTGTCAATGTTTTAACTGATAATAGAAACAGAAGCGCAAGTGATGTAAGGTGCTTATTTGATAGAAATGGTGGAAATTTAGGAGCTAATGGCTGTGTATCATGGATGTTTCAAAGAAAGGGACAGATAGTGATACAGAGACAGGATGGCATGGATGAAGATGAGCTCATGATGAAAGTATTAGAATTAGGTGCAGAAGATTTTGCAGCTGAAGAAGAGGTATTTGTAATTACTACGTCTCAAGAGGATTTTTCAAGTGTAAGAGAAGCTCTTGAAAAAGAAAATTTTGAATTTGAATCTGCTGAGCTAACTATGATACCTGATAACACAGTTAGTTTATCTATGGAAGATGCGGAAAGAGTTCAGAAACTAGTTGATAAGATTGAAGACAATGATGATGTTCAGAATGTTTGGCACAATGCTGAATTCCCTGAGGATTTTGAGGAATAGTTTTTATAATTATAGAATTCTATTAGATACTTTCATAAAATATATCTGCGAGTATATTTTTTGAAAGTATTTTTTTATAATAAATGGGGGCATAAAAGATGATGAAAAAATATAAGTATTACATATTCCTTGTACTTGCTGCTTTAATATGGGGATTTGCTTTTGTAGCTCAAAGAGTTGGCATGAAGTATATAGCACCATTTGCATACAATGGCATAAGATTTGCACTTGGGGCATTTTCTTTATTACCTATAATGTTTTTTCAAAATAAATCTTTTAACGAAAAAAAAAGTGTTAATAAAAAGAGATATTTTGTTTATGGAGCAATTGCGGGGATTTTGTTATTCGCTGGTTCAACCCTTCAGCAAATAGGTTTAATACATACAGAGGCAGGAAAAGCTGGTTTTATTACTGATTTGTATATAGTAATTGTGCCTATGATGGGAATAGTTGTGGTAAAAGATAAAATAAAGGCTAGTTCTATAATTGGTGCGTTAGTTGCAGCTGTTGGTTTATACTTTCTGTGTGTAAATAAGAAATTTTCTATATCCCAAAGCGATTTCTTGGTGTTCGCAAGTGCTTTTTTCTTTGCAGTTCATATTTTGTTTATAGATTATGTATCGCAGAAGATAAATTCTTTAAAACTGGCTTTTTTACAATATTTTACATGTTCACTTATAAGTCTAGTGATTTCTTTTATTATGGAAAAGATAAGTATTCAAAATATATTAAGTTCTTCGATTCCAATTATATATGGAGGGGTTTTTTCTGTTGGAATTGCGTATACTCTTCAGATTGTAGGGCAAAAAGGAGTAGAACCAACAAGCGCATCAATTATACTTAGTTTAGAATCTGTATTTGCTGCGCTAGGAGGATTTTTAATTTTAAATGAAAGACTTGAGGAAAAAGCTATAGTTGGATGTATATTAATGTTTTTGGGAATTATTATATCTCAAATAAAAATTAATTATACTGGTAAGTCTAAAATTACAATAAACCATAATAAATAAAGAAGATATTAGATAAGTTGCCATAAATTTCATAAAACATGTAATTATAGGATTTTACATTTAAAAACAAAAAATGTACTATGTAGTTAATGTAATAAATTACATAATTTAGGAATGGGGGAATATTTATGGGCAACTTAGATTTTTTATGTGACTTTAAAGAGAATATTGTTGACCAGTACGAGAAATGTAAGGCGTATAAAGTAATATGCGATAGCCAGAATTACAATCCTACAACTGACTTTTCAGATGAAGGCAGTATAGAAAAGGTTCCTTTTTTAGTTACAACTGTTTTTAAAAAATCTGCTGATTTATTTTATAATCTTTTAAGAGTGTCTCCTAGTGAACTTGACAAGTGGACTGTTTCAAGCAGTACTAGCGGAGATCCAAGCATAGTAGGAAGAAGAAATGAGGATATCTTAAAATTAAAAGAAGTAGTTTCGCTCGATAACAAAATACTTGATCCATATTGCGATTATAACTGTGTTTTTTATCCTACGCCATATGATATGAAGAATTATAGAAGTATAAAAATAATGAACAAACCAACTGAATCCTATATAGGAAATATGCTCGATATATTTTCTGAAATATTCGATCTAAAGTACAATCCAATATTCTTACTTAAACCTTATGAGGGAGAATTTAGAATTGATATTGATGCTTTTGAAGATTTTATAAAAACTCATAATAAAAAAAATCATCATCTTGCATTAAGGGGATCCACAATACTTATTTACAATGCAGTTCAGTACCTTAAGAAATATATGAAACCAGTGCAGCTTGGAGCAAAAGCTCTGGTTCATACTGGAGGTGGTGGATGGGATGGAAAAAAAGGAAGCATATCTATAGGTAGTAAAATAGAAAGATGGAAGTTTGTAGAGGAAGTATCGGAGTTTTTAGGAATTCCACAGGAAAATTTTGTTGATACGTATTCTTTTACTGAAAATAGTTTCCCAATAACAGGTCATTATTCATCCAAATTTAAGAGTTATCTTTTCCACATTCCTAGATGGGGAAGAGTTATTATAAGAGATGTTAAAACTTTAAAGCCGCTTCATAATGTTCATGACAGAGGTTTGTTGCAGATGTTAAATGCCTATGGTACATCATCTTTTGCTGGAGCATCTGTACTTGTAGATGATCTTGCAGAAATAGTTTCAAATGACAGGTGCCCAGAATGTGGAAGAGAGGGTATGGTCATTAAAATACTTGGAAGAGTTAAGGGCTCTGAAGCAAAAGGTTGTGGTGCAACTCTTAATGTAGGGGGGAATAAAAGTGAAAATTAATTATGGATGTGGTAGCAAGGTTGTAAGTAAAAGTTTCGGAGATTTAGAATTAGAGTTAAATGTGTCTAGTGAGCAAGATATCTTAAATGAAGTAGAAAAACTTAATAAAAATAAAGATAAAATCCATGAAGTAAATACACAAACCACAATTGCTTTACTGGATAGATGTGCAAGAAAATGGCTTGATAGAGAATATTCTAGGGAAAGTGTACAAGTACTATCTAAAATAACTAATCAAAGTATTGAACTTATAGAATATGAAATGCAAAATAATATGAAGATGTTGCTTAAGGAAAATATAGAGAAAACAATTGAGGAAGAATTAGGACATTTGAACATAATGGATAGATGGATAAAAACTAGCTATGGATATGCACATAGGCAGCCAAGGGGATTAGTTTTTCACAACATATCAGGTAATGCATTTGTAGTTGTTATTATGAGTATTGCAATGGGACTGTTATCTAAAAACTGCAATTTGGTTAAGGTATCGGCAGATGAGCCTTATTTTTCATATGCTTTTTATAAAAGTTTGTGTGAAATTGATGAAACAGTAAAGGACAGACTTTCAATTGTTTATTTTGATAGTAGAGAAAAAGACATATACGAAGCCATAATAAGTAGAAGTGATTGTGTAGTGCATTGGGGTGGAGAAAAATCTAGTGCGATAATGGCAAGTTTATGTACAAAATATAAGAAACATATAATAATGCATGGAGCTAAAATTAGTTTTGAAGTTATCGATAAAGCAGATGATATATCAAAATGTACCCAAGCTATTGCTAAAGATATTGTATGTTGGGAACAAAAGGCATGCTTATCGCCAAGGATAGTGTTTATAAACAAAAATATAGATTTAGAAAAATTCTCAGAGGAACTTTCAGGTAATCTGAGAGAAATGACAAATAGTGTACCAAAGGTATATTTCAATGCTTGGAATTCTGTTAAGACAATTCAAGACAGACAATATTGCTTGATTAAACATGGTTTAAAGGAGAATAATGCAAAATTATATGCATCATATAATTCTGACTATACTGTGATACTTAGCAAAGACATGCCTGATAAGGAAGATATAAATAGGTGCTTTTATAGATTTGTGTTTATATGCCCATATTCTAGTGATGATGAAGTATATGAATACGTAAAAGAAAATATTATAGATTACCTTCAGACTATGGGATACAGTGGAGATAATGAAAAATTTATTGAAAAAATGACGTTGCTTGGTGTTAGTATAGTTACGAAACCAGGATATATGACATTGCATTATCCTGGAACATCACATGATGGCATTCACAATCTTTATGATATGACATTACTTGTAAGCAGACAACTTTGATTATAGATAGACAACTTGAAACTTGAAAGTTACAAATTCCAAGCTTATCCTATTAAACTGGAATTTATTTCAGTGAACATTTGACAGAGGACAATTGACAGTTAAGGATGATTCAACTTTCGTTTCTCTCAGGTAGATCTTAAAGCTTAATAGTGTTAGCTGCGCCGAACATTATATTTTAAGCGCTTCGCGCGCATTAAGTTTAAGATTTTTCAAAGCATAGCGGAGAAAAATCATCCTTTACTGTCCTCTGTACTCTAAGCAAAATCTTAGATTTACGGGATAAATTTGGTGTTAGTCATTTCAAACTTTCAAATTGTCTATCTATATTTATGATAAAGTGTAAATTTTATTTTACATAAACTATATTGTGTTGCAATTTTATATATAGTTGATATATAATATACAACGTGATGTTTTATAGTGATTATACTAATTTAAAATGTATAATTGTTGAATAAAAAATAAATAAATGTCAATACTATCCAATATATAGGAGGGATAGTATGGCATTACGTAAAAAAATTGCAATTGTATGTATAATTTTATTTGTTGTTTTTTCTACTTTTTTTTGTATAGGATATAAAAATAATATAATTGGAATGTTATCATCGGGAAAAAGTAAAATAGGAAATATTGTGAGTGAAATAACAGGTAAAAGCAAAACTAAAAAATCAAAATATGTTTCGGCTGGAAATGATAATAAAGGTGTTGGAGATTCATTTGTAATATTAAAAGAACAATTTAATGTTACTTTTAATCCTAATGATGAAACTCAAAATAGTGTTTTAAAGTTTAGCAAGGAAACAAGTGCTAAGCATGAAAAGAAGCAGAGTATGTCTAGAGATGAACTTACTAAAAGTTATGAAAAAGAAGGATATACTGTAATATGGGACAATGATAGAAAAATTGAAGTTATAAAAAATAATTATATAAATAATCCTGAAGTTGATGGGGTTTTTGTATTAATGCCGAGTCAAAAAGATAATCTTATAGATGTATATAAGGTTGGTAATAAAGGTCAGCTTGAAAACACTAATACTGTTGCTTATAAAAAGATAAGTGATTTAAAAGCAGAAACTGTTTTGCAGCTTAAAAAAGGCTTATTGGTTTTTGGATCTAAAAATGATGCTAAAAAACTTGCAGGCTATGATTAGTCTGTAGGTTTTCTTTTGCTATTACATAAATATGAGTTTATAGCTTGGTTTTATAGATTCGTGTAAAAGGACGTGTTATATGTGTATGAGTATATAAAAGGTAAATTCATTGGGATAAATAAAGATTACATAGTTATAGAAAACAATGGTATAGGCTACAAGGTCTTTACTTCAGGCAATACCATGGCGAATATGCCTAAAAGCGGTGAAGATGTACTTATTTATCTTATGCAAATAGTAAGGGAAGATTTCATAGGTCTTTATGGATTCTATACGCAGGAAGAACTTGAAATGTTTAATAAGTTGTTAACTATAAATGGAGTTGGTGCAAAAGCATCACTGTCTCTTTTGTCAATTTGTACTGTAGATAAGCTTAAGTATTCAATTGTAACAAGTGATGAGAAAATGCTTGTAAAGGCACCTGGTATAGGCAAAAAAATGGCGCAAAGAATAATTCTTGAATTAAAAGATAAGATAAATTCACAGGAAATGAATATAGAAAACTTAGATAATGATGCAGCCTATAGCAGCGAAGAATTTGACAAGAATAAAAAAATTTCTGATGCTAAGCTTGCACTTATTTCTTTAGGATATTCTGAAAAAGAGGCAGGCAAAGCTGTTGACATGGTGGACAAGAATGAAAGCATAGAAAATATTATAAAGAGCTGTTTGAAATCTTTAATGAATTGATGGTGATTAAGTATGGAAGATAGAATTCTGACAGCATTAAATTTAGGTGATGATTCTTACGAATATAGCTTAAGACCTCAAAGCTTAAAAGAATATATAGGTCAGGATAAAGTAAAAGAAAAAATGAATATATTTGTAACAGCTGCAAGAAGGAGAAAGGAAGCATTAGACCATGTGCTGCTTTATGGACCTCCTGGTCTTGGAAAAACAACGTTAGCTAATATAATAGCTAAGGAAATGGGAGGAAATCTTAAAATCACATCTGGGCCTGCTATTGAAAGGGCTGGTGATTTAGCAGCTATACTTACAGGGCTTTCTGAGTTTGATGTACTTTTTATAGATGAAATACACAGACTTAATAGAAGTGTTGAAGAAATACTTTATCCAGCAATGGAGGATTATGCTCTTGATATAATAATAGGAAAGGGCGCTGCTGCTAAATCAATAAGATTGGATTTGCCTAAGTTTACGCTTATAGGAGCTACAACTAGAGTTGGACTTCTAACCTCACCTTTAAGAGATAGATTTGGAGTATTATGCCCTATGGAGTTTTATACTAGTGAAGAACTTAAGGAAATTATAATCAGATCATCTTCTATCTTAAATGTAAAAATTGATGAAGAAGCTGCTTATGAAATATCAAGGCGATCAAGGGGAACTCCTAGAATAGCAAATAGACTTCTAAAGAGGGTAAGAGACTACTCTGAAGTTAAAGGTAAGGGCACCATAGACTTAGATTCTTCAAAAAAGGCTCTTGAGCTTTTAGAGGTTGATAAAGAAGGTTTTGACAGCATTGACAATAAAATAATTGAAGCAGTAGTAGATAATTTTAATGGTGGACCTGTTGGAATAGAAACTTTGGCCTATTTTATAGGAGAGGAATTAGATACGATTGAAGATGTATATGAACCATATCTTTTGCAAAAAGGTTTTATTATTAGAACACCTAGAGGAAGAGTTGCAACTGAAAAGGCTTATAAACATTTAAATAGACCTTATAGAAAAAATATTGATGGGAGACAATGTTCAGTATTTGATAAGGAAAAAAATCAGTAAATGTACATATAAATGAAAGGAAGTTTGAATTTTGGAACTAAAGGATTTTGATTATTATTTACCAAAGGAATTAATTGCACAGCACCCGTCAAGCGTAAGAGATGAGTGCAGGCTTATGGTACTTGATAAAAGAACAGGAGAAATTGAACATAAAATTTTTAAGGATATAATAGATTATTTAAACCCTGGAGATTGCATGGTTTTAAATGATACTAGAGTTATGCCGGCTAGATTAATTGGTTCTAAAAAGGAAACGGGTGGAAAAATTGAATTTTTGCTTCTTAAAAGGCTTGATGGAGACAATTGGGAAACACTTGTTAAACCTGGTAAAAGAGCAAAGGTTGGAACTGTTTTTACTTTTGGTGATGGAAGCTTAGAAGCTGAGGTGAAAAAAGTTTGCGATGATGGTAATAGAATTATAGAATTTCATTATGAAGGCATTTTTGAAGAGATTCTAGATAAACTTGGAGAAATGCCATTGCCACCATACATAACTGAAAGATTAGAAGATAAAGAACAGTACCAAACGGTTTATTCTAAAAATGAGGGCTCAGCGGCGGCACCTACTGCAGGACTTCATTTTACAGAGGAGCTATTAGCTAAAATACGAGATAAGGGAATAAAAATTGTATTTTTAACTCTACATGTTGGCTTGGGCACGTTTAGACCAGTAAAGGTTGATAAAATTGAAGAGCATCATATGCATTCAGAATATTATATTTTATCAAAGGAAAGTGCAGATATTATAAATACAACTAAGGAAAATGGTGGAAAAGTAATTTCTGTGGGGACTACATCAACAAGAACTTTGGAAACAATAGCCAGTGAAGATGGAAGAGTTAGAGAGCAGTCAGGCTGGACGGATATTTATATATACCCAGGATATAAATATAAAATTGTAGATGCTCTTATAACTAATTTTCACTTACCTGAATCAACTTTGATAATGCTTGTAAGTGCACTTAGTACAAGGGAGATAATACTAAATGCTTATGAAAAAGCTGTTAAAGAAAGATATAGATTTTTTAGTTTTGGAGATGCTATGTTTATAAAATAGCTTGAGGAGGAATAAAAAGTTGTATAAACTTTTGAAAAAAACAGGAAAAGTAAGAAGAGGGCAGTTTATAACACCCCATGGAGTTATAGAGACACCTGTATTTATGAATGTAGGAACTTTGGCTGCTATCAAGGGAGCAGTGTCATCAGAGGATTTGGAGAAAATAGGATGCCAGGTGGAGCTTTCAAACACGTATCATTTAAGCTTGAGACCTGGAGATGAAGTTGTTAGAAAACTTGGAGGACTTCATAAATTTATGAATTGGAATAAGCCAATTCTTACAGATTCCGGTGGCTTTCAAGTGTTCTCACTTGCAAATATAAGGCAGATTAAAGAAGAAGGAGTGTATTTCAATTCTCATATAGATGGAAGAAAGATTTTTATGGGACCTGAAGAGAGTATGAGAATTCAGAGTAATCTAGGTTCTACAATTGCTATGGCATTTGACGAGTGTGTAAAAAACCCATCACCTAGAGAATACGTTATGAAATCTGTTGAAAGAACAACAAGATGGCTTGTAAGATGTAAAAATGAAATGGATAGGCTAAATTCTCTTGAGGACACTATAAACAAAAAGCAGATGCTATTTGGAATAAATCAAGGTGGAGTTTATGATGATATAAGAATAGAACATGCTAAGGAAATAACTAAAATGAATCTTGATGGTTATGCTATAGGTGGTCTTGCAGTTGGGGAAACTCACGAAGAGATGTATAGAGTAATAGATTCTGTTGTTCCATATCTCCCTCAGGATAAACCTATATATTTGATGGGAGTCGGTCTTCCAAGTAACATATTAGAAGCAGTGTCTAGAGGAGTAGATTTTTTCGACTGTGTTTTGCCTGCTAGAAATGGAAGGCATGCGCATGTATTTACTAAGTATGGAAAGATAAATTTGAATAATGCTAAATATGAGTTGGATGATTCTCCTATAGATGAGGGATGTGACTGCCCAACCTGCAGAAGATATACAAGAGCCTATATAAGACATTTGTTTAAAGCAAAAGAAATGCTTGCAATGAGACTTTGTGTTTTACATAATCTCTATTTTTATAATAAACTTATGAAAGATATAAGAGATGCTATTGATGGAGATTACTTTGAAGAATTTAAAGAAGAAAAACTAAGACTCTGGGATGGTAGAGCTTAAAAGTGCTAATTAACTAGTTATGAACTCTAAATTTTAACAAAATCTAAAAGGTAAAATTACATATTATTGGGTTTTGTTAAAAATTTTAAGATAAATATATAATAAAATAAAGGAGTGATAGTATGTCAGCAACAGCTATGACAATTATCTATTTTGTAGTTATACTTGGAATTTTTTATTTAGCTTTATGGGTTCCGGAATCAAGAAGAAAAAAGAAATTTAAGCAAATGATGGATTCTCTTAGAGTAAACGATGAGATTGTTACACGTGGAGGAATATTAGGCAAGGTTGTGAACATGCAGGATGATTATGTTATTATCCAAAGTGGTCCAGATAAAGCTAGGCTAAAAGTGCAGAGGAATGCAATAGGAAATATACTAACTAAAAAAGCTGAAGAGACTAAATAGAATACAATCTTTAGTAATAAAAAATCTCTTGTCCACATAAATAATATTAAAAACAATTTGAGGTATTTTAAGGAAAATGGTTTTTTATTAATTGGGCAGGAGGTGTTTTATTAATGGACAATATGAAAATATGTATTTCAGCATCACTGGGGGTTTTAAGGGCATTTGTAATCACACTTATTGTGATTTTGATATTTGCTTTTGTAGCAACTAAAGTTCACTTTTCAGACGGTATAACTAATATGATAATTATGGTTTCCACGCTCATAAGTATAATGTATGGTTCTATTTATGCATCTAAAAAGTCTGGCAGAAAGGGATGGCTTAACGGACTTTTAGTTGGAGGACTTTATATTGTTATTTTCTATATCGTGTCCATCATATGTGGTTCAAGCAGTAAGCTTGAAGTCAGAGATTTTGTAAGGGTAGTTTTGGCGGTTTTAGTTGGAACCCTTTCTGGAATGCTTGGAATAAATATTTAATGTTCATGTAGGATTAGGCTAATTAGCAATACTTTATTTAAAGTGCAAATTATGTTATAATCATACGGAAAACTTTATGAATGGAGGAATTATAAATGAAACATATAAAAAGTATTAATAAATCTAACATAAGGGAAAGTTTAAAAAAACCTGGATGCAGAGAATGTGCAAATTCATGTCAGTCAGCATGTAAAACTTCATGTACTGTTGCAAACTTAGCTTGTGAAAGTAAATAAATCTTTACAGTATAGATAAGCTCTTAAATTGTTAAAAGTTAACTGTAGCATATGAATTTTGGTACAAGTAGGCTTCGAACTTTAGGTGATTTATCTGTAAGTTAAATTTAATTAGCATACTTTCAGAAAGTAGGAAATTTGCAAGAATTGAAAGGGCATTTAGTCCTTTCAATTTTCATTTGGCACTGATGTATGAAATAAAGTTTATTTAGGAGGAAAATAAATTGGCATTAATACATAAATTTGTTCAAGATAATGATATGTACGTAATAGATGTTAATTCCGGTTCTATTCATTTAGTTGATAGTTTGGTTTATGATATGCTTGATGAAGATGGACTTAAAACAAAGGAAGAATTAATAAATAAGCTAAAGGGCAAATATAATGAAAATGAAATTTCGGAAGCTTATGAAGAAATAAAAGAGCTTATAAAAAGCGAGGAGCTTTATTCAAGAGATTTATATGAAAACATATCGGATAAAATAGCGGATGGACCATCCTTTATAAAAGCACTATGCTTAAATATAGCTCATGATTGTAATTTGAGATGTAAATACTGTTTTGCGGACGAGGGAGAATACAAGGGCTGTAGAGAGATAATGTCTGCAGAGGTAGGAAAAAAAGCTATAGATTTTGTAATTAGACATAGTGGACCAAGAAAAAATATAGAGGTGGATTTATTTGGTGGAGAGCCACTTATGGCCTTTGATGTTGTGAAGGAAATAGTGGAATATGCTAAAGTAAGAGAAAAAGAGGAAAACAAGAATATAAGATTTACAATGACTACTAATGCAACTCTTTTGACAGATGAAATAATGGATTACCTTGATAAAAACATGGGAAATATTGTACTTAGCATAGATGGAAGAAAAGAAGTAAATGACAAGGTAAGGGTAAGAGTTGATGGAAGTGGATGTTACGATTCTATTCTTCCTAAGATTAAAAAGATGGTTAATATGAGGGATAAGTCAAAGCAATACTATGCAAGGGGAACTTTTACTAGGAATAATACTGATTTTTTTGAGGATGTAAAGCATCTTGCTAAAGAAGGCTTTGATGAAATATCTATAGAACCTGTAGTTTTACCTAAGGAGCATCCATTATCTTTAAGAGAAGAGGACCTTCCAACGATTTTCAAACAATATGACAAGCTGTATCATGAAATGCTTAAAAATCATAAAGAAGGAAAAGAGTTTAAGTTCTATCATTTTAATATAAACATAAACGGAGGACCTTGTGTATATAAGAGAATTTCTGGATGTGGTGCTGGCCACGAGTATGTAGCGATAACACCATCTGGAGATATTTATCCATGTCATCAATTTGTTGGCAATAAGGATTTTATAATTGGAACAGTATTTGAAGACGATATAGATACGAAAATCTCAAATGAGTTTAAAGAAGCTAATATCTATAAAAAGCCTAAATGCATGGAATGCTGGGCTAGATTTTATTGCAGTGGAGGATGTCAAGCAAATAATTACAACTTTAACAATGATATTCATGTACCTTATGAATTAGGGTGTAAAATGCAGAAAAAAAGAATAGAGTGCGCAATTGCATTAAAATCCAAAATTATGGAAGAATAGAATATATAATGTATTGACTGCATTTACCATAAGAAGTATAATTAAAAAGTATGTAAATCGTTGTAAATTTATATTTAGATTAGTAATTGAAGAACTATATTATATAATTATATTTACCTAATGAAGGGGGATAAACATGAAGAAGAAAAGTGCGGTATTACTAGTACTTAGTGTATTAGTAATAGGAATTTTATCTTACATTGGAGCTTTTGGTCTTAATGTTGGAGATTATAGAGTAAAATCTTTTAGCCAAATGTTAAGCAAAGGTCTGGATTTACAGGGTGGAGTTTCTGTTGTGGAAGAAATTCAGGGAAAAGCTGATAATACAGCAATAGAAAAAACTATAGATCTTATAAATCTTAGAATCAATAAACTTGGAGTTAGTGAAACAGCTGTTTCAAAGGAAGGAAATAATAAAATAAGAATAGATGTTCCAGGTAAATTTGATAAAGATGAAGTTATAAATCTTATAGGAAAAACTGGAAAACTAACCTTTAAAGATCCAAATGGAGGTATTATACTTACAGGCGATGATGTGAAGGATGCTAGTGCGTCTATAAGCCAGGAAACTCAAAAACCTATAATAAATTTGGAGCTTAAACCAGCAGGCACAAAGAAGTTTGCAGCAGCAACTCAAAAGTTTTTAGGTCAAAAAATAACAATTTACATGGATGATCAAAAAATTACAGATCCTACTGTAGATGTTGCAATAACAAATGGTCAGGCAATTATAGAAGGAAGCGCCAGCCTTGAAGAGGCTAAAAATAGGGCTGATATAATAAAATCCGGTGCTCTTCCAGTAAAACTTAAGGTAGTACAGTCGCAGATAGTTGGAGCATCTCTTGGAGCAGATGCACTTCCTAAAAGTATATTTGCAGCAGAAATAGCAATAGGATTGATATTTATATTTATGCTTCTTGTATATAGAATTCCAGGACTTATGGCAAATATAGCTTTAGTTTTATTTATAGTGCTTGTTCTATTTATATTTGTAACTATAAAGGCAACACTTACACTTTCAGGTATTGCAGGATTAATTCTTACAATAGGTATGGCTGTAGATGCTAATGTACTTATATTTGAAAGATTTAAAGAAGAACTCAAGCTTGGTAAACCTGTGAGATCGGCTTTTGAAGCAGGATTCCATAGAGCTATGTCTTCAATAGTTGACTCAAATGTTACTACTATTATCACAGGATGCGTGCTTTATGCACTTGGAATTGGCCAGGTAAAAGGTTTTGCACTTACCCTTGTTATAGGTGTTATTACAAGTATGTTTACTGCAATTATTGTATCAAAACATTTAATAAGTTGGGCTATTAATATTGGATTAATAAATAAGGCTTCGCATTTTGGAGTAAACTTAAGGGGGGATAATAATGCTTAAGATTGTTGAACGCACCAAGATTTGGTTTGCCATATCCTTATCCATAATAATATTAGGAATAGGATTTATGGTATACAGAGCATCAAGCACAGGTAGTCCCCTTAATTTTGGTATAGACTTTGCTGGAGGAAATATAATAGATATTAATATTGGCAAGTCCTTTAACAAAGAGGATATACAAAAAATAGTAAATAAATATGTTAGTGATGCTACTATAAACAAAGTTGATGGAAACAAAGGTATAGAAATTAAAAGTGGACAGATGACAGATGCACAGCAGACAAAAGTATTTAATGATATAAAGCAAAAATATAGCTTAAAGGAGAAAGCACCATCTTCTACTGAGAGAATTAGTGGTTCTGTAGGAAAAGAACTTGAAAAAAAAGCTGTATATGCTTTAATAATTGCAAATGTTTTTGTTCTTTTATATATAGGTTGGAGATTTGAATTTAAATTTGGTGCGGCAGCTCTAATATCCCTTGTTCATGATGTATTTATTACACTTGCTTTTTATGCTATTTTTAATAGAACTGTTAATTCGGAATTTATAGCAGGTATGCTTACAATAATAGGTTATTCTATAACTGATACTGTAGTTGTATTTGATAGAATAAGAGAAAATCAGAGGAAGAGCAGAAGAATGAGCAATGCAGAGCTTGCAAATACAAGTATTACTCAAACAATTACAAGATCAATATACACTGTATTAACGGTTATAATAGCAATTACTTCTATGCACGTATTTGTTCCTTCTATAAGGGCATTTACAGAACCGTTATTAGTTGGAATTATATCTGGTTGTTATTCTTCAATATTTATAGCAAGTCCTTTATGGGTAATATTTAAGAATAAGTCAGACAAAAAAAAGGCACTTAAAAGAGTGGCAGTTTCAAAATAAAAAAACAGCTTTAAGCTGTTTTTTTATTTGTACAAAGCTGATTTTACAAAAAGTGTATTATGATCAGATTTTTGTTAGTATAAAGTTAAATAAGTTTTCAAAAAGTATTTGTAAAATGTTTCGAAATACATTATAATATATTTGTTTTCTACAAATTCGGAGGAATAAAAATGGGAAGAGCAGAAGAAACTTTACATTACTTTAGAATAAGTAAAATGTATAATCCATTTTTGCTTAAAGGAATGGATTGTACATTAAAAAGAATAGTTAAAGCTATTAATAATAGAGAAAAAATAGTTCTATATGGGTATTATGATGTGGATAGTATAATAAGCATGTCAATAATTATGCTTGTTTTAAAATATTTAAATGCTGATGTAGAATATTTTATACCAGATGATTTTAATCAGAATTTTGAAATCAGTGAACGATATATAAACAATAGCATAAAATATCTTGGAGCAAATTTGCTTTTGGCTGTGGGTTGTGGAACAAACTCAGAAGACGGAATCTGTTTGTGTAGAAAATTAGGTATTGATGTTGTTGTGGTTGACTATCATAGACAGTATAAAAAGCTTGCCAATATGCTTCTCATTAATCCTAATCAAGAAGGATGTAGGTACCCATTTAAGGATTTAGCTGGGTGTGGAATTGTTTTTAAGCTATGCCAAGCAATTTCTACTTATTATGAGATGAAATGTGTAAATAAGTACTTAGATTTGGTTGCCGTTGGAGTAATATCAAAGACACAAAGACCATATAACGAAAATAAGGTATTAATTGAAGAAGGATTGAAAAGACTAATAACTACTAATAATTATGGAATAAATGCATTAATAAAATTAAAAGATATAAAAAAAATAGATTATGAAGCTATAAAAATTATTTCTGCTTCTGTTGAACCAACCTTAAATGCTGTCGGAAGAATGGACAATGCTAAAATTGCAGTTGAATTATTTACTACGTCTGATAGCTATAGGGCTCTTCAAATAGCAAAATACTTAAATAATGAAGTTAATGGTAAACAGAATGTATTTAACGTTTATTAGCTGATAAGTTATTTACACATATATTGTAGTTTTGATGTTATACATATTAAAATTAAATAATATTAAAATGCCTAAGGGGGAAAGTTTGATGGATTTAAAAAGTAAAATAAGAGTTATTGAAGGTTTTCCTAAAGAGGGAATAAGTTTTAAGGATATAACAACTTTGATAAATGACAAAGAAGCATATAAATATACAATAGATTCTTTAGCAGAATACATTAAGGATAAAAATGTTGATGTGGTAGTTGGGCCAGAAGCTAGGGGCTTTATATTTGGAGCACCACTAGCATATAAAATTGGGGCCGCTTTTGTTCCTGTAAGAAAAAAGGGAAAGCTTCCAAGTGATACAGTAGCGGTAGAATACGATCTTGAGTATGGAAAGGATTCTTTAGAAGTACATAAGGATGCTATAAAACCAGGTCAGAAGGTTGTTATAGTAGATGATTTGTTGGCTACAGGAGGTACAATCGAGGCAGTTGCAGAATTGATAGAAAAGTTAGGTGCAGAACTTGTAGGTGCAGAGTTTGTTATAGAACTTACAGATTTAAAAGGAAGAGACAAATTAAAAGATTATGATGTGATATCATTAGTTCAATATGATGTTTAAATAATATTATATTATTAACTTTACAATTAATAAATTAAAATGTATACTATTGTATATAATATTAGAAAATAGGCGGCTGGTTTTTTGACCAGCCTTTGATTTTAGGAGAGTATGATAGATGGCAGAGTTGTCCGATTTGATACAAAAAATAAATCAAAATTGTAATAATGTAGATAAAGATTTTGTCACAAAGGCATATAATTTTGCTCTTAAAGCACATGAAACTCAAAAAAGAGAATCAGGTGAGCCATATATAAATCATCCTGTTGATGTAGCGTGTATATTAGCAGAAATGGGAATGGATACAAGTACTATAACGGCCGGGATACTTCATGATGTTATAGAAGATACAAACTATAATTATGAAGATATAACTAATATGTTTAGTAAGGAAGTTGCCGACCTGGTTGAAGGTGTTACTAAACTTGAAAAAATAACTTACAAGACTAAAGAAGAGCAGCAGGCAGATAATGTTAGGAAGATGCTTCTTGCTATGGCAAAAGATATAAGAGTAATAATAATTAAACTTGCAGATAGACTTCATAATATGCGTACCCTCAAATATAAAGCTGTACAAAAGCAGAAACAAAAGGCTAAGGAAACCTTAGATATATACGCACCTCTTGCTCACAGGCTTGGTATGTCAAAAATAAAATGGGAACTTGAAGATTTATCCTTTAGATATTTAAAGCCAGAGGAGTATTATTCTTTGGTAGAAGCCATTTCTGAAAAAAGAGTGGAAAGAGAAGCATACATAAAGAAAATTTTACAGGAACTTAAGGATAATTTAGCTAAATCAGGAATAGAATCTGATATAGATGGAAGACCAAAGCATTTTTATAGTATATATAGAAAAATGGTTAATAAAAGTAAAGCCATAGATCAAATTTTTGATTTAACTGCAGTAAGAATACTTGTCAATACGGTTAAGGATTGTTATGCAGCTTTAGGAATAGTTCATACCATGTATAAGCCTATGCCGGGACGATTTAAAGATTATATTGCCATGCCAAAGCCAAACATGTATCAATCACTTCATTCTACAGTAATAGGTCCAGAAGGAAAACCCTTTGAAATTCAAATAAGAACTCATGATATGCATAAGACAGCTGAATATGGTATAGCAGCTCATTGGAAGTATAAAGAGGGAATAGTTGAAACTCCTCAGCAAAATCCAAAAGAAGAGGAAAACAGCGATACAAAACTTACCTGGATAAGAGAAATGCTTGATTGGCAGAGAGAAACACCTAATGCTGAAGAATTTATGGAAAATTTTAAAATAGATCTGTTTTCAGACGAAGTGTTTGTGTTTACACCTAACGGAAAGGTTATAAACCTGCCATATAATGCTACTCCAGTTGATTTTGCATATAAAATACATACAGATGTTGGAAATAAGTGTGTAGGTGCAAAAATAAATGGCAAAATAGTCCCACTTGACTATAAATTAAAAACTGGAGAAATAGTGGAAATACTTACAACATCACTTCCTAAAGGACCCAATATAGAATGGCTTACATATGTTACGAGTAATCAAGCTAAGAGCAAAATAAGAGCATGGTTTAAAAAGGCTAAAAGAGATGAGAATATTGCTAAGGGAAAAGAAATGCTCGAAAAAGAGGCTAAAAAGCGCGAATTTAATTTTGGAGAGATGGCTAAGGGAGAAATACTCGATATAATACTTAAAAAGTATAATATGAATTCTATTGTAGATATATATGCTAATGTTGGAATTGGTTCTGTAACAGCTTCTATGATAGTCGATAGATTTAAGGATATTTATGATAAATCTAAAAAGGATGCTAGCAAGGTTTCAAACGAAGAAGCATTAAAGGATATAAAGGAGCAAATAAACAAGGAAAATAAGAATAAGAAGGAAGCTGGGGCTTCACAAAAGCTTGGCATAACAGTAAAAGGAGTTTCGGATGTTCTGGTTAGATTTGCAAAATGCTGCAATCCTGTACCGGGAGATGCTATCATAGGATATATAACTAAAGGCAGAGGTGTATCTGTACATAGAACGGACTGTTCCAATATGAACAATCTCATAAAAGAGGATAGTTCAAGAATTATAGAAGTAAATTGGGGAAAAGCAAAAAATGAAAGCTATATAGCGGAGCTTGAAATAAAAGGTGAAGATAGGCAGGGGCTTTTAGCAGATGTAGTTGAAGTTATAACCTCTATGAATATTTCAATGGATTCAATTAATGCTAAGACTTCAAAGAATAATTCTGCCTTTGTAAATGTTAAAATGAGAATACAGGATGTTGAACATCTTGCTATTTTGATGAAAAAGATTAAAAAATTAAAAGGTATAACTGATGTGTACAGAACAAATAGTTAGATTTTGAGGTGGTACTTTTGAGAGCAGTTATTCAAAGAGTGAATTCTTCGTCAGTTGAGGTTTCTGGAAAGACTATTGGAAAAATAGGAAAAGGTCTTAATGTTCTTCTTGGCATAACTAAGGAGGATACTGGAGAAGATATAAAGTACTTGAAAGATAAAATAGTTAATCTTAGAATTTTTGAAGATGAAGCTAATAAAATGAATAAATCTTTAAAAGACATTAACGGAGGACTTCTTATAATTTCTCAGTTTACGCTTTATGGAGATTGTAGAAGAGGCAGAAGACCTAATTTTATGAATGCACTAAATGGAGAAGAGGCAGAAATACTTTATAATGAATTTGTTAAACAGTGCAAAAGTGAAATAAGCGTTGTGCAAACCGGAAAATTTGGGGCAGACATGAAGGTTTCTATTGAGAATGATGGACCTGTGACCATTATTTTAGATAGCAAAAAGGTTTTTTAAGGAGGGGATTATAATGAAAATAGGCATAATACCTGCAGGAAGTTATATGACTAATTGTTATATTGTCATAGATGAGACTACAAACGAGAGCATAATTATAGACCCAGGCGATGACGCTAAAATGCTTTTAGATGAATTTGATAAGATTGGATCTAAGCTTAAGTTTATAATTCTTACTCATGGTCATGCGGATCATACTGCGGCTGTAGCAGAGTTTAGAAATAAATATGCAGTTGATGTGTATATGTCAAAAAAGGATTCTGAGCTCATAGATAAAGAAGAATATATGTTTGGTGCTAGAGATGAAAATGCAAATAAGTTTGTTAAAGATGGCGATATCTTAAAGTTTGGAAATAAGACCATAAAGTGCATAGAAACTCCGGGACACACGCCTGGGGGTATGTGCTATCTCATAGAAAATAGTTTGTTTTCTGGTGATACCTTATTTAATAGTTCAGTTGGAAGAACTGATTTCCCTGGAGGAGATTACGATACTTTAATAAGAAGTATTAAGGATAAGCTCATGAAGCTTGATGATAAGGTTAAGGTTTATCCAGGTCATGGTCAAGAAACAACAATAGGATTTGAAAGACAATCAAACCCATTTTTATAGGAAGAGGTTATAATGATAAAAGTTAAATTAAATGATGATTTTTATTCCTATGATGTATACCACATATTAAGCTTATTCTTTGATGCTGTTGAGTTAATTATTTCAAATGATTGGGATTACAGCATAAGAGTTGAAGACAATTGTGTTTATATAGCATCTAGTAAAGAAATAGAAAGCTATAAATTTGATAGTTCGCTGAAAGATAAGTCAAATGTAAAAATTGCTATTTTTAAGTATTTTACAAAGCTTACAGGAAAAATACTTCCTTGGGGTACTTTAATAGGTATAAGACCTAGTAAGATAGCTTTAAAGCTCATGGAAGAAAACAAAACTGATAAAGAAATAATAGATTATTTTAAACATCATAGTTTAACAGAGGAAAACAAAACCAAGTTGTGCATTGAAGTTGCTAGAAGAGAGAAAGAAATCGTAAATGATGACGTAAAAACGATCAGCATTTATATTGGTATGCCGTTTTGTCCAACAAGATGCCTTTATTGCTCATTTATATCAGATACTATAGCTAATTGCAGAAACCTTGTGGATGATTATCTTAAGGCAATGATTTATGAAATAGAAAAAACTGCAGCTTTTATAGATAAAAAAGGATTAACTATTGAAAGCATATATTTTGGTGGAGGAACACCAACCTCTGTAGATAATAGGCAGTTTGAATATGTTATGAAAAGTATATATGATAACCTGCTTAAGGTTAGGGTAAAAGAATTTACTGTTGAATGTGGAAGACCAGACAGTATAACTTATGAAAAGTTAATGTCTATGAAGAAATATGGAGTGAGTAGAATAAGCATAAATCCTCAAACCATGAATGATGATACTTTGAGATTAATTGGAAGGAAGCATTCAGCTGAGGATGTAATAGATAAATTTTATTTGTCAAGAAAAGTTGGATTTGATAATATTAATATGGATATCATTATAGGACTTCCAGGTGAAAATACTCTTAAGGTTAAAAACACATGCAGCGAGATAATAAAATTAAGGCCTGAAAGCATAACTGTTCATGGACTTGCACTTAAAAGAGGTTCTAAGATGTTTGAAAATGTACTTAATAATGTAAAGATGAAGATTCCGAATCAAAATGAATTAAATGCTATGCATGAGGAAACTTTAAATTGTGCTTATACCTTGAATATGAAGCCTTATTATATGTATAGGCAAAAAAACATGGTTGGAAATCTTGAAAATGTTGGCTATTCCGTTAATGGAAAAGAATGCATATATAATGTTGAAATGATAGAAGATAAACAAACAATAATAGCCATAGGTTCTAATGGAGTATCTAAAATAATATTTAGAGATACTAACAGAATAGAAAGATATGGTAATTTGAAAGATGTAAGAGAGTATACTAGAAGAATTGAAGAAAAGGTTGATGGAAAATTAAAATTTCTTGAAACTTTATATAAGGCATGTTCAAAAGATAACGAGTTCATCTAGCGTCTAATTTTGCGTAATAGGGAATTGTTATTTTCTTTTAGATGCCTAAATAACTAAATTTTTAGGAGGAATAATAAATGGGAGAATCTTTAAGAGGACTAAAGAGAACTACCATGTGCGGTGATCTTAGAGAGAGCCATATTGGAAATGTAGAAACTGTTATGGGATGGGTTCAAAAAAAGAGAAATCTTGGAGGACTTGTTTTTATTGATTTAAGAGATAGAGAAGGAATACTTCAAGTTGTATTTGGAGATGCAATTAACAGTGAAGCTTTTAAAAAAGCAGACCTTGTTAAAAGTGAATATTGCATTGCAGTTACAGGTAAAATTGTTAAGAGAGAATCACCAAATGAAAGTATGCCAACAGGTATGGTAGAACTTCAAGGAGAGAATATAAGGATATTATCTGAAAGTGAAACTCCACCAATATACATAAAAGAAGATTTGGATGCGGCTGAAAACATAAGACTTAAATATAGATATCTTGATCTTAGAAGACCAGATATGCAGAGGATATTTAAAATAAGGCATAAAGCTGCAAAGGTCATAAGGGATTTTCTTGATGAAAAGGGATTCTTAGAAATGGAAACACCTATGCTTACTAAAAGTACTCCAGAAGGTGCAAGAGATTATTTAGTTCCAAGTAGAAATTTTCAAGGAAAGTTTTATGCACTTCCTCAATCTCCACAATTATTTAAGCAGCTCTTAATGGTATCTGGATATGATAAGTATTTTCAGATAGTAAAATGCTTTAGAGATGAAGATTTAAGAGCAAATAGACAGCCAGAATTTACTCAGGTTGATATGGAGCTTTCCTTCGTTGAAGAAGATGATGTAATTGCAGTAAATGAAGAGCTTATAAAAAAAGTATTTAAAGAAATTGCAGGAGTTGATGTTAAACTTCCTATAGAGAGAATGCCATGGAAGATTGCTATGGAAAAATACGGCTCGGATAAACCGGATTTAAGATTTGGTATGGAAATAAATGATATAACAAAAGCAGTTGAAGGTTGTGACTTTAAAGTATTTAAATCTGCAATAGAAGCAGGTGGAAGTGTTAGAGCAATTAAAGTTCCAAACTGTGCTGATATGGGTAGAAAGCAAATAGATAAGCTTGGAGAATTTGTAAAGACTTATAAGGCAAAGGGACTTGCGTGGATAGCTTACAAAGAAAATGAAATAAAGTCACCTATAGCAAAATTCTTAAAGGAAGAAGAGTTAGCTGCTGTATTAAAATCAGTAGATGCTAAGGTTGGAGATTTAATTTTAATTGTTGCAGATAAAAATTCAGTAGTTCTTCAGGCACTAGGTGCACTTAGACTTCACATGTGCAAAGAACTTGATTTATTGAAGGATAACAAGGAATTTAGATTCGTATGGGTTACAGAATTTCCACTATTATCTTATAATGAAGAAGAAGGAAGATTTCAAGCTGAGCATCATCCATTTACTATGCCTATGGATGAAGATATTCAGTATCTTGAAAGTGATCCTGGAAGAGTTAGAGCTAAAGCTTATGACATAGTTTTAAATGGAGAAGAACTTGGCGGAGGAAGTGTAAGAATACACGATACTGCACTTCAAGAAAGAATGTTTAAGGTTCTTGGTTTTACAAAAGAAAGTGCATGGGAAAGATTTGGGTTCCTTCTTGAAGCCTTTAAATTTGGACCACCACCACATGCAGGTTTAGCGTATGGTTTTGACAGAATGATAATGTTCCTTGCTGGAACTGAGAATATAAAAGATGTAATAACCTTCCCTAAAAATCAAAATGCATATTGTCCATTAACCGAAGCACCAAATGTTGTAGATGAAAAGCAGCTTTGTGAACTTGGAATTGGCATAACTAAAGAGGAAGAAAAAGAAGAACAGTAGAAGTTTTATATTGATGTTATTAAAGTTTTACAAATAATATTTTTTAGTGCGCAATTCACAATGAACAGTAGTTTACAATTAATGAAGGTTTATCTTTTCTACGTCAGATAAATCTATAACTTTAGAAAACATATTTAAAGATTTTTTATGGCGAAACGGAGAAAAATCAACATTAATTGTGCATTGTAAGTTGTGCACTGATTCTATAAATTATATTTTTGGAGAGTGAATCTTTTGGAAAGCAAAGAAGAAAAAAATAAAAAAGAGTTAATAACAAGACTTAGAAAAATTGAAGGACAGGTAAAAGGAATAGAAAAAATGATTGAAAATGATGCTTCTTGCAAGGATGTAGTAGTGCAGATTGCCGCTGTAAGAGCTGCTGTAAATAAAATAGGTGGTCTTATGCTTAAAAGTTATGCTAAAAATTGTGTGGCATATGATAATATATGTTTAATTGAAGACGATGACAGAGAAAAAAAGGTAGATGATCTTATTTCTACACTTATGATGTTTGTAAAATAGATTACTACCTTTTTAATAATATATTTCTTGATTTTATTAATTTTGTTACTGATGAAACAAAAACTATAGCAATAGCTATGGAACCAGCAGACATGAGTGTTTGAAAACCCCAATGACCTGCTTTTTTTAGGTTTCCGCCTATAGTTTCATACATTGTATAGTACATTCCATTTCCAGGAACTAAGGGTATTATTCCGCATAATATAAAAACAGTAACTGGATGCTTAAGTACTCTTGCCATTATCTCTGAATATATAGCTACAGTTATAGAGGCCCAAAATAAGGCTGCAGTTACAGAATTATTATAACGAATTAGAATAAGGTATACAAACCAACCAAGTCCCCCGCCTATGGCTGAAAAAATCATTGATTTACCTTTTATATGGTATAATACAGCAAAAGCAAAAGACGCCACAGCTGCATAAATAGAATTTAATATCATATGTTTATTCCCCCAAAGAAAGTAATCCAAATTTTAAATACAATACCAGTTCCGGCAGCAATTGCTACAGCAGTAAGAAAGGCTTCAAGACCACGTGCAACTCCAGAAACAAGATCACCAGCTATAGTATCTCTAACAGCATTTGTAATAGAAAGCCCAGGAACTAGAAGCATTATAGAACCTATTATACTTTTATCAACGGAGTTTATTAATCCTAGTTTGTAAAAAATTAAGGCTACTAATGCTGCAATAGAACCACCTATAATATTAACAAAAAAATCATTTAGGTTTATTTTTGAAAAAATTGTTGAAACACTTTTTATCAAAAAACCTGTAACTAATGCCACAAAAGAATCATTTAAGCCTCCACCAAAGAGAAGAGTGAAAAATGCCGCCCCTATTCCAGCAAAAAAAACCATTATACAGCTTGAATAGCTTTCACTACCTTCGATAGCCTTTAGCTCTTTTTCAACATCATCTATGGATAATTTATTCTTTTGTATTGTTCTTGATAAATCATTTATTTTAGATATTTTTTCTAAATTTACAGTTCTATTTTGAACTCTTCTTACAGCAGAAACTATTTCACCATTATTACATGTAATTGAGAGCATTATACCTGTAGGTGTTACAAAGCTATCTGCATCTTTTATATTAAAGGCTGTACAAATTTTTACCATGGTTTCTTCAACTCTATAGGTTTCAGCACCATTTTGAAGTATTATTTTACCAGCATGTGCTGCTAGATTTAAAACTTTATTTTCTTGCATAAGTATCCGTACCTTTCTAAAGACAAGTTCAGAAATCATTATAACATAAACTTTTATTTGAATTCCATAATATTTTGTTATATAATTTACACATAATTAAAGTTACACTAAATCATTAAATTATAGAACCAGGGGGCTTACAAAATGGATTTTGAAAACATAAAAAACGAAGATTCTGAAGTTTATTCAATAATAAATGAAGAACATAAAAGACAGGAAGATAATATAGAGCTTATAGCATCAGAGAATTTTACAAGTAAAGCAGTTATGGAAGCAATGGGGTCATATCTTACAAATAAGTATGCAGAAGGGTATCCAGGAAAAAGATATTATGGTGGATGCTATGTTGTAGATAAAGTTGAAGAGCTTGCAAAGGACAGACTTAAAAAACTTTTTGGTGCGGAACATGTTAATGTTCAACCTCATTCCGGTTCACAGGCAAATATGGGAGTTTATTTTGCTATGTTAAACCCAGGAGATACTATAATGGGAATGGATTTAAGCCACGGCGGTCATTTGACACATGGAAGTCCTGTTAATTTTTCTGGAAAGCTTTTTAATGTAGTTTCATACGGAGTTAATAAAGAAACTGAACAAATCGACTATGAAGAATTGAGAAAAAAAGCAATTGAATGTAAACCTAAAATTATAGTTGCAGGTGCAAGTGCATATCCAAGGGTTATTGATTTTGCAAAATTTAGAGAAGTATGTGATGAAGTTGGAGCTTATCTAATGGTTGATATGGCTCATATCGCTGGAATTGTAGCGGCAGGGCTTCACCCATCACCAGTTCCATATGCAGACTTTGTTACAACAACTACACATAAAACTTTAAGAGGTCCTAGAGGAGGAGCAATACTTTGTAAGGAGAAGTATGCTAAGGCTATTGATAAGGCTATTTTCCCAGGAATGCAGGGTGGACCTTTAATGCACATAATTGCGGCTAAAGCAGTGTGCTTTGGTGAAGCTTTAAAAGATGACTTTAAGGATTATTCAAAGCAGATAGTGCAGAATGCTAAAGTTCTTGCAGATGAACTTACAAAGTATGGTTTTAGATTGGTTTCAGGTGGTACAGATAATCATCTTATACTCGTAGATTTAACTAATAAGGATATTACGGGAAAAGATGCAGAGCATTTACTTGATTCAATCGGAATTACTGCAAATAAAAATACAATACCTTTTGAAACAAAAAGCCCTTTTGTAACAAGTGGAATAAGAATAGGAACTCCAGCTGTTACAACAAGAGGATTTAAAGAAGAAGAGATGAAGCAAATAGCTTATTTTATAAATTATGCTATTGATAATAGAGATAAGGACTTAAGTGACTTAAGAAATAAAGTTACAGAACTTTGCAGAAAATTTCCTATATACAAGTAAAAAATAATTCACAGTTCACAATTCAAAGTATACGGTTATGGATAATTTTTGCTTACATAGAAAATTTAAAGATTTGTTTGGCGTAAGGAAATAAATCTACACTAATTGTGAACTGTGAATTGTGTATTGTTAACTGATAAGGGGTGTGTTGCTCATGAGCTTGAGATTTATCTATGGAAGAGCCGGCAGTGGCAAAAGCCAGTTTTGTATAGAAAATATGAATAAGAAAGTAAAGGATGGAGGCAATATGCCTCTTATTTTCATTGTACCGGAACAATTCTCGTTTCAATCTGAAAAAAATATATTAAATGTTATAGGTGAAAAAGCAGCTCTTAGAGTAAAAGTACTCAGTTTTAAAAGATTAGCTTATAAAGTGTTTAGTGAAATTGGAGGAGTAACTAGAAGTCATTTAAATTCTGCAGGAAGAAATATGCTTATATATCACATAATGGATAAGTATAAGGAAGAACTTAAAACCTTTAGTGCTGCAGCTCGAAAACAAGGCTTTGTAGATACTGTAGCAGAAAGCATAAGTGAATTTAAAAAATATGAAGTTACCCCGGATATCTTAGTGAATGTAATAAATAAAATAGAAAATGAAGAGCTTAAAAATAAATTATATGACTTAAGCCTTATTTATAGAGAATTTAATAATCTTATGGAAAAAAATTATATTGATCCAGACGATGATCTTACAGTATTGAGAGAAAAAATTGATTACACAACTGCCTTTAATGGAGCTGAAGTATGGATAGATGAGTTTTCAAGTTTTACTCCTCAACAATATAGCATAATAGAAAAGCTTATGAAAAAATGCTCTAGAGTAAATATTACTTTGTGTATGGATGGAGAAAGAAAGTTTACGGGAGCAGATATTTTTTCGGTAACAGAAAGCACAGAAAATAAAATACTTAAAATAGCTGCTGAAAATAATATAAAACTTGAAAAACCAGTATTTCTTAATAAAAAGCCTTTTCCTAGGTTTAGTGAAAATAAAGAACTGGCATTTATTGAAAACAATTTATATGCTTTTCCATATGAAATATTTAAAGAAAAAACATCTAATATAAAGATATATAATTCGGCCAATAGTTTTTCTGAGATAGAAGGTGTTGCAAGGGAGATAATATCGCTTTGTAGGGACAAAGATTATAGATTAAATGATATAGCTGTAGTGGCAGGAAATCTTGAAAGCTATGAAAAGGTAGTTTCTGTTATTTTTAAAGAATATGGAATACCATATTTTATGGACCAAAAAAGAAGCATAGAAGATAATAATCTTGTAGTTTTAGTGAATTCAATAATGGAAGTGTTTGTTAAAAACTGGTCTTACGAAGCAGTATTTAGATATCTTAAATCTGGCTTTTCAAATATAGAAGCAGAAGACATAGATTTAATAGAAAATTATGTTCTTGCAGCAGGAATAAAAGGCAGAAAAAAATGGGTTCTTATGGATAGCTGGGATTATAATATTTATGATAATGATTTTGAAAGAGAATGTTCCGAAGAGACTCAGCAGAAATTAATTAGAATTAATGATATAAGAAAAAAAATAATTGAACCCTTTAAAAATTTTAGAGAAAAAATAGTGAGAAGAAATACTGCAGCTGAAATATGCACTGCTTTATTTGAGTTTTTAAATGAGATAGATGCTCCAGAAAAGGTTGAAAAGCTTATAGGTGAGTTTAAAGAAGAGGGAAAGCAAGTACTTGCTAATATATACAGTCAAATTTGGAATGTAATAATGGAACTCATGAATCAGATTGTAGAAGTAATGGGAGATGAAAAGGTAAATCTTGATAAGTTTTCAAAAATACTTTTAATGGGTTTTAAAGAGCATGAAATGGGGTTAATACCTTCCTCACTTGATCAGGTTATAGTTGGAAGTGTAAGTCGTTTAAAAAGTCATTGCATTAAAAATTTGTTTATAGTTGGTGTAAATGATGGGATTTTTCCATCAGCAGGACTTGAGGAAGGCATACTCTCGGATAATGATAGAAATTTACTTTTAGAAAAAGGTGTTGAACTTGCAAAGGATACAAAAACAAGGGCTTTTGAAGAGCAATTTTTAGTATATACAACACTTACTAATTGTTCTGATAATTTAATTGTAAGTTATCCAATGTCAGATATTGAAGGGAAATCTTTAAGACCATCAATAATAATAAATAGATTAAAAACCTTGTTCCCGCTAATGAATGTACAAAGTGATATTATAAAAAGTGAAGATGACGAAGAAAATGTAAACTTAATTTCCTCACAAATACCAACCTTTAATGAAATGGTATTTGCTTTTAGAAAAAGCATTGATGATAATTATAGAAGTGAGCTTTGGAGAGATGTGTATAGATATTATTCTAAAGATGAAAAGTGGGCTAATATATCTGAAAATATTTTATCTGGAATGTTTTATACAAATCAAGTTGATTCAATAAGCAAAGAGAAAGCCGAAAAGCTTTATGGAACAAATCCTAAAATGAGTGTATCTAGATTTGAGAAATATATTGCATGTCCTTTTGCTTATTATGTTCAATATGGGTTAAAGCTCAAGGAAAGAAAAATGTTTAATTTAACAGCACCAGATATTGGTTCTTTTATGCATAAGGTAATAGATGAGTTCTGTGTTGAAATAAAGAAAAACGATATAAAGTGGCAAGATGTGGATGAAAAAATTAGGGAAAGAATTATATCAGATATCGTTGCTAGGGAAATAGGAAATAATGATAACTCTATATTTAATAGCTCTCCTAAAAATGCTTATTTTACAGGGAGAATAAAAAGAGTTCTGTTAAAAACTTCTGAAATTGTTACAGAGCATTTTAAGAGAGGAAATTTTGCACCAGTTGGTTATGAAGTTTCTTTTGAAAACGGAGGTAATTATCCGCCAATAATAGTGGAAATTGACGGTGGAAGAAAAGTGGTTTTAACAGGTAGAATTGATAGAATAGATATGCTTGAGAAGGATGGCAAAACCTATATAAGAATTATTGACTATAAGTCTGGAAATAAAATATTTAAATTATCAGATGTATATTATGGTCTTGAAATTCAACTTTTATTGTATTTGGATGCAATAATGGAGAATGAGGGTGAAAATATATTTCCAGCGGGTGCACTTTATCTCAAGATGGATAATCCTGTTGTAAAGAATAAAAAGGATATGACAGATGAAGAGATAAGAGAAGAAATATTAAAAAGTTTTAAAATGAAGGGACTTTTACTTTCTGATCCAGATATAATAAAAGAAATGGATAAGGAAATGGAAGGAAGTTCTGTAATTATACCAGCTTCCATAAAAAAGGATGGAAATCTTGGAAAATCTTCAGCTATTAGTAGCAGCCAGTTTGAGCTTTTAATAAGTCATGTAAGAAATGTAATAATGGAAAACTGCAATAAGCTTATAGATGGGAATATAAAAATAAATCCTTATAAAAAGAAGGAAAATACTCCTTGTGAATATTGTATATATTCTTCAATTTGCAGGTTTGATATGGAGTTTGAAGACAACAATTATAGATATATAGATGATAAGAAGGATGATGAGGTTTGGAAGCTTATTGAAAGTGAAAAAGGAGAGGAGGAAAATGAGTAAAAGTATGTGGACTGATGAACAACTTGAGGCAATAAATTCAAGGGGCTCTAACCTCCTTGTAGCAGCAGCTGCTGGTTCTGGTAAAACTGCAGTACTTGTTGAGCGGATAATAAAGATAATAACCGATGAAGAAAATCCAGTTGATATAGACAGACTTTTAGTTGTTACTTTTACAAATGCGGCGGCATCAGAAATGAGAGAGAGAATAGGAAAGGCAATTTCAGAAAAGCTTTATAAAAATCCAAATTCTAAAACAATTCAAAGGCAGCTTGCACTTTTAAATAAAGCTAAAATAACAACTATACATTCTTTTTGCCTTGATGTAATAAAGAACAATTTTCATTATATAGATATAGATCCGGACTTTAGAGTTGGTGATGAAACTGAAATGGTTCTTTTAAAAAATGAAACTCTTGAGGAATTATTTGATGAAAAATATTTAAAAGCTCAAGAAAATAGTAATTCTATGTTTTTTCAACTTTTAGAAAGTTATTGCAGTAATAAAAATGATTCCGTATTGTTTGAAACTGTAATGAATTTATATAATTTTGCTATGAGCAATCCTTGGCCTTATGAATGGATTAATTCTATGGTTGAAAAATTTAATATAGATGAAAACTTTGAATTTGGAAAGTCAGAATGGGCACAGGTTTTGCTTGCAAATATAAAAATGGAGTTAGCTGGATTGAAGCGTGCTTCTTTTAATGCTCTTAACATAATAGAAAATGAGCCAACACTTGAAAGCTATGCTCAAACCTATAAAGAGGAACTTAATATGCTAGATAATCTTATAAGTAGCTGTGATGATTATAATAAGCTCTATAAGGCTCTAAGCGGTGTTTCTTTTAACACTTTGAAAAGATGCGGTAAAGACGTTAATAAGGAGAAGCAAAAGTTAGTTAAAGATATAAGGGATAATGTAAAGAAAAAGCTAAACGATATAGCTATGAATATAACGTCAAGGGATGGAACCTCAATCAAAAATGAAATAAGCAAGCTGTATCCACTTATGAAGGCGCTCGGGGAGCTTGTAATTGAATTTAATGAAAAGTACAGGAGAAATAAAAGTAAAAAAAATACAATAGACTTTAACGATTTTGAGCATATGTGTCTTGATATTTTAACTGAAAAGGATGAGGAAAACAATATAAAACCTTCTAGGGCAGCTCTTGAGATAAGAGAAAAGTATGATGAAATACTAATAGATGAATATCAAGATAGTAATCTTGTGCAGGAAGTAATAATGGGAACAATATCGAAAAAGTATACAGACAATCCTAATTTATTTATGGTTGGAGATGTTAAACAAAGCATATATAGGTTTAGAAAGGCAAATCCAAGGCTATTTCTTGAAAAGTATAATACTTATGAGAAAGATGAAAATTGTAAAAATAGAAAGATACTTCTCTACAAAAATTTTAGAAGTAGAAAGGAAATATTAGACGGTGTCAATTTTATTTTTAAACAGATAATGTCACCTACTGTAGGGGAAATGGATTATACTGTTTCAGAATTTTTAAATCTTGGTGCTAATTATAAGGAGTTTGATTTAGAAAATGAAAAGATAAATAGAAATATAGAACTTTATGTTATTGAAAAAAGTAAAGAAGAAACACAAGAGGAAGATGAAGAAGATATTTCTGATATAATGCTTGAAGCTAGAGTGGTTGGAAAAAAGATACTTGATATGGTACAAAACAGCGAAGAAGATAAAAGCTTTTTTGTATTTGATAAAGAAAAAAACAGCTATAGAAAGGCTCGATACAAGGATATTGTCATACTTTTACGTTCAACAAAGAAATGGTCAACTGTTTTTTCAGAAGAATTAAAGAGAATGGGTATACCTGTATTTGCTGATTCAAATTCAGGTTATTTTGAAAATCCAGAAATAAAAACCATGCTTTCTCTTTTACAGGTAATCGATAATCCAATGCAGGATATACCTTTTGCTGCAGTATTAAGGTCTCCTATAGGCGGGTTTTCAGTGGAAGAGTTAATAGATATAAAGTCTTTTGAAGGAGATACCTTTTATGAAAAATTTCTAAATGGTAAAGAAGCATGCGATGAGAAAGTGGAAAATAAACTTTGCATGAAAATATCCTATTTTATTGATAAGTTAATTAGGTGGAGAAAAGAAGCCTTATACATGCCAATAGATGAATTTATATGGCATTTATATACTGAAACTGGGTATTATGGATATGTTGGGGCAGTCAAAGGTGGAATGCAGAGACAGGCAAACTTGAGAATGCTTTTTCAAAAGGCAAAGGTTTATAGTGAAACCAGTTATAAAGGTTTATTTAACTTCATAAACTTTATAAATAAAATAAAAGTCAGCAGTGGTGATATGGGAAGTGCAAAGATACTTGGAGAAAATGAAGATGTTGTTAGAATAATGAGTATTCACAAGAGCAAGGGTCTTGAATTTCCAATAGTGTTTGTATCTGGAGCTGGAAAGAATTTTAATTTAATGGATATGAATAAAACTATACTATTTCATAATGAACTTGGTTTTGGACCTGATTATGTTGATTTAGAAAAGAGAGTTTCATACGGAACACTTATGAAAGAGGCAATAAAAAACAAGATAAAGCTGGAAACATTATCAGAAGAAATGAGAATACTGTATGTTGCATTTACTAGAGCAAAAGAAAAACTCATAATAACAGGTTTAACAGCTAACCTTGAAAAAGCTGCCTTAAAATGGGCCAGTGCAGTTAATATCAGCAGTGAGAAGATTTCAGAAGATGTAATAATTAAGGGTAAGAGTTATTTAGATTGGATATGTACGTCACTTATAAGGCATAAGGATGCTTCAATTTTAAGGGAAGCTGCAGGAAAAGAAATAGAAAATAGCAATTTTATTTGTGATGAATCTAAATGGGAAGTATCTCTTTTAAAGAGAAGTGAAGCAATAGGATTATGGAATAACGAAGAAGATGAAAAACTAGATAAATTGGGCTTATTTTATACAAAGCTTGAAGAAATAAAAAATTCGCCCCATGAAAGTTGCTATTATGGTGAAATAGAAAGAAGACTCAATTACAAATATAAATATAAAAAAGCCGCTAAACTACCATCACTACTTTCTGTTACAGAATTAAAAAGACAATTTTCTGAAGAAGAGGAATATGGAGTAAGGATGTTTATGCCATCACTAGCTAAAAAACCAACATTTCTTGAGCAAATTAAAGGACTTACCGCTGCAGAAAAGGGTACGGTATTTCATTCTGTAATGCAGCATTTAAATTTTTATGCAGATGGTGGTAAAATAGATATGCAAGGTATAAAAGCTCAAATTGATAACATGGTAGCAAGTGAAATAATAACTGATAAACAAGCAGAAACTGTAAATGCAAAAAAAATACTTAAGTTTTTAAATAGCGACATAGGAAAAAGAGTTCTTGCTGCCGAAAAGGTATATAAGGAGTTTCCGTTTCAAGTTAGGATTAAAAGTACAGATATATACAAGGAATTAGAAAAAGATTTATACGAAAATGAAAATATAATTGTTCAGGGTATAATTGACCTGTATTTTGAAGAAGAGGATGGAATTGTGCTTTTAGACTATAAAACTGATTATGTTACAGATGAAGATATGGATAACATTAAAAAGCGGTATAAAATGCAAATAGATTATTATGGTGCTGCACTTGAGACTATAACTGGTATTAAGGTTAAGGAAAAATATTTATATTTATTTTATAATGGAATTACTGTAAAAATGTAAATAATTTAATTAAACTTAGTTGACTTTATGATTGGAGGAGTATCTTTGGAAAAAAAGACAATAAATCAATTTAAATCTGGTAATAGAATTGAGAGTTTTTTTATAATAAAATCTGTAGAATGCAGGGTTTCTTCTAATAATAAGAAGTATTTAGACATTACTTTTGGAGATAAAACTGGCGATATTAACGGAAAGCTATGGGATGTACAAGGAGAAGATGAAAATAAATATTCTGCAAATGCTTTAGTTAAAGTTAGGGCGGCAGTAATTGAGTGGCAAAATAATCTTCAGCTTAAGGTAGACAAAATAAGAGAGGCAGTTCCAGAGGATAATGTTCAAATATCTGATTTTGTTCCATCCGCACCATATTCATCTGATGAAATGTATGCACTTATACTTGAGTATATTGACAAAATTAAAAATGATGATATAAAAAATATTGTGTTTCAAGTTGTTGATGATGCTGGAGATAAATTAATGTATTGGCCAGCAGCTAAAAAAAATCATCATTCTGTTAGAGGTGGATTATTATATCATACAACTACCATGCTTAAAGCAGGAGAAAAGGTTTGTGAAGTATATACATTTTTGAATAGTGATCTAATATTTGCAGGTGCAATACTTCATGATATGGCTAAGCTTGAAGAGATGATATCTTCAGAACTTGGAATAGTAACTGATTACAGTACGGAAGGACAGCTTTTGGGGCATATAGTTCTTGGAGTTGAAAAGGTTAAGAAAGCTGCTGAAAAGGTTGGTGCAGATAAAGAAATTTCCATGATGCTTGAACATATGATTTTATCACATCACTATGAAGCAGACTATGGAAGTCCTAAAAAGCCAATGTTTCCTGAGGCAGAGGTTCTTCATCACCTTGATGATATGGATGCATCTATGTTTGATATGCAGAAGGCAATTGAAAATATTGAGCCTGGAACTATGTCAGATCCAGTGTGGTCACTTGATAAGCGAAGAATATATAAATCAAAATTTGATAAAAAATAAAGAGTTTTCTAAAATGAAAACTCTTTATTTTTTATTACTTTTTAAAAAACTCTAATATTTTGTCGCATACATAATTTACTTCATCTAAAGTTAATTCAGGATAAATAGGAAGTGCAAGTATTTCCTTTGAAATTCTTTCAGCTACAGGAAAATCACCCTTCTTGTATCCAAGATAACTAAAGCATTTTTGAAGATGAAGAGGCATTGGATAATATATGCTGGTTCCAATTTCATTTTCTTTAAGGAAAGCGTTAAGCTCATCTCTCCTATCAGTTAATATATTAAATGCGTAGTAAACAGGAGATTGATTTCCTTTGATTTTAGGAAATCTTATGTGTTCACACCCAGAAAGCCTTTCCTTGTATAAACTAGCAATTTTTTCTCTTTTACTTATAGCTTCTTTTATATATTTTATTTTTACAAGAAGTATAGCAGCTTGCATTGTATCAAGTCTTGAATTATAACCCAAATTATCATAATGATATTTTTTTGAAGCTCCATGAACCCTATATTGTCTAGCAAGCTCAGCTAAATTATCATCATTAGTTATAATCATACCACCATCACCGTAACCACCTAGAGTTTTAGTTGGGAAGAAAGAAAATACACCAAAATCTCCTATAGTTCCGGAATGTTTCATAGAATCTCCAGCTCCCTGCCATCTCATTCCGAAGGCTTCAGCGGCATCTTCAAGAACTTTTAAATCATGTCTTGAAGCAATATCCATTATCTTATCCATATCAGCCATCTGACTGAAAAGATGTATAGGAAGAATACCAACAGTATTGTCGGTTATTTTTTCTTCTATTTTATTAGGATCAATACATATAGTATCGGGATCAATGTCTACAAATACTGGTTTTCCACCGTGTCTTGCAATACATGAAGCAGATGCAAGAAAAGTGAAGGGTGAAGTTATAACTTCTTTTACATCTTTAAAACCAAGTATATCAGAACTTAAAACTAGTGCATCTGTACCAGAAGCTACACCAATAGCATGCTTTGCACCTGTAAATTCTTCAACAGCTTTTTCAAAATCTTTTACTTGTTGTCCTAGAGTTGCTATTCCGTTTTTTAGAACATCATGAATAGCTGTATCAAATTCTTTTTGTTTTTCAGTGTATTCTCTTTGTGAGGTATAAAATCCTACTTTCATAGCTATAAAACGCTCCTTTTATATTATTTTACTTTTTCAACAGCTTTTATTACTTCATTTATAATGTATTCTGCAGTTTCAAGTGAAAGTGTAGAATATAGAGGAAGAGTAATTTCATTTTTGTATTGATCAAATGTGTTAGGATAATTGGAAATAGAATATCCAAGTGATTTATAATAAGTGAACATTGGAATAGGAGTATAATGAACATTAGTAGGAACTCCTACTTCAGCAAGCATTTCTATTACCTTATTACGCTTTTCTTCTGTAAAATCTTTTATTCTAAGTAAGTATAGATGATAAGATGATTCACGCGAAGCATCCTTGAGGCAAGGAACGATTGCCCAAGGTTTGTCGCTTAAAGCTTTATTATATAAAGAGACCAAAGCTGCTCTATGCTTTAACATTCCTTCATAACGTGTAAATTGGGCAAGACCTATAGCGGCCTGCATGTCAGTCATGTTGCATTTCATACCATCAGTTAAAATATCATACTGCCAAGCTCCAAGCTTAGTCTTTGCAAGAGCATCTTTTGTTTGACCGTTTAAAGCAGTATATTTAAATACCTTATAAAGGTCATCAAAACCGTGGAAATGATTATTGTTAAAGGTTACTGCTCCACCTTCAGCAGTAGTGAAGTTTTTTACTGCATGGAAAGAGAATATGTGAAAATCAGCTTGACTTCCAACTCTTCTTCCTTTATATTTTGCACCAAAAGAGTGAGCGGAATCGGAAATTAAAATAATATCTTCTCTGTTAATTTTCTTAAGCAAGGCTCTTATAGCATCATAATCTACTGGAAGTCCAGCTATGTCTACTGAAAGAATAGCTTTTGTTTTAGGAGTTATAGCAGCTTCTAATTTATTTATATCAATTAAAAAGCTATCTTTAGCAACGTCTACATATGTAGGTTTTATGCCTCTATGACATATTACATTTGAAGTTGAAGCATAAGTATAAGGAGTTGTAATAACTTCATCTCCTTCTTTTATATCCATTACTCTTAATACAAGTTCCATACCGGTTGTATCACTTGAAACTGCAACTGCTTTTTCTGTTTCACAGTATTCTGCTATTTTCTTTTCAAATTCAACAACTTTTGGACCAGATGTAATCCATCCTGATTTAAGGACTTTTACAACTTCTTCTATTTCCTTATCTGTTATATCTGGTGGTGAAAATGGAATGTTATTACTTTTCATATTAATTATCTTCCTTTCAAATTAAGACTTTTTTATTGTTTTAAAGAATCCTGTATCCTTAGTGATGTGGATTCCATTGGTGTTAGCTATTTCATTTCTTAAAAAGTTTAAAAAATTAATTATTTTTTTCTTATCTGTGAGCAGACTCTTTATTTCTGGTAAAGAAAAAATATATTCTGCAAGAGGTTCTGCTTTAGTTACAATTAAACTATCTTCATAACGTTTAATTTGGACCTCACTAAACCATTTTTCTATAAGCTTTTTACCATTTTCTAGTTGGAAGCTTTGAGTAGCATCCCAACTTTTACAGTTTAAGAGTGAAGAATCAAATTTAGCAGCAATTTCTCTCATTTCATGAAGGTGTTTTTTACCAACTGTAGAGGCATAAAATTGTCCACCTACTTTTAAAACCCTAAATATTTCAGAAAGAGCTTTTTCTTTATCTGTAACATGATACAGCATATGATTAGCAATTACTATATCAAAAGTACCATCCTCAAAAGGAATATTTTGAACATCTACTACTTTAAACTTAGCTTTTCCTTTAAATACCTTTAGATTATTTTTTGCATCCTTAATCATCCCACTTGAAAAATCCGTTAAAGTTAATTCTAAATCAGCTGGTATTTTTTTTATATTTTTGAGCCACAGAGAACCATCTCCACAACCAACTTCTAATATTTTTGATTTTGGTTTAATTGTAAGCTCATCAAAAAACCAGTTCATCCATCCATAATTGTTTGTACTGTAAAGCTCATGTATTTTTATTCTTGCTCTGAGATTTGAGGCGTTTTCATATTGAAGAAGCCATTTTTTATCCTGATTAACTACATTAATTATATTTATGAATTTATCCCAATTGAAATCATTTTCGTTATCCAGCATATCCAAGGTTTCATCTATAGAACTTATTACAGTATTTATATGATGAACTTTCCTTTTCATTATTTCCTTTTGGATTTCAAGAGATTTTCTTAAACTTTCATCGTACACATCAGAAGTCATTATATTTTTTATTTCATCTAGAGATAATCCTATAAACTTTAATGTCAATATTTTTTGAAGCTTAGGAAAATCATGTTTTGAATATAATCTATTTCCTAAAGGATTATGTGATGATGGCTTAAGTAAATTTATTTTATCATAATATCTTAGTGTTCTCAAAGTAATACCTGCTTTTTTAGCAAATTCACCTGTAGTATAAAATGCTTCTTTCAAAACTTTCACCTCTATTAAGTATAATAGCACATAACGTAACGTAATGTGCAAGAAAAAATTAAAAAAACTTAATTTACCAATAATAGTGAAAATGTGGTATATTATATTTATGTGTTAAATTGTTACATAAAGTTATAGGAGAAAATATTATGAATAAGAATAAAAAAAGGTTTTTCAATAGGTTTAATTTTTTGATTTCCATTGTTGTGGTTGTAACTGCAACTATATGTGTTAGGCTGGTAATGCTTCAGGTTGTTAACGCAAATGAATATAAGTCTCAAGCTAACACAAAGTCACATAAGTTTATAAAAGAAGTTGCAGCAAGAGGAGAACTAACAGATTCAACAGGCATAAAATTAGCCACAAATCAGCAAAGCTATAATATAACTTATATGGATACAGATTCAACAGAGAAAAGTTTTTATCCTACAATGGCAAAAGTATTTTATTTTTTAGATAAATATGGAGAAAATAAAAACGATAGTTTTCCAATTAAAGTAACACCAACATATTCTTTTGATTTTAATGTAACAGATGAAAAACAAATAAATGCTGCCAAGATAAGATTTTTAAATGATAGGGGTGGCTTTAGGGACGACATAATAAAAAATTTATATGGAGCTTTAAAGTGGAATAAACTTACCAAGGTTCAAAAGAATAATGTAGATAAATATCTTTTAAAAATGTCACCCGAATATGTTTTTAATAGACTTAAAAAGTTATATAAGATTCCTAGCAACTATAGTTTCAATGTGGATGGGAATAGGATAAGTAAAAAATGTACATTAGACGATATAAGAAAGTTTATGGTTGTAAAAGATGCGGTTCAGATGCAAAGCTATTCTGGCTATAAGCCGGTTGATATTGCAAGTAATATAAAAAAAGAAACTGCTATAGCGTTTATGCAAAAATTAAATGAACTTCCAGGGATAGATGTTGAAGAAGAACCAATAAGACATTATCCATATGGAAAACTTGCTTCAAATGCCATAGGTTATATTGGTAAAATATCTGCCTCAAGTGATGATGAAAGTGATTCGTATGCAGAAAGAGGATATGATGTAAGCTCTGATCTTATAGGAATATCTGGACTGGAGTCAGCAGAGGAGGATAGATTAAAAGGTACTGCTGGTGGAGAAGTTGTAGAAGTGAATAAGAGTGGAAGGGTAATAAATAAATTTGCAAGCAAAGATTCCTATCCTGGACAGAATATAAAAACAACTATAAATGCAGATGTTCAATATACAGCTGAACAGGCACTTCAAAAAGTAATGAAAAGCTTACGTGATAGTCCGGGAAATGGAGAAAATGGATCTTATACAGGAAATGCTACAAGAGGAGCAGCAGTAGCTGTGGATATGACAGGAGGTGTTATAGCTCTTGCACAATCGCCAAATTTTAATCCAAATGATTTTGCTGACCCAAATGGACTTTCTGATGCAGCAAAGAAGAAGTATTTTCCAACTGTAGAAGATCAAATAAAAAACTTAAGCATTCCAAGTGATTTAATAGATACATTATTTCCAGTAGATAAAAGTACCGGGAAAAGAACAGATGCCTATGATTATCTTCCAAAACCAATGTATAATTATCCTGTTATGGGACTCACTCCTCCGGGATCAACCTTTAAAATGCTTACTGCAATAGCTGGACTTGAAACTAAAACTATAGATCCCTATGCTATATTTGATGACCAAGGAAATTATGATGACGGGCATGGAGATAAAAGAACGTTTAAATCTGATGGTCCTCTTGGTCCACTCGATTTAGTTAATGCTATAGCACATTCTAGTAATCCTTATTTTATGACAGCATCGGAAATGATTAGAAAGGCATTTGGGTATGATAAAATAGCTGAATATGCATGGAAATTTGGTCTTGGAGTGCAGCCGAATTCGGGAGTGACTCCATCAACTGGAATAGAAATAAAGGAAAATTTCGGTCAGACTTTTAATACTTATAGCAAGAAAATTAGTCTTGGACAGCAGGCAGCCTGGGAAGTTATAAATGATCTTAAGGATAGAAAGTATTCTAAAAAAGCTCAATCAATAGATCTGCACACCAGTAATTCGGACAGTAGTTCTATTGCAAGTTTAAAAGCAAATATAAAGGACAAAATAAAAAGCTATGTTATAAATGGCAAGTTTGATAAGGAAGAGTTTTCTGCACTTTTGAATAAATTTGCGCAGACCACTGGTATTTCGATTTCTGATAGTGATATGGAGGATATATCAAAAGGAGCTAAATCTGATGTAGAAAAGCAAATTGAAAATGGAATTGTTCCTGGAGATATTCACAGTGCAGCTATTGGGCAGGGAGATGATAACTTTACTATGTTACAGCTTGCAAACTATGTTGCAACAATAGCTAATGGTGGTAAGAGATATAAAGTGCATTTAACTAATGAAGTAACAGATCCTGTTACTAACAGTGTAGTATTTAAATATAATCCTCAAGTTATATGCGATACTGGCGTTAGTAAGTCTACTCTTGAGCAGGTAATAAAAGGAATGGGGCTTGTTAATACTATAGGTACTGCTGAGGGGAAATTTGATGGGTTGCCATTTACAACAGCAGGTAAAACAGGTACTGCAGATGCCTTTAGCCTTGATTTTCAACAGAAAATACAAAGATCCTCCTATGCTGTTTATTTAGGATTTGCACCAGTAGAAAATCCTAAAATAGCGGTTGCTACTGTAATATACGATGGAGGCTTTGGTAATCAAATAACTAATGTGGCTAGAGCCATTTATGAATCTTATTTTAAGAATGTAGAAAAAATGAGCAGTGTACCTGAGGATGTTATTGGTAGTACGAAAGCACAGCCGGAGGTTGATAATCCTTGATCTCAGTTTAAATAAAATTTAAAGCATATAAAAACAATGGTGTTCAACCTTATTGAAGGCCATTGTTTTTTTGTAGCTAAAAAAGACTAATGAGATAATCTAAAGTTTGTGTGCTATTTTGTTTAGTTCGGTAGATAATGCTGTTAATTCTTCTATACTTGCAGTAACTTCTTCTGTTGCTGAAGCTTGTTCTTGACTTGAAAACATTGAATTTTCACTCATTTTGCTAGAATTGTCAGCTTTTTCTTTAATCTTATCTGTTAAAGATTTAATTTTAGGAACAGTTTCCTTGGATTGATCTGAAAGTTTTCTAATTTGTTGAGATACAACTCCAAAGCCTTTGCCAGCTTCACCAGCTCTAGCAGACTCTATAGCTGCGTTTAATCCAAGCATTTTGGTTTCATCCGCTATTTTTTTTATAAAATAAGATAATTCAATGATTTGCTCCGATAAGCTACTTACTTCACTTATTTCTTGGTTAAGCTTCTGTTCATTTGTATGTATTTGTGATGCTGATGCGGCTAGTTGTTCAATTGCAGCAGATATTCCAGAAAGCCCAGTTTCCATATTTTCAGACATGTTTATTAGATTTTGAGCAACTTTCTTAGGAATTGCTATTCCTAAGGTTCCAATAACCTCATCTTTATTTTCTGAGCTGAAAATCGGTTCAATTGTTATAAGAAGTTTTGATTCATATATTTTTGGGTCATTTATTTCTTGAACAGCCTCTTTTTTTGATTCTATTACTTTTTTTGTTATAGGACTTTCACTTACTAGTTTTCCTGGTTTTAAAAAGTCTACATCAAAGCTTGAAGAAGCTTGTTTAAGAATAAGTTTTTGCAAGTCTGTTGCATAAATTACAGCGCCTTCAGAGAACATTTCAGCTAAAACGGGAGCAAAATCTTTAAATGAGCTCATTATTGGGTGAATTAAAGGAAATATTATGGAAAAAGCCCCAACACATTCTCCCTTATCATTAACTAAGGGTTCAACAATTGTTTTTAATCTCACTCCATAGATGGAACGAGGAATATTTTCTACTAATGTTTTTTTCTCTTTCATTGCTCGCTTGGCTATACTTTTTTCACTTAAATTTTCACCGACTTTAAATATATCTAAATCAAAAGATTTTGAGGCTTTTCGCCAAGTAAAAGTATCGTCTTCAATGATTAAATAAAGTACTCCTCCGGGTATTGAGTCGGCTTGCAACTCTGAGCTTGATTTTAAGTAATCTAAACCTGAAATTGAAATCATAATATAACTCCTTTACACTTTAGTCTAACTAGAAAATTAAAAAATAAAAATATAAAACTAATTAGCAAATTCAGCTAAAACAGCTTATTTAAATAATAGCAGAGTATATATAAAAAAGTCAAATTTTGTTATATAAAGCAAACATGCTAAAGAAAGCTATGCTTTAAATAAGTATAAAATGAGATCACTTATTTAAAGCATAGCTTTTTAAATTAACATATGATGTACTAGATTTATATATACCTATATAAGTTTTACTTTATATTCTTTAAGCCAAATATTTAATTGTATTAAATAAGCAATAAGCTGAGGACCTTTCATGAGTTGACCAAACCATGGAGTTTTATAAGAGTTTCCTCCAGTTTCAACTAGTTCTGTAACAGTCTTTAAATCAATTATATTTAAAATAGGTGAAGTTTTATCGTTTATTATTTCTTTAAGCCAGTTTTGAACTATGGAAGTGTATCTAGGATCAAAGGTTTTTGGATACGGACTCTTTTTTCTTTCAATTACATCCTTTGGAAGTATGCCTTCAGCAGCTTTTCTTAATATGCCTTTTTCTCTATTGCCGTAAAATCTCATTTCAGGTGGAATATTATAAGCATATTCAACTAGTCTGTAATCTGCAAATGGAACCCTAACTTCAAGGCTATTTGCCATGCTCATTCTGTCCTTTCTTGTTAGCAAGGTTATCATAAACCATTTTATATTTAAATATACAAGCTCACGCATTTTTCTTGCATAAGGAGTGTCAGTATCTAGGTAAGGTACATTTTTTAAATTTTCTTTGTATTTTTCATCTACGAATTCTTGAAGGTTTATTGTTTTAAATTCAGGAGATAGAAGACTGCTTCTTTCCTTTACAAATCTTGACCAAGGGAAAGTTTTGGCTTCAAGCATTTCTTTTCGTGTAAACCACGGATACCCTCCAAATATTTCATCTGCACATTCACCTGATAGTGCAACTATATTGTCCTTTCTAACGCCTTTGCAAAATAAATAAAGGGAAGAATCTATATCGGCCATTCCAGGAATATCGTTTGCTTCAACAGCTTCTTTTAAAGCATGTGCTAAATCAGCATTGTTATTTATTATTTTATGATGGTTACTTCCAATAAATTTATGAACTTTTTCTGCCCACACACTATCAGGAGTTATTACAAAATTATCGTTTTTAAAATATAATTCGTTATCTTTATAATCTATGGAATAGGTATTTAAAGTTTTACCTTGCTTTTCAAATTCTTTTGCTGCTACAGCAGATATTATACTTGAATCAAGACCACCTGATAAGAAAGTACAAACAGGAACATCAGCATATAGCTGTCTTTTTATTGCATCTACTAATATGTTTCTAATGTGATCAGCTGTTTCTTCAATATTTTCAGTATGATCATAGCAAGTAAGCTTCCAGTATTCATTAAGCTTAATGGAATCAGGGGTAAATTCAAGGTAATGTGCAGGTGGCACATCATATATATCCTTTAAAACTCCACTTCCAAGATCTCTTGCAGGCCCTAGGGCAAAAATTTCAGTAAGGCCTTCTTCTGTAAGTATTGGTTCAACTAAAGGATTTGCAAGGAGGGTTTTAATTTCTGAACCAAATATAAGATTGTGATCTTTAACTGTGTAAAATAGAGGTTTAACTCCAAGTGGATCTCTTGCAAGAAAAAGTTTTTTATCATTTTCTGAATAAACCCCAAATGCAAAAATTCCATTTATGTGCTTTAAACAATCTTTTCCCCAATGTATATAAGAAGTTAATAAAACCTCTGTATCTGAATAAGATTCAAAGGTATAGCCTTCTTTTATTAGGAGTTTTCTTACATCTTCTGTATTATAAAGTTCACCATTGTATACTATAATGTATTTTTTTCCGTTGTATAATTTTATCATAGGTTGATTGCCGCCTTTAGGGTCTACTACTATAAGACGTCTATGTCCAAGAAGTGCATTTTTAGATATATAATAACCGTGAGAATCTGGTCCTCTTTTTTTTAATGTATCAGTCATAAGTTCTATTACCTTGTTGTATCCAGTTAAATTTTTTTTGAAATTAACAAATCCTGCAATACCACACATAACTTATATCACCGCTCTTTTATAATATAGTTTATAAATTATAGTATGTTTTTTTACCAAAAATTGATACAAAAATATGGGTTCCTATTGTTTTTTAGTTAGAAAGATGTTATATTATATATGAACATATGAATATCTGTTCATATATAATATAAATAATAATTTCACCGATAAGGAGTTGTTAGCATATGAGTGAAGAAGAAAATACACTTAGATGTGAAAATAATATTGTTCATGCTGATGTTATAAAAAAAGTTGAAGAGATTATGCCAGAGGATGAAGAGCTTAGCGATTTGTCAGATTTATTTAAGATTTTTGGAGATAGTACAAGGATAAAAATAATATGCGCATTGTTTAATTCTGAAATGTGTGTTTGCGATATAACATGTCTTTTAAATATGAAGCAGTCTGCTATATCACATCAATTGAAAATATTAAGACAAGCAAAATTAGTTAAGTATAGGAGAGAAGGTAAGTCAGTATATTATTCGCTAGATGATGAGCATATAAAAGGAATTTTTAACATGGGACTTATGCATATAAGAGAAAAATAACAAAGCTAGGAGTGGTGATGATGGAAAGTGGTAGTGTCTTAAAGAAACAATTTTATCTCGAAGGGCTTTGCTGTGCTAATTGTGCAGCTAAAATAGAAAACAAAGTAAATGAACTTGAAGAAATACAAACTGCAAATTTAGATTTTGTTACAAAAAAACTTACAGTACAGATATATGAGAAATGCGATGCCGAACTAGCACAAAATAAAATAGTAGGAATAGTAAAAAATATTGAGGATGAAGTTAAGGTTATTGATATGGAGCAGTCATTAGAGGATGAAGAAGAAGAGGAGATAAGTAAGGCAGACGTTATAAGATTTGGAATAGGAGTTTTAATCTTTATAGCAGCATATGTATTTAAGTTTCCAAAAACTATAGATATAGTTCTTTATGTTGTGAGCTATGTTGTTGTTGGAGGAGACGTTTTACTAAGATCAATAAAAAATATAGGAAAAGGGCAGATATTTGATGAAAACTTTCTAATGGCAGTTGCTACTATAGGAGCTTTTGCTATAAAGGAGTATCCAGAAGCAGTTTCTGTTATGATTTTTTATCAAATAGGAGAATTTCTTCAAGATGCAGCAGTTGAAAAATCTAGAAAGTCAATATCTGCACTTATGGATATAAAACCGCAGTTTGCAAATCTTATAAATGGTGAAAAAGCTTTAAAAGTTAGTCCAGATGAGGTTGTTGTTGGAGATATAATTCTTGTAAAACCTGGTGAGAAAATTCCTCTTGATGGCATAGTTGTAGAAGGTGAATCTATGCTTGATACATCAGCTGTAACTGGTGAATCTGTTCCTAGGAGAGTGGAGATTCAAGGTGAAGTTTTTTCTGGTTCTATAAATAAAGAGGGACTTTTAAAGGTAGAGGTAACTAAAGCATTTAAAGATTCAACTGTATCAAAAATACTTGATTTAGTTGAAAACGCATCTTCTAAAAAAGCCGTTACAGAAAAGTTTATAACTAAGTTTGCAAGATATTATACACCATCAGTAGTTGGCATCGCTTTACTCCTAGCAATTGTACCACCTTTAGTTATAAAAGATGCTGTGTTTTCAAATTGGATTTATAGAGCACTTGTATTTCTTGTAGCATCTTGTCCTTGTGCAATTATATTATCTGTACCACTAAGCTTTTTTGGCGGAATTGGAAGTGCTTCAAGGAATGGAATTTTAGTTAAAGGTGGAAATTATATTGAAGCTTTAAAAAATATTAATACTGTAGTGTTTGATAAAACGGGAACACTTACTGAAGGAAAGTTTAATGTTAATAAAATTCAAACTTATAACCAATTTTCAAAAGATGAACTTTTAAAATATGCAGCTTATGTTGAGTCATTTTCAAATCATCCTATAGCACTTTCAATATGCAGTGCTTATGGAGGAAATATTGAAAAAAACAATATTACAAATTATAAAGAAGTATCTGGATTTGGAGTACAAGCTGAAATTTCTGGAAAAGCTGTTTGTATTGGAAATGCTAATTTTATGAAGCAAAATAAAATTGATGTTTCTAAAGTTAATTTAGATGAAGTTTTTGGAACTGTTGTACATGCAGCGGTTGATAATGTGTATGCTGGATATATTGTTATCTCTGATAATATAAAGAAGGATACCATTAAAGCTATTGATGAGCTTAAGAGTATTGGAATTAAAACTGTAATGCTCACAGGGGATAGTAAAAAGCCAGCTTCTGTAGTAGCCAGTAAAATAGGCATGGATGAAGTTTTTTCTGAACTTTTGCCTCAAGATAAGGTTGAAAAAATAGAGGAAATGTATAGTAAAAAGCCAGATTGCAAAATTGCTTTTGTAGGTGATGGTATAAATGATGCACCTGTACTTGCCAGGGCAGATGTTGGAATATCAATGGGAAGTGTTGGTTCAGATGCAGCAGTAGAAGCATCAGATGTGGTTATAATGAATGATGAACTTCATAAAATATATACAGCTATAAAGATAGCAAAAAAAACAAATAGAGTTGTATGGCAGAATATTATTTTTGCAGTAGGGGTAAAAGTCATAGTACTTGTTTTAGGAGCACTAGGATACGCTAATATATGGGAAGCTGTATTTGCTGACACAGGAGTATCACTTATAGCAGTAGTTAATTCACTTAGAATATTAAGAGCACATTGACAACAATCATTAAATGCCAATTTTTCGTAGGTACGGAGAAAAATGTTCCTTGTTTTGTCGTGTGAACAAAGTAATAGTGTTGAAAAGACGATTTAAAGAGAATTTTATAAATCTTAGAGGCGAATTATTAAAAAACTTAGAAATTTCAATTTGTTTGAACGATAGTGAGTTATTGAAACTTCTTAGGATTTTAATAATTCGCCTCTTAGATTTATTAATTCTATTTAATGTCTTGAAGCACTATTACTTTGTTTCATTCCAGTCACTTTCGTAGTTGTCAGACTCTTTTGTTATAGTTGCAGCTCTGTTTTCTCCATCTTCCCAAATTACATTTTCTGTAGTTCCATCATTTCCAACAGATACAAATTTGAATTCTATATAAGTATCTACAGGTAAAGTAATAGTTCCTTTCCAGCTTGGGTATAAGTTTTCATCTGTATTTAGAGCAAATGCATTTTTCACATCCCAATTTCCAAGCTCTTTAATGCTTCCGCATACATATAATTTTTCTCCGAAATAAGATGTTTTGTTGTTTACCTTAAAAGTAAATTCAATGGTAGTTTTTTTTGTATCGCTTTTTTTCTTTGTTTCATGAGCAGTACTTTTATGAGTTTCACATGAAGTTTTACTTAATGTCACTGTGTTTTTTTCCTTAGTTTCTGAAATGTTTTTAGTTTCATCAGAAGAAGATTTAACAATAGAAGTTCCAACAGCTTTTTTAATGCTAGTATTTTCGGGCTTAGATGAACTAATTTTAGTGGAAGTTGACTTTTTTACATTACTTTTTTTCATATTCTCAATCTCCTTACAATATAATTTATATTAAATTTTATTAAAGCAGTTTAATATTTTTAATAAAGTACTGAATTGTACAAGTTTATATAAGTTTTAGCTGAATTATTCCAACTATTATTTTCACACATTGCTCTTTTCACAAGTTTTGTCCAATTATCTTTTTCATTGTAATAAAAATATTCAGCATTTCTAATTACGTGGAGCATGTCATGAGCATTGTAGTTAGTAAACGAGAAACCATTACCTTCTCCATTGCAAGGATTAAATGGATGAACAGTATCTTTTAAACCACCAGTTTCCCTAACGATAGGTAAACTACCATATCTCAAAGCTATAAGCTGACCTATTCCACATGGCTCAAATAATGATGGCATAAGAAACATATCTGAAGCAGCATATATTTTTTGAGCAAGGCTGCTGTCAAAATATATATTGGCAGATAGTTTACTTGGATATTTAAAGGCAAAGTATTTAAACATATCCTCATATTTTTTTTCTCCTGTTCCAAGTACTACAAGCTGTATTCCATCCTGAAGTAGTTCTTCAAGAATATAAGCAATTAAATCAAAACCTTTTTGATCAACGAGTCTAGATACAATCCCTATTAAAGGAGTTCCTTCGCTATACGGAAGATTAAGCATTTTTTGAAGTTCAGTTTTGTTTCTTGTTTTATTGTAGAGATTGTTTGAGTCATAGTTAAAGAATAAGTCTTTATCTGTACTAGGGTTCATTAAATCATAATCTATTCCATTTACTATTCCCCATAAATCATTAGCCCTTGTTTGCATTATGCCGTGTAAACCCTCACCATAATATGGAGTTTTTATTTCCTCAGCATAGGTATTGCTTACGGTTGAAATTTTATCAGCAAACATTAAACCGCCTTTCATGTATGAAATACCATCATAAAACTTTAAACAATTTTCACTATAATAACCTTCATTTAAGCATAAGAGTTCTCCTAAAACTTTTGGATCAAAAACACCTTGATATTTTAAATTGTGAATTGTATATATTGTTTTTATATGATTGTAATTTGAATAATCCCTATAGTGATCTTTTAATAAAACAGGTATCATGGCTGTTTGCCAATCGTTGCAATGTATTACGTCAGGATTAAAATCACCCATATAAGTTATAGCTTGTAAAACTGCTCTTGAAAAGTAAGCAAATCTTTCCCCATCATCATAATATCCATAAGCTCCGGATCTTTTAAAGTAATATTCATTATCTATAAAATAAAATGGTATACCGTCATATTCATAATATTCTAGTCCTCCATACTGGCTTCTCCATCCAACAGGAACTCCGAAGCTAGCAATATGATGGGTATTATATTTGAACTTTTCTGGAATATCTGAATATTTAGGAATTATAACTCTTGCATCGACACCCAATTTCCTGAGCGCCTTTGGAAGAGCATAGGCAACATCACCGAGTCCGCCGGTTTTCAAAAAAGGAAAACTTTCTGAAGCAGCAAATAGTACTTTCAAATAATCATCTCCATTATATAGATAAACCGCTTCAACTGCTGAAATTCATTTGTACCAAAATGCTCAGAAGAAGGCATTTTGGTACAAATGAATTTCAAGTTTCAAGGTGGTTTATCTTTAGTATTTTTATTATTGATAAAGAGAACGCTTTTCAATAACAACTGGATATTCTCTATCGCCTTTTAATTCTTTACCTTCATCAATTAACACATTTTTATCTATTATTACATTTGTAAGCTTTGCATTTTCTTTTATTTCACAATTCTGCATTATGATACAATTTCTAACCTTTGCACCCTTATGAATTACTACTCTTCTTGATATTATACTGTTTGTTACAAATCCCTGTATTAAGGAACCATTTGCTATAAGTGAATTGCATACGTAGGAACCATTAAAATATTTTGTAGGAGCTTCATCCATTACTTTTGTATATATAAGGCCATTGCTAAAAAATAGTTCTTTGTTTATATCAAGGTTCAGCATATCCATATTAGCTTCATAGTAAGATTGTATTGAATCAATGCATTTTAAATAACCCTTAAATTCGTAACCATTGATATTTAAATTATTGCAATTTCTATAAATCCATTCTGAAATTGTGGACCAAAAGCCTGTCTTTATGCAAGAATTTAAAATATTTATTAGTAAGCTTTTGTCCATTATGAACATTTCCATAGATATATTTTGGTTATTTTCTGTACCTATGTTTTTTCCTATACCTAAAACTTCGGAGTTCTCATTTAAATTGAGAACATTACGGTTTAAAAAGTGAGTTTTACCATCATTGATTTTTTTATATATTATAGTAATATCACTACCAGATTCCTCGTGAAACCTTGCAGCTTGCTCATAATCAATATTGCATATCATAAAGGATGAAGAAATTATAACCTTTGATTGCCTGCTTCTATATATATATTCCATATTGTTTTTTAGCATTTCAATATCGCTAAAAAATGAGTTTACTCCGCTAAAACTAAATACGAAAAGACCGTTTATTTTTCTATCTAGATCCCAAGGTTTACCAGAACCAAGATGATCCACAAGTGATCTTGAATTACCATCAGTAAGAATTCCAACATTTCTTATTCCCGAGTTTACTAAATTTGAGAGAACAAAATCTATAATCCTATATCTTCCAGCAATTGGTATTGCGGCCAGGGGTCTTTTTTTGGTGAGTCCTTTTATAGAACCATCCTCCTCGTTTAAAGTTAAAATTGACATATAATCATTTAACATTTTCCCACCTCATTTATCACATTAAGTCTTCTTTTATTTTTTTATCTTCACCTATAACGGCTATTTTTTCACCATCGCCAATTTTGCAATTATCTAATATTTTAGAATTGCATCCGATAATAGCCTTCTTTATTATTACATTATCACCTATAGTTACATTTGGCATAATAACTGAGTCTTTAATGATAGAATTATTTCCTACATGTACGTTTGGAAATAGTACCGAATTATGAACGGCTCCAAGAACTACGCAGCCTTCAACTATTAAAGAACCTTTTACATCTGAATCACAGCCAATATATTGAGGTGGACGTGTAGGGTTAACAGAATATATCTTCCAGGCTGGATCATATATGTTTAGTTCGTTATTATCATTTAATAAATCCATATTTGCTTGCCATAAGCTATCAATTGTTCCAACATCCTTCCAATAGCCATCGAAATGATAAGCATATAAAGCTCTATTATTATTTAGCATGTTTGGAATTATGTTTTTTCCAAAATCGTTACTTGATTTTTCGTTTTCTTCATCCTGTTGTAAGTACTTTTCAAGAAACTTCCAATTGAAAATATATATACCCATTGAAGCTAGGTTGCTTTTAGGCTTTTTTGGCTTTTCTTCGAATTCATATATTTTATTATCTTCGTCTGTATTCATAATACCAAATCTGCTAGCTTCATCTATAGGTACTTCAATTACTGCTATGGTTGCATCTGCTTTTTTTTCTTTGTGATAGTCCAGCATCTTAGAATAATCCATTTTATAAATATGATCCCCTGATAATATTACTACATATTCAGGTGAAAAAGAGTTTACAAAGTGCCTATTTTGATAAATTGCATTTGCTGTTCCTTTGTACCAATTTCCACCAGTTTCTTTCATATAAGGAGGAAGAAGACTAACTCCCCCGTCATTTCGATCAAGATCCCAAGGACTTCCTATACCTATGTGTGCATTTAATTCTAAAGGCTTGTACTGAGTTAAAACACCAACTGTATCGATACCAGAATTTGAACAATTACTTAATGTAAAATCAATTATTTTATATTTTCCTCCAAATGGAACCGCTGGTTTTGCAGTTTTTCTGGTAAGTATTCCTAAACGACTACCTTGTCCACCAGCTAAAATCATTGCTATAACTTCTTTTTTTAACAAGAATATCCCCTCCCTACTTTTGTATAAAAAAATAAAAAATAAATGCTGTACTACATTTATATTTTACAATATTTTCATGAAAAAGAGAATGGCTAAATTAAAATATTAATGCAAAATTTCAAAATAAAACAATATTATGTATGTTGAGAATATTTTAAACAAATAGAGGAAAGAATATAGACGCACTTGACAATTAGCAAATTTAGCTATATTATTAAAACATACTAAATATATAGAAAAACTAAAAAATGGGTGTGTTTATTATGAAGATATCAACAAAAGGAAGATACGGATTAAAAGCTATGGTAGATTTGGCTATTAATTCAATAAATGATAGTGTTACACTTAAAAGTATATCACAAAGACAAAATATTTCAGAAGGATATTTAGAGCAAATTTTTTCTTCTCTCAGAAAAGAAGGGCTTGTAAGAGGAAGAAAGGGTTCTCAAGGCGGTTATGTGCTTGGAAAAAGTATTAATGAAATAACTGTTGGTAATATTTTAAGGGCACTTGAAGGTGAACTCGTTGTTGTTGAAAGAGACGATAAGGAGGTTGTCAATGAAGATAAGCTTGACAGCTGTATAAGAAATAATGTTTGGGATCGCTTAAACAATTCCATAAATGATATAGTAGATTCTATTACGCTTGAAGATTTAGTAATTAATTATAATAATTTAATTAATTCAAATTATATGTACTATATTTAAATTGACTATTTGATTTTTGTAATTAAAAAAAATTACGAACTAACAGTATTTTGGAATATTAAATAAAATTAATAAATCTAAGTGTAAAATTGTAAAAATCTTAAGGGATTTAAATAACTCGCCGTTGGCTCAAACAGATTGAAATCTCTAAAGCTTTTAACAATTTACCATTAAGATTTATAAAATTTTTTTAATGTGACGAAGCGTTGTTAATTTGCATTATTTATATCATAAGTTCTAGAAAAAATGTATGTTTAATATAAAATATAAAAAATAATGGGGTGTTTTAAATGAGTAAAATTTATAATAATATTATTGAAACTATAGGAAAAACTCCTTTAGTTAGCCTAAAAAATTATAAAGAAAAAGAAGGCTTTAAAGGAAATATACTTGGAAAAGTTGAATATTTTAATCCATCTGGAAGTATAAAAGATAGGATTGCATATTCTATGATTAAAGATGCTGAAGATAGCGGTAAGATAAACAAAGATACCATTATAATTGAACCTACAAGTGGAAATACAGGAGTTGGATTAGCTTTGATTTCTGCTGCTAGAGGATATAGACTCATACTTACAATGCCTGAAACTATGAGCATTGAAAGAAGAAAGCTTCTTAAGGCTTATGGAGCTGAGTTAGTATTGACACCAGGAGTGGAAGGCATGAAGGGAGCCATTAAAAAGGCAGAGGAATTAGCTAAAGAAAATCCAAATTCTTTTATACCTCAACAGTTTAATAATCCTTCAAACCCAGCTATTCACGAAGTAACTACTGGAGAAGAAATATGGGAAGATACAGATGGAAAAGTTGATGCAGTAGTTGCAGGAGTAGGTACAGGTGGAACTATTACAGGAATTGCTAAAACTTTAAAGAAAAATAATCCTAATATTAAGATTATTGCGGTAGAACCATTTGATTCACCTGTGCTTTCTGGAGGAAAATCGGGTCCTCATAAAATACAGGGAATAGGAGCTGGATTTGTTCCAGAAGTTTTTGATAAAAATCTTGTAGACGAAATAATTACAATAAAAAATGAAGAAGCGTTTGCAGCTACTAAAGAATTAGTACTTACAGAGGGAATACTTTCAGGAATATCAGCAGGTGCTGCTCTGCATGCGGCAAAGATTGTTGCAAATAGACCAGAATTTGCAGATAAAAATATAGTTGTAATTCTTCCAGATAGTGGTCAAAGATATTTATCAATGCCTATATTTGATTAATATTTTGTAGTATAATTATATAAAGAATGTATCTTAAAGCGCAGTGTAAGAAGTCACTGCGCTTTAGACGTTTAAATTAGGGAAAAGGGTGATAATGTGAAAAAGCATGTCTATATGGACTACTCCGCAACTACTATGGTTCTTAATGAGGTAATTGAAGAAATGAAACCATATTTTGATGAATTTTACGGTAACCCATCATCGGTTTATTCTTTTTCAATGAAGAGCAAAATTGCATTAGATGAGGCTAGAAATACTATTGCGGGAATTTTAAATTGTAAGAGTGAAGAAATATTTTTTACAAGTGGTGGTACTGAAAGTGATAATTGGGCATTGATTGGAACAGCCATAGCAAATAAAGAGAAGGGTAAACATATAATAACAACTACTATAGAGCATCATGCCATACTTAACGCTTGCAAGTTCTTGGAAAGTCAAGGATTTGAAATTACATACCTACCTGTAGATGCAGAAGGTTTAATATCAATAGATGCCTTAAAGGAGAGTATAAGGAAAGATACTATATTGGTATCTATTATGACAGCAAATAATGAGATAGGAACAATAGAGCCTATTAGTGAAGTAGGTAAAATACTTAAAGAAAAAAATATTATATTTCATACAGATGCTGTTCAGGCTGTTGGTCATATGAAACTTGATGTAAGCTGTATGAACGTTGATTTAATGTCAGTTTCAGGACATAAAATTTATGCACCAAAGGGTATTGGAATACTCTACATTAAAAGGGGTACTAAAATAAGCAATTTAATTTATGGCGGACAGCAGCAAAGAGGAAAGAGAAGTGGAACTGAAAATATACCATATATAGTTGGGATTTCTAAGGCCTTTGAGGTAGTATATGGTGAATTTGAAAGAGAGACAGAAAGACAAAAAAGACTGAGAGATATCTTTATAGATGAAGCTCTTAAGCTTCCTAATGTAAAATTAAATGGGCCTAGAGGTGAAAAAAGACTTTCAAATAATATAAATTTATGTTTTAATGGAAAAGATGGAGAGGGGATTTTAATAAATTTAGATATGGCAGGTGTTTGCGCCTCATCTGGAAGTGCATGTTCTGCAGGAGCAATAGAACCTTCTCATGTGCTTACAGCTATAGGACTTTCTAGAGCAGATGCAAAAAGCTCTGTAAGATTTACCATAGGAAAATTTACCACAGAAGAGGATATTAACTATACTATAAACAAATTATGCGAAATTTTAAAGTGAGTCAGCTATTTTTTATAAAATTCCTAGAAACATTGATGCTTTATGAAAACAAATAGCGATTTATTAGTTAAAATTATATAAAACAGATAAGGTAATGGTGATATATATGAATAAAAAAGTTGTTATAGGAATGAGTGGAGGAGTTGATAGTTCTGTAGCGGCTTATTTGCTAAAAAGACAAGGGTATGACGTTATAGGAATAACTATGAAGTTAACTCCAGATGATGCTTTTTATAATGAAAAAGAAGGAGGCTGCTGCTCAATTTCAGCTGTTGAAGATGCTAGGAGAGTAGCGTATAAACTTGATATACCGTTTTATGTAATGAACTTTACAGAAGTATTTAAGGATAAGGTAATTGATTATTTTATAGATGATTACCTAAAAGGAAGGACTCCTAATCCTTGTATTGCCTGTAATAAACATATTAAATTTGATGCACTGCTTAAAAAAGCTCAAAGTTTAGGGGCTGATTACGTAGCCACGGGACATTACTGCAAAATTTTAAAGGAAAATGGAAGATTTGTAATAAGAAGGTCCATTGATGATAAAAAGGATCAAACTTATGTTATGTATAATATGACTCAATATCAGCTTGAACATACCTTGATGCCATGTGGAGATTATGAAAAAGAACATATAAGAGAAATTGCTAAGGAAATAGGACTTAATGTATTTAATAAGAGAGATAGTGAGGAGATATGTTTTATTCCAGATGATGATCATGGTGGTTTTATAAAAAGACAGTGCCCAAATGATATAAAAGAAGGAAACTTTGTAGATAAACAGGGAAAGTTTATAGGAAAACATAAGGGCATAGTTTATTATACTATAGGTCAAAGAAAAGGACTTGGAATAGCAGCAGGAAAGAGAATATTTGTAACAGATATAAAGGCAGACAAAAATGAGATTGTTCTTGGAGATGAAAAAGATATTTTTAAGAGTGAACTTATAACTAAGGATAATAATTTTATACCCTTTGACAGATTAGAGGAACCTATGGAGGTAGAAGCTAAAATAAGATATAACGCAAAAGTTTCAAAAGCGGTAATAAGTCCTATGGAGGATGGAAGAGTAAAAATTAAGTTTGAAATTCCTCAAAGGGCTATAACTATAGGTCAATCTGCGGTATTTTACAAGGGTGATCTTTTAGTTGGTGGTGGAATTATAGATGAAATTCAAGGTGTGTGATTTACTTGGAAAAATGGCTTGTTAGAAACGTAAAAGCAAATATAAATAAATTGTCAAGAGAATTTGGAATTAGTGAGGTATTAACAAGAATATTATTAAATAGGGGAATATATAATAAAAATGATGAAATGCGTTTTGTAAATCCATCTTTAGCTATGCTTTATAATCCTAAATTAATGAAAGACATTGAAGCAGGAGCTTTTATAATCAAAGAAGCAATAGACAACAATAGGAGTATACTAATTGTGGGTGACTATGATGTTGATGGAATTATGAGCACATATATGCTTTATGAAGGCATATCTAAATTTACTGACAAAGTAAATTATTATATTCCGGATAGAATTACAGAAGGTTATGGCATCAATGAAAATATAATTTTGTATGCTAGGGATAATGGATTTGATGTTATTATAACTTGTGACAATGGAATTGCAGCTATAAAGCAGATGGAATTAGCGAAAGAGTTTGGGATGAAAGTAGTTATAACTGATCATCATGATGTGCCATTTGTAGAACAAAATGGAGAAAAAAAATTTGTTGTGCCAAAGGCTGATGCAGTTGTAAATCCTAAACAAGAAGACTGTGGCTACCCATTTAATAAATTATGCGGTGCAGGAGTGATTTTTAAGTTTATACAAGTTTTATATGAAATAATGAAGGTAGATGCTTCTGAAAGCTATAATTTTTTAGAATATGCTGCTATTGCTACAGTATGCGATGTGGTAGATATTATAGATGAAAATAGAATAATTGTAAAAAAAGGTCTCGAACTTATAAATAAAACTAAAAATATAGGATTAAAGGCACTTATTAATGAAGTTGGATTAGGTGATAAGGAAATAAGTGTTTATTCTCTTGGATTTGTAATTGGACCAACAATAAATGCTGTGGGAAGACTTAAGCATGCTAAAGTGGCTTTACAATTACTTTTATCTAAAGATGAAGAAGAAGCGCATGAATTTGCAAAAAAACTTCATGAGTTTAACAAAGAAAGGCAAGAAATAACAAATTTAGGAGTGGAAAAAGCTGAAGAGGCAATAAAGAAGTTTAACTTTGCTAAAGATAAGGTACTTGTAATATATTTAGAGGATATACATGAAAGTGTAGCTGGAATAATTGCAGGAAGAATTAAGGAAAGATATAATGCGCCTACTATAATTTTCACAGATGCAAATGAAGGAGTTAAAGGGTCAGGAAGATCTATTGAGGAGTATAATATGTTCGAAAATTTAGTTGAGTGTTCAGATTTAATTGAAAAATTTGGAGGACATCCAATGGCAGCAGGGCTTTCATTAAAAAATTTGAGTATGGTTGATAGATTAAGGGATAAACTCAATGCAAACTGCAGATTAACTTCTGATGATATAATTCCTAAAGTTCACATAGATATGCAGCTTGATATTGATAATGTATCACTGAAGCTTTCAGAAGAAATAAAAACCTTAGAGCCATTTGGAAAAGGAAATTCTAAACCTCTTTTTGCAGATAGGTGTGTGAGAATAATATCAGCTAGTGTAATAGGTAAGAATAAGAATGTACTTAAATTAAAAGTAAAATCAAAATGTGGAATTATATTTAATGCTATATATTTTAATGGAATTGATGAATTTGAAAAGATTATTATAGATGAATACGGACAAAGTGAACTTGAAAAACTTTATTCATCTTACTCAAGCAATGTGAAATTTGATATAACATTTAATGTAGAAACTAATGAATTTTTAAATAATAAAACTGTACAATTAATTATTAAAAATTTTAGAAATCATAGTGAGCGTACAGCTCGTAAATAAGTTACTTGCTGTACGCTATTTATTATAATTTTGATTCATAATCTGCAACCATTTTTTTGACCATTTCTCCTCCAACAGAACCACATTGCCTAGAAGTAAGGTCTCCATTATATCCATCACTTAAAGGCACATTTAATTCTTTAGCAACTTCCATTTTAAGGTGATCTAAGCCTTCTCTAGCTTCTGGAACTAAATGTTGGTTTGACATGCTTTTCGCCTCCTTTTAGTTTGGTAGTAATAGTTTAACCAATGTTTAAAACAATATGATGGTGAACTTAAGACAAAAAAGGAAGCTTGTATCATTTAATAATTATGATAAAATGTTTTATGTAATTTATAAGGGAGGATTTTTTATGAGTAAATTTAAAATTATAATGACAGGCGGAGGTTCAGCTGGTCATGTGACTCCAAATCTAGCACTTGTTCCCAAATTAAAAGAACTTGGATATGAAGTTCAATATATAGGAACTAGAGATGGTATAGAGAACGGAATTATAAAAAAGGAAAATATAAAGTATCATTCAATATCTAGTGGGAAATTAAGAAGATATTTTGATTTGAAAAATTTTACAGATCCTTTTAAAGTTATTAAGGGTATTTTTAAAGCGATATCAATAATGAAAAAGGAAAGACCTAATATAGTATTTTCAAAAGGAGGATTTGTATCTGTTCCTGTTGTTATGGCAGCACATTTTTGCCACATACCAGTAATTGCTCATGAATCTGATATTACTCCAGGTCTTGCAAATAAGATAGCTGCACCTTATTGTGATAAAGTATGTGTTACATTTCCGGAATCAATCAAAAATATAAAGGGGAATAAAGCTATTTTAACTGGTACGCCTATAAGGCAAGAATTGTTTAAAGGTAATAAAGCTAAGGGACTTGATATATGCGGTTTTAAAGGGGAAAAAGCTGTTCTTTTAGTAATAGGAGGCAGCTTAGGATCAAAAGTAATAAATGATAAGGTACGTGGAATTTTAAAGGAAATAGTAAAAACGTATGATGTAATTCATATTTGCGGTAAGAATAATATTGATAATAGCCTTACAAATTTAAGAGGTTACAAGCAGTTTGATTACGTGTCAGATGAATTACCACATCTTATGCAGGCAGCAGATATAGTTATATCTAGAGCTGGGGCAAATGTAATTTTTGAGCTTTTAGCACTTAAAAAGCCTAATATATTGATACCATTATCGAAAAAATCCAGCAGAGGTGATCAAATATTAAATGCTGCTTCTTTTGAAAAAGCTGGATATAGTGTTGTAATTCAAGAAGAAGATCTAAAAGAAGATAGTCTTAGAAATAAAATAGATGAATTATATAAAAATAAAAAAACTTATATAGATAACATGAATTCCAGCGCTGCAAAAAATTCTGTTGATAATATAATTGAACTAATAAATAAGTATAAAAAATAAATCATGTGTTGTATAACAGAAAACATTATATAATGGAAGTACAAGAAAGCTTAAATGTGGTTTCTAATGTTCTACAGTTAATTTTTAAAGATTAAAAACAAAGGACAATTAATGCTAATTTTTTATGCTTTGCTATGTAAAATACTTATGTTTTACAAATGTAATTTTTGTTATTTTTACAAGTAAAGTGCTGACATTAAGTTTGAAAATTTTATGTAGCAGCAGAAAATTAACTTTTACTTTTCTTTGCCCTTTGTTTTAAATTTAACTAATTACTTAAATAATTAAAAGTAGCTTATTAGATTTTATTTTTCATAATCATTAGCTATTTCAAAGTATCCCTGTGGGTACTTGCATACAGGACATATTGTAGGTGCTGTTGTTCCTACATATATAAATCCGCAGTTTTTACATTTCCAATAGGTCTGTTCTTTCATATTATATATGGTTTTTTCTGAAAGTCTATTTTTGAATTCTAAAAACCTTTTTTCATGACTTTTTTCTATTGCAACTATATTATTGAAAGCCGCCTCTACTTCAGGAAATCCTTCTTCTTTAGCAATTTTTGCAAAGGATGGATAAGCTGTTCCCCATTCCTCTCTTTCTCCTTCGGCTGCATATTCTAAGTTTTGCTCTGTGTTGCCGTATCCTATTGGATATTCCGTATCTACTTTTATTTGTGACTTCCCAAGACCTTGAACAAGAAAATCAAAGAAAACCTTGGCGTGAGCCCTTTCGTTTTCAGCCGTTTCTATAAATATAGAGTAAATCTGATTATAACCTTCCTTCTCGGCAGCTCTCGCATATATTGTATATCTATTTCTTGCCTGTGATTCTCCAGCAAAAGCTTTTGCAAGATTTTCTGAAGTTTTTGTACCTACTAAGCTTTTCATTTTAAAACCTCCAATTTTTTTTGTTTATATAATAAAAAATTGTACTATAACAATTTTATAGGTATAGTATTTCCAAAATTCCTAAAAATAAATATATAAAAATTTTTAGGGAGGAAGAAAGTAATATGAAAAAGTATTCTAAAAAAATATTGATTTTATCCGTAATATTTGCATGCTTAATGCAGATTAATGTATGTGCGAAAATGCAGGAAAAAACTTATGATTATGTTGTTAAGGCAGGAGATACACTATGGAAAATAGCAGTAAAGAATCAAACAGGGGTATCTGAATTAGTTGCAATAAATCCTAAAATATCAAATGCAAACATGATAATGGTTGGCCAGACAATAAAGATACCAGATATAAGAAGTACTCAGTCACAGGAAAATGAAGTTGCAAAGCTTGTTAACGTCGAGAGAAGTAAAGTTGGGCTTCCACCTTTAAAATTAAATTGGGAACTTTCAAGAGTAGCTAGAGTTAAGTCGCAGGATATGTCAGATAAAAATTATTTTTCTCATAACTCACCTACCTTTGGATCTACATTTTCATTAATAGGAAAATATGGAATAGTATATTCTGCAGCAGGAGAAAATATAGCTTATGGATATACTACACCATCAGCAGTTATGAATGGCTGGATGAATTCACCTGGGCATAGAGCTAATATCTTAGGAAAACAATATAATCAAATAGGAGTTGGTATGGTAAAAAATTCAAAAGGACAGCTATATTGGACCCAAGTATTTATAAAACAATAAGACATTAGCTATGAAGTATAATGGAAAAACTTGAAATGGTTTTCAAAGTAGTATATAATTAAAATGCTTTAATAATTCTGTTGAAACTTTTTGAATAAAGTAGTAATATAATTAACTGTGCTTATAAATTCTTAAGTTATTTACAATCATTATTAAAAAGCAAAAGGGAGAAAAAATGTAAATAAGGAAGATAAGCAAAGAAATTTTCGATTTATACAGCAATAATTATTTAAAAATAGTTTTGCTTAAAAAATTTTTTATAGTATAGTTAAAAATGTAACAAACTTTAGTAAGTTTTTATAGGCAAAATCATTTTGCCTATAATTCCTAATATAAAAATATTTTGTATTTAAAGGAAGGGGTATACAAGTATGAAAAAAATGAAAACTATGGATGGTAATACTGCAGCAGCTCATATATCATATGCTTTTACTGATGTTGCAGCAATTTATCCTATTACTCCATCATCACCAATGGCAGAACATGTAGATGAATGGGCAACTCAAGGAAGATTAAATCTCTTTGGACAAAAAGTTAAAATAATGGAAATGCAATCAGAAGCAGGTGCTGCTGGTGCAGTTCATGGTTCACTTCAAGCAGGAGCTTTGACAACTACATACACAGCTTCACAGGGTATGCTTTTAATGATACCAAACATGTATAAAATTGCAGGAGAACTTTTACCTGGAGTATTTCATGTTAGTGCTAGAGCATTAGCTACTCATTCTTTAAATATATATGGAGATCATCAAGACGTTATGGCTGCTAGACAAACTGGTTGTGCTCTTCTTGCTGAAGGAAGTGTACAAGAAGTTATGGATTTATCAGCAGTAGCTCACTTGACTGCTATAAAGGGAAGAGTTCCTTTCATAAACTTCTTTGATGGATTCAGAACTTCACATGAAATTCAAAAAATTGAAGTAATGGATTATGAAGATTTAAGAGGATTACTTGATATGGATGCTGTTAATGAATTCAGAAGAAATGCATTAAATCCAGATCATCCAGTTCAAAGAGGAAGTAATGAAGGTTCAGACGTTTACTTCCAGGGAAAAGAAGCTCAAAACAAATTCTATAATGCACTTCCTGAAATGGTTGAACATTATATGGGAGAAATAAGCAAAATCACTGGTAGAGAATATCACTTATTTAACTACTATGGAGCTGAAGATGCTGATAGAGTAATCATAGCTATGGGATCTGTTTGTGATACTGTAGAAGAAACTATAGATTATTTAAGAGCAAAGGGAGAAAAAGTTGGAGTATTAAAAGTACATCTTTACAGACCTTTCTCAGTTGAGCATTTCTTAAAATATATACCAAAAACAGTTAAGAAAATTGCTGTTCTTGATAGAACAAAAGAACCTGGTTCTCAGGCTGAACCATTATATCTTGATGTTGTTAAAGCATTCTACAATGCAGAAACAAGACCAGTTATAGTTGGAGGAAGATATGGACTTGGTTCAAAGGATACATTACCAGTTCACATTTATTCAGTATTTGAAAACTTAAAAGCTGCTGCACCAAAAGATGGATTTACTATAGGAATAATTGATGATGTTACAAATACATCACTTCCAGTTCCAGATATTGAAATAGATACAACACCAGAAGGAACTAAAGCTTGTAAGTTCTGGGGACTTGGATCAGATGGTACTGTTGGAGCAAACAAGAGTGCTATAAAGATCATAGGAGATCATACAGAAATGTCTGCTCAAGGATACTTTGCTTATGATTCAAAGAAATCAGGCGGTATAACAGTATCACATTTAAGATTTGGTAAGAAACAAATAAAATCACCATATTTAGTTGATAAAGCAGATTTTATTGCTTGTCATAACCAAAGTTATGTTAATAAATATGATGTTCTTGCAGGACTTAAAAAAGGTGGAAACTTCTTACTTAACACAATCTGGAGTCCAGAAGAATTAGAAGAAAAACTTCCAGCTTCTATGAAACAATATATTGCTAAAAACAACATTAATTTTTACACATTAAATGCTGTAAAAATTGCTCAAGCAATAGGACTTGGCGGAAGAGTAAACATGATTTGTCAAGCTGCTTTCTTTAAAATTGCAAACATCATCCCAGTAGAAGATGCTGTTAAATACTTAAAAGAAGCAGTTGTAACAAACTATGGTAAAAAAGGACAAAAAGTTGTAGATATGAATAACGCTGCTATAGATCAAGGTGTTGGAGCTATTGTTAAGATAGATGTTCCAGCAGCATGGGCTAATGCAAAAGACGAAGTTAAGGAAGACGCAGCAAAGCCTAAATTCATAACTGATATACTTGAACCAATGAATAGACAAGAAGGAGATAAACTTCCAGTTAGTGCATTTACAGGAAAAGAAGATGGAACATATCCTGTTGGAACTGCTGCTTACGAAAAGAGAGGAATTGCAATAAATATTCCTGAATGGAATGTAGACAAATGTATTCAGTGTAATCAGTGCTCATTTGTTTGTCCTCATTCAGTAATAAGACCAGTTCTTGCAACTGCAGAAGAAGTTAAAAACGCTCCAGAAGGCATGAAATTTAAGAAAGCAATGGGAGTTAAATCAGGTGAAGAATTAAGCTTCTCAATAGTTATAAGTCCACTTGATTGTACAGGATGTGGAAACTGTGCACAGGTTTGTCCAGCTAAAGAAAAAGCTTTAGTTATGAAACCAGCTGAATCTCAATATGAAGTTGCAAAATTCTTTGATTATGGAACAAGTCTTCCAAAGAAAAAAGAAGTTGCAAACAAATATACAGTTAAAGGAAGTCAATTTGAAAAACCACTTCTTGAGTTTAACGGAGCTTGCGCAGGTTGCGGAGAATCATCTTATGCTAGACTTATAACTCAATTATTTGGTGACAGAATGATGATAGCTAACGCTACAGGTTGTACATCAATTTGGGGATGCAGTGCTCCTTCAACTCCATATACAACTAATGAAAATGGACAAGGACCAGCATGGGCTAACTCATTATTCGAAGATAATGCTGAGTTTGGACTTGGAATGATTCTTGGAGTTAAACAAATAAGAGAAAGATTAGTAGATCTTGCTAATGAAGCAATCAATTCTGGAGTAAGTGCAGATCTTAAAGCAGCACTTCAAGATTGGATTGAAAATAAGGAAAATGGAGAAACTTCAAGAGCAGTTGTAGATAAGTTGTTACCTTTACTTGAAAAAGAAAAAGATGCAAATGCAGCTACTAAAGAATTATATACAAATAAAGATTACCTAGTTAAGAGATCACAATGGATATTTGGTGGAGACGGCTGGGCTTATGATATAGGATACGGCGGTGTTGACCATGTTCTTGCAAGTGGAGAAGATGTAAACATATTTGTATTTGATACAGAAGTATATTCTAATACAGGTGGACAATCATCAAAATCAACTCCAACTTCTGCTATAGCTCAATTTGCAGCTGGCGGTAAGAGAACTAAGAAGAAAGATCTTGGAATGATGGCTATGAGCTATGGTTATGTATATGTTGCTCAAGTAGCTATGGGATCAGATAAGAATCAATTATTAAAAGCTTTAAAAGAAGCAGAAAATTACCATGGTCCATCACTTATAATAGGATATGCACCATGTATTAACCACGGATTAAAAGCAGGAATGGGTTGCAGCCAGTTAGAAGAGAAGAAAGCTGTAGAATGCGGATACTGGGCACTTTACAGATACAATCCATTATTAAAAGAAGAAGGAAAGAATCCATTTGTTCTTGATTCTAAAGAACCAACAGGAGACTTTAAGGAATTCTTACTTGGAGAAGTTAGATTTGCTTCATTAAAGAAAGTATTCCCTGATAAAGCTGATGAATTATATGCTAAGACAGAAAAAGATGCAAAAGAAAGACTAGAAGGATATAAAAAATTAGCTAACCAATAATAAAAAAGGGCTTTTAGCCCTTTTTTATTATAAATAGAAGAAATTAAAAGTAGACTTTATTTTGTATTTTGATTAGATAGAATTAAGAATATTTTATTATAAAATAAAATATTTTAAAAACCCCCTTTTAAAATTGATAAAATAAGGTTAGAATTATAACATAAAGATATATAGTTCTAAATTTAAAACTATATCTTTAGTGAGAAAAGGAGGCAATTTATATGGATGAAAAAGAGAACCTAAATACATGTGACTGCGGTTGCTGCGGAGAGGAACATGAGCATGAACATCATCATGATTGTGACTGCGGATGCGATTGTGGTGAACATGAACCAATGGTAGTTGAACTTGAGGACGAAAATGGAAATTCAATTTCTTGTGAAATTGTAGATGGTTTTGTATATGAAGAAAAAGAATTCGTATTAGTTCAAAATCCTCAAAATGATTCAGTATACTTATTTAAAGTTGAAGGCGAAGAAGGAGAACTTGTAATTCCTGATGATAATGAATTTGAAGCTGCTTCTAAATATTACGAGAGTATTGCCTCAAAGTAAAATAGTACTAGAGTTTAACTACTAATGGTTTTAATCCTTTTCTATATAAGAATTTTTATTAGATAAAAATGTAATAGATTCTTCTATATAGATTCATTTTAAGGTCGATGCATTTTGCATCGGCTTTTTTAAAAAATATATAACAAAATATGGAGATAGACTTATGGAGAAACTTGCTATATTTGATGTAGATTATACTCTTACAAAAAGAGAAACTTTGTTAGAATTTTATTTATTTATGATAAAAAAGAAACCTAAGCTTATTATATATTTGCCTTACAATGTGTTTTCTGCACTCTTGTTTGCAACAGGAATTTTTACAGCAAAAACTGCTAAAGAAAACTTTATATCTTTTATTGATGGAATAGAAGAAAATGAAATGAAAAACTATGTTAAAGAGTTCTATCATAAAAGACTTTCGCGTATATTATATGTTGATGCTATAAATACGATAAAAAAGCTCAAAGGTGAAGGATATAAAATATTTCTTATATCTGCATCTGCGGAATTTTATTTAAATGAACTTTACAACATAAAAGAAGTTGATAAAGTTATAGGAACAAGATTTACGCGTGAAGATGGAAAATACAGAAGAAAAATTGTAGGGGAAAACTGTAAGGGTGAGGAAAAGGTAAAAAGATTAATGGAAGTTTTAAAGGAGGAAAATATAGAAGTTGATTTTAAAGCATCATATATGTATTCGGATTCTTTATCAGATTTACCTTTATTTAAATTAGTTGGCCACCCATATCTTGTTAATCCTAAAAAGAAAGACGATAATATTAAAGTTGTTAAATGGAAGTAGAGTAAGCTAGGGGGAATTTTGAATGGAAGTAATTAAAAATGATTATTATATGCTTAATGAAAGTATAAAATCTTCACATGATTTTGATGGCAATTTTATTTCAAAAGGTAAGTCATTATACGAAGTCATAAGGATATATAAAGGCGTACCATTATTTTTTGAAAAACATATTAGTAGAATGTTTAATTCTGCCAATATATCTAATTTAAAATTACCATCTAATGGCGAAAAATTAAAAGCTGCAATATTAAAACTTACTGAAGTTAATGAAGTTCAGTTTGGAAATATTAAAATAGTATTCAATTTTTATAATGACGAGTGCAATTTTTACTGTTATTTTATTGAACATCAGTATCCAAGCGAGAAAGATTATAATGATGGTGTAAGCACTATATTATTTAAAGGAGAAAGAAAAAATCCTAATGCTAAGATTATGGATGTTGATTTTAGAGAAAATGTGGATAGTAAAATAAGAGATAAAAAAGTATTTGAAGCTATATTAGTTGATAGAAATGGAAATATAACAGAAGGTAGTAAGTCTAATATATTTATGGTTAAGGAGAAATGTGTATACACATCACCAGTAGAAGATGTTTTGCCAGGAATAACAAGAGATGTAATTATCGATATAGTTTTAAAATGTGGATATAAACTTAAAGAAGAACGTATTAATTATAAAGATATAAAATATATGGATGGACTATTTATTTCTGGTACATCACCTAAAGTACTCCCTATTAATAAAGTTGATGACATATTATTTAATTCTCAAAATAACTTAATTATAAAAGAAATACACAATCTCTATGAAGAGTATATTGAAGATTACATAAAAAAATTTTTGTAATTTCATATTTGCAGTTTGATTCTTACTGTTTTTGTGCTAGTTTAAATAAAAAATAAAGTAATATACTTATAAAAAGTAAAAAAATATAAAGTATTTGTAAATTTTTACGATAAAAAATAAGTGTATTATGTAAAAAAAGGTAAGTTTCTAATAGTTATGTGATATAATTTATGTATAAATAATTTCATGGGAGTGTATTTTTATGAATAGGGAAATATTTAACGGCTCAACTGTTGAAGAATGCATAAATAAAGCGTGTAATGAATTGAACATAAGCAAAAGCGATATTAAATATGAAATATTGGAAGAAAGAAATGGAATATTTAAAAAAAAAGCACAGATTGCAGTAGAAGTTGAAGAAGAGAAGGATGAAAAAAGTGTAGATGGAACTGCGTGCATTATAAATGGAAAACTTATTGTAACTAATCCAAAGGAAAATGGTGATTTTGCAAAAATAGTGATTCCACAGAATATATTTGTAATAATTGATGGTGTTCAAGTCTTTGGGAAAAAAGAAGTAAACAACTCAATGAATATAAAGTTTAAGTTTGATGAAATTGAAAAACCAACAAGAAAGTTAAATATATCTATTACTCCTGACAATCTTGAAGCTTATATTGATATAAGCTATGTAAGCAAAAATGAGTTTAAGCTTAAAGATGTTCCAGAAAGCAATGAAATAATACTTGAACCTGAAGTTTCTAAACAGCAAAGACCGCCTGCATATACTGAAAGTGAACTTAGGAATGAGCTTAATAAAAATAAAATTGTATATGGTATTTTGGAGGAAAGCATAAAAAAATGCGCTTCAGGCAAGGACATAAGCAGGATGCTTGTGGCAGCGGGAGTAAAGGTCCAAAATGATCAGGATGACAGCATAGAATTTAAAATAAATATAAATGGAAATTCAAAATTTAAAGAAAATGAGAATGGTAATATTGATTTTAAGAGTATTGGATTTGTAAATGCTGTTACAGCTGGAGATATAATCGCAATTAAACATGAAGGAGCAAAAGGAATAAACGGAAAAGATATATATGGAAAAGAAATAAAGAAGAAGCTTGGTAAAAAGTTAAGTATTACTTGTGATGAAAACTGTAAAATAGAAAATAATAAAGTAATAGCTCTTAAAAGTGGAAAAGCTTCTTTTAAAGGAAATAAGTTTTTTATAGTAGGTGTTCATGAGGTTAATTCGGATGTGGATTTAAAAACAGGAAATATCAAGTTTCTTGGTGCGGTGAATGTTAAGGGTAGTGTACTAGAAGGAATGAGTGTAGAATCTGGAAACGATATTATCATTAACAATAATGTTGAAAGTGCGGTTATTAAGGCAAAAGGAAATGTAACTATTGGCAAAAATGCTATATTGTCGCAAATTTATAGCGGCGGAGAAGATGTTGAAGTTTTATCTAAAATTGAGCTGCTGGATAATTTGAGTAAGAATATTGCAGAATTAATAGATGCAGTAAGCCAGATAAAAAAATATAATACTAAAAATAAGTTCTCATCGGATGGAGAAATTATTAAAGTACTTATTGAGAGTAAGTTTAAAAATATAACTAAAATGTGTAAAAGCTATATTTTGCTTGTAAGTAATATTAATGATAAGTTTGAAAAAATATTTATTCAGAAACTAATAGGAATAGCTCCACTTCGTATTAAAGATGCTAATGAACTTATGGCAATAGTTGAAGAAGCAAAAGAAGAAATTGGTAACTTAAAGGCTATACTGTCTATACCTTCAGATATAAATATTTCATATTGTCAAGAGTGCACGATTGAAGGCTCTGGAAACATTTATATTAATGGCAAAGGCGAATATATATCTAATATTACATCAAACAATAGTATTGAGTTTATAAATAAGGATGCAGTAGCAAGAGGAGGACAACTTAAAGCTAAAAATGAAATAAAATGTGGGGTTGTTGGTAGTATTGGAGGGGTTGTGACGAGAGTATGTGTAGATATAAAAGGACATATATATTGTGAAGTTGCTTATCCAAATACTATATTTGCAGTTGGAAATAAAGAATTTACTATTGATAATCCTAGTAAAAATATACACGCTTATGTAGATCATAAAGACGATCTTATAGTAGATAAATTATTATTGTAGGAGGATATATAATATGGATAATAATGAACTGAAGATTCTAATATTCAATGTAAATGGCGAATATTATGCAACAGATATTATGGAAGTAGAAAGAATATTAGGATATGAACCTACGACTAAACTTCCAGATGTGCCGGATTTTGTTGATGGAGTAATTAATTATGAAGGAAAGGTGCTTCCTGTTATATCATTAGCTAAAAGATTTAATATACAAGGTAACGATATAACTCCTAATTCAAAATTAATTGTTGTAAAATATGAAAATGGAAAAATAGGAGTAATTGTAGATCTGGTTTCAGAAGTTAAGGACGTAAGCAGTGATAATGTTGAAGAACCACCTGAAGTCGTATCTGGAATTTCTAAGAGATATCTTAAGGGACTCATTAAGATGGACAATAAGATTATTATTTTCCTTAATATGTCGCAAATATTATCTGAAGAGGAAAAGAAACTGCTGTAAAGTGGTTTGGTTAGTGATATGGAGAATATTGTAGAAGTAAGGGTTGGAATAGCTGACCTTAATATTGCTTTTTCACCAGGAAGGATTATAACAGTAGGGCTAGGGTCTTGCATTGGTATAGCTATATATGATTCGAAAAATAATTTAGGCGGACTTGCACACATTATGCTTCCAGATAGCACTCAGTTTAGCAAAGTTACTAATCCGTATAAATTCGCTGATTTAAGCGTACCATTGCTAGTGAAAAAAATGATAGAAAACGGTGGACAGTCAGGTAACATGAAAGCTAAAATAGCAGGTGGAGCATCTATGTTTAATTTTTCTGATAAGAAAATGAATATGGATATAGGAAATAGAAACAGTATAGCAGTAAAAAAAGTACTTGAAGAAATGAAAATACCAATATTAGGAGAGGACGTAGGCGGAAATAAAGGAAGAACCATGATTTTTGATACATCCAATGGTGTTGTGCAAATAAGAACTGTAGGGTTAGGTATTAAAGAAATTTAATGGAGGCTGTTATGAAGGAAATAAAAGTAATTGTTGCAGATGATTCAGCACTAATGAGAAAGTTAATATCAGATATGCTAAACAGTGATGAAAATATTGAAGTTATTAAAACGGCTTATAATGGCAAGGATTTGATTAATAAAATTCAAGTAGAAAAGCCGGATGCAATAACTCTCGATATAGAAATGCCAATTATGGGGGGAATTGAAACTTTAAAAGAGATGAGAAGGATGAATTGTTTAATACCTACAATTGTTATAAGTGGTGTATCTCATAGAAATACAACACTTACTATGGATTGTTTACATTATGGAGCATTTGATTTTATTGCAAAACCGTCAGGTGGGATGGCTTCTGAAATCATTGATATAAAAAAACAATTAATAGAAAAAGTTAAATTGGCTGCTTATAGAAATTTAAATTTATATGAAACTAAATCTGTAATAAGTAAAGAGGAACATAAAAGGATAGATAATAATGTTAAAATACAAGCAGTAGTTATAGGAGCATCAACAGGCGGTCCAAAAGCTCTATATAAGGTTATAACAAAGTTTCCACAAAACATGGGAGTGCCAATATTTGTAGTACAGCACATGCCAGTAGGCTTTACTAAAGCATTTGCTGAAAGACTTAATGATAACAGCAGCATACGTGTAAAGGAAGCTGAAGACAACGAGATTTATGAAAATAATGTAGTTTATATTGCACCAGGAGGATATCATATGGAAATAGGAAGTAATGGCAGGATAAGTCTTAATAAAGAACCTCCTATATGGGGAGTAAGGCCTGCAGTTGATAAACTTTTTATATCTGCTTCAAAAGTATTTGGGTCACACCTTGTCAGTGCGGTTTTAACTGGTATGGGTAGAGATGGTGCTAATGGAACTAAAATAATTAAGGATAATGGAGGAATAACATTATCAGAATCAGAGTCTACATGCGTTATTTATGGAATGCCAAAAGCTGCATACGAAACTGGTAAAGTTGATATAGTTGCTCCAATAGATAGCATTGCAAATGAAATTATAAAGATAACAACCGATATTAGGAGGTAACATTCATGGATTTAGTTGATTTTAAGAAATGGGTTTTAAAGGAATTTGGAATTGATTTGTTTGCGTATAAAGAAAATCAACTTCATAGAAGAATACTGAGTCTTATATCGAGAGTTGGTGCAAAGTCAATTGATGAGTATGTAGAAATTTTAAAGAAAAATGATATGCAGAGACAAAAATTTTTAGATTTTATAACAATAAATGTTACAGAATTTTTTAGGAATCCTGAAATTTTTAAGGAATTTGAAAAAGAAGTAAAAAATATAGCACTTAAAAATAATTATATTAAAATATGGAGCGCAGCCTGTTCCATAGGAGCCGAGCCATATTCTATAGCAATTATACTAGACAAGCTTGGATATAATGGCAAAAGCAGTATAATTGCTACTGATATTGATATGACCATTTTGAGTAGGGCAAAACAAGGAGAATACATAGAATCTGAAATAAAAAATATAGAAAAGCAAGATTTGCATAAATATTTTCGAAATATGGGCGATAAATATATCATTGATGAAAATATTAAAAATATGATAACATATAAACGGCATGATTTAATATTAGATTCATATGAAAGTGATTTTGATATAATAGTATGCAGAAATGTTGTTATATACTTTAATCAAGATATAAAAGAAAAAATTTATAAAAAGTTTAGTAACGCATTAAAAAAAGGTGGTCTGCTTTTTGTTGGTGCAACAGAAAGCATTTATAACTACAAGGAGTATGGATTTGAAAAAGCTTCTACTTTTATATATAGGAAGCTGTAAGGAGGGGAAATTATGGATACATCGCAATATTTGTCTATGTTTTTAGAAGAATCTAAGGATAATCTGCAGACATTAAATGAAGCACTTCTGCAATTGGAACAAGAACCAGACAATGTGGATAAACTAAATGAAATATTTAGGGTTGCCCATACAATAAAAGGAATGGCTGCAACTATGGGATACAATACTATGGCCGCTTTAACTCATAAGATGGAAGATGTCTTATCAGAGTTTAGAGATGGTCAGCTTAAAGTAACTCAGCAGGTTGTAACTGTATTATTTAAATGCCTTGATACTCTTGAACAAATGGTTGATAACATTGAAAATGGTGAAGAGCAAGAAGTTCCAGTAGATGACATTATAACTAAACTTGAATCAATATCGGAAAAAGGTGCAGCAGGAAGTAATGAAAAAACAGATGAAGCTAAGAAGGTTGAACCAAGTGAACAGCAAGCTGATAATACTTCACCTAAAATAAGCCTTAATGAATATGATGCAAATGTTATAAGACAAGCTATAGAAAAAGGATATAATGCGTTTTCTATAGATATTAATTTAAGTAAATCTACATTATTAAAATCTGCAAGGGCTTTTTTAATATTTAAAAACCTCGAGGAATGGGGAGAAATTACAAAATCTATTCCAAGTACAGAAGATCTTGAAGCAGAAAATTTTGAATTTGAAATAAATCTTGTTTATTTGACTCATAAAAATGAAAATGAGGTAAAAGAAATATTACAAGATATATCAGAAATTGACAGCATTGATATAAAACAGTTGACTCTTGAAGATATTAAAGCTAATTATGCAGAAGAAGGATCAAAACAAGAAGTTAAAGAAAAGAAGCAGGAAAAGAAAGTTGCTCCTAAGAAAAAAGAAGAAAAAGCAAAAAAAAATAAGCCAGCAGAAGCTCCACACAAAAAAATGCATCAATCTGTAAGAGTGGATCTTGAAAGATTAGATAAATTTTTAAATATGGTTTCAGAGCTTGTTATAAATAGGACAAGACTTGAACAAATAAGTCAAAACTATAAACTAGCAGAGCTTAATGAGACTTTAGAGCAAGTAGCAAGAACCACAAATGATCTTCAAGATTTAGTAATGAAAATAAGAATGCTTCCTCTTGATACAGTTTTTAATAGGTTTCCAAGGCTTGTAAGAGATCTTTCTGTTGAATTAAACAAAGAGATGGAACTTATAATAGAAGGTCAGGATACCGAACTAGATAGAACTGTAATAGATGAAATTGGAGAACCACTTATACATTTAATAAGAAACTCAGCCGATCATGGAATAGAAGATTCAAAGGAAGACAGAATAGCAAGAGGCAAGGATCCGGTTGGAAAAATAAAGCTTATAGCATATCAAGAAGGAACTAAAGCAGTTATAAAGGTTCAAGATGATGGTAATGGTATAGATGTTGAAAAAGTAAGAGAAAAAGCAGAAGAAAGAGGAATAAATACCGAAAATATGAGTGAAAATGAAATTGTTAATCTCATATTTGATCAAGGATTTAGTACTAATGACAAGGTAACTGATATTTCAGGAAGAGGAGTTGGAATGGATGTTGTAAAGACTAAAATTTCAGCACTTGGTGGAACTGTTGATATGAGTACTCAGCAGGGAAAAGGCACTACCTTTACTATAAAGCTTCCACTAACCCTTCAAATAATAACAGCACTTTTGGTTAAAGTTGGTTCAGAAAATCTTGCAATATCTTTAAATGCAATAGATAGTGTAATAGATTATGATGAAAGCCAAATAAAGAAAACCAATAATAAGGAAGTTATAATATATAGGGGAAATGTGCTTCCAATAATAAGAGTAAATGAAAAATTGAATCTTCCGAAATCAGATAGTAAAAAAGTATATATTGTAATTGTTAAGGTTGGAGAAAAAATGGCAGGACTTCTTGTGGATTCACTTATGGGTCAACAGGATATTGTTATTAAGCCTCTTGGTAAAACTTTAAAAATGCTTAAAGAGTATATTGGAGCAACTATCCTTGGAGATGGACTTGTAACATTAATACTTGATGTTGCTGCACTAGTTTAGGAGGTGATTTTTAATGGACTATTCTAAATTATCGCCAGTGCAATTAGATGCGCTTAAAGAGGTAAGTAATATTGGAGCTGGTAATGCAGCAACAGCATTATCTCAACTTCTAAATAAAAAAATTGATATGACAGTTCCAGCAGTAAATATCATACTTATGAGTGAATTGTTTGATGAAATAGGCGATGAAAAATTGGCTGTTGGGGTTATAGTTAGAGTTTTAGGGGATGCTCCAGGTAATATACTATTCGTTTTTGATAAAGATACAGCTCTAGGAATAGTCGAGTCACTTACAGGCCAAAAGGAGGAAAACTTAAATGATATGTCTAGCTCTGTACTTTGTGAAATAGGTAATATAATATCTGGTTCATATATGAATGCGATATTTAAGCTTACAAATCTTGTTATGACTCCTTCTGTACCAGCAGTTACTTATGATATGCTTGGAGCAATGCTTTCAACTACGTTTATAGAATCAGGTCAATATGATGATAATGTACTTGATTTAGAAACTGTATTTTTACAGGATAAAGAAAAAAATATTAGTGGGCATTTTTATTATATACCAGTGCCCGGTTCGCTAGAAAAAATACTTAACAGTTTAGGAATAAATTAATATGGAGGTTTGAAAAATGGCAAAAGTATTAATTGTTGATGATGCCGCATTTATGAGAATGATGATAAAGGATATACTTCAAAAAAATGGATTTGAGGTAGTTGGTGAGGCTAGTAATGGATTAAAGGCAGTAGAAATTTATAAAACAGAAAAACCTGATGTTGTGACTATGGATATAACTATGCCGGATATGGATGGAATAGAAGCTGTAAAAGCAATAAAAGCATTTGATTCAGCAGCAAGAATAATAATGTGTTCAGCAATGGGACAGCAGACTATGGTTATGGATGCTATAAAAGCTGGTGCAAGAGATTTTATAGTTAAGCCATTTCAAGCAGATAGAGTCCTTGAAGCAATAAAAAAGGCTTTGGGTTAAGTAAAGTTTATTTATAGAATTATTTGGAGGTGATTATACTGTGCAGATAGTTATTTTTAAACTGAATGATGAGCAATTTGCAGTTGAGACATCAAAGGTTCAGACTATAGGGGAAAGCATGATGGTTACTAAAGTTCCCAAAGCCCCAGAATACGTAAAAGGACTTATAAATATAAGAGGAAGTGTACTTTCACTTTTGGATATAAATCTTCTTCTTGATGTAAAAAAATCTGATGATGAACAAGAAAGTACTATAATACTTAAGCTAGAAGATGAACTTGTTGGAATATCAGTTAATCAAGTTGATGAAGTTCTTGATATAGATGAAGCAATTATTGAGAAATTAGATAGTAGTAGTAATAAAGAGTATGTTAAGGGTATAATAAATTTTAAAGATAGAATAGTTACACTTATAGATATTGATAAATTAATTAGAAATTAGTAATGAGAAGAAATGAGGGAAAACTATGGCAGACGTTTTGTCACAAAGTGAGATAGATGCTCTGTTATCTGCCCTGTCCTCTGGAGAACTTCAACCAGATGAAATTCCAAAAGAAGAAGAGAAGCAGAAAGTAAAGCTGTATGATTTTACAAGTCCTCAGAAGTTTACTAAGGAACACATGAGAACTCTTGAACTTATACATGATAATTATGCTAGAATAATATCTAATTATCTTACAGCACAAGTAAGAAACAATGTAAAAATAAATATAGAATCTGTTGAGCAAATAACTTACGAAGAATTTATTCATTCAGTACCAAATCCTACTTTTTTGACAATATTTAAAATGCCACCGCTCAGTGGATCTATTTTATTTGAAATGCCGCCTCAATTTGTATATCAAATACTTGATGTACTTCTCGGTGGTGCAGGCAGTGGAAAGTATAAAACAAGAGAAATAACAGATATAGATAAAAATATTATCATGAAGATTAATCAAGGGTTAATTGACAATCTAAAATTGGCGTGGAGTGACATAGTAAATGTTCAACCTGAGATAGAGACGCTAGAAACGAATCCAGCGCTTAATCAGACATTGGCTCCACACGAACCTGTTGCGCTTATAACTTTTTCAGCTGATATGGGTAGTAGTCATAATTTTATAAATATGTGTATACCTTATTTAAGCATAGAAAAAGTTCTTGATAAGCTTATTGTTCAATACTGGTATCAAGAAAGTAATGAAGAAATTGTAAGGGAATCAAGAGAAAGATTAAGAAACAGGTTAGATGTGGTTGAAGTTCCTTTAACAGCTAAATTAGGCTTTACGAATATAACTGTGGAAGATTTTTTGAAATTATCTGTTGGGGATGTAGTAACATTGGATAATAAGTGCAACAATCCAATTCCTATATTTATATATGATAAGATGCATTATATAGGGGCACCTGGAGTTATAGGTAAAAATATGGGAGTTAAGATATTAGATAATATAGATAAGGATGTGGAAAATTATGAGTGATGGATTTCTTTCACAGGAAGAGATAGACTCTCTTTTGAATGGAGACGGGAGTAATTCTGACTCAGGACAGCCGCCAGAGACAAATGAGGGTAATGATAAGAATAATAGTGATGAAATTTTAACCGATATAGAAAAAGACTTACTTGGTGAAATAGGAAATATTTCCATGGGATCTGCTTCAACAGCGTTGTCGACCATAATAAGTCAGCAAGTTAATATAACCACACCTGTTGTAAGCATTACTACATTAAAAGAGCTTAAGGATAATTTTGAAGTCCCTAATGTAGCATTAGATGTAAAATACATAAGTGGAATTGCAGGAGAAAATCTTCTTGTTATGAAGGTTACAGATGCTGCTGTTATTGCAAATCTTATGATGGGTGGAGACGGAAAGGTAACAAATCAGACTTTATCTGAAATAGAACTTAGTGCTGTTTCTGAAGCGATGAATCAGATGATAGGTTCGGCAGCTACTTCTATGGCTACTATGCTTTTAAGGGAGGTAAATATATCTCCTCCTACATCAAAAATATGGGATAATGATACAGATCCTTTAACAGAAACTATAAAAGATGATGAAAATGTTGTAGAAGTAGCATTTAAAATGACTATAGGTGATCTTGTTGATAGTAATATTATGCAAATACTACCTATGGAAACTGCAAGAAAAATGATAGGTATAATGATGGGCAGCGGGGAAGCTCCTAAAGAAGAAACTGCTAAAGAAGAGCAGCCAAAGGCTAATGAAGTTGTAAATAATGAAACAAATACTCAAAGCCAAAGTCCACAGCCTAGTAATTCTGGACAAATGGAGTATCATGAGGCACCGCCGCAGTATCAGCAGCCGCAGCCTCAATATCAACAGGCACCACCACAGTATCAGCAGGCACCACCGCAGTATTATGAGATGCCGCCTCAATATCAGCAGGCATCACCTCAATATCAGCAGCCGCCAGTTGAGGTTAATAAAGCATCATTTCAGTCTTTTGGACCATCAAGGTCTCAAGACATGCCTAAAAATATAGACCTTATACTCGATGTACCACTTGAGATTTCGGTAGTTTTAGGTAGAGCTAAAAAGAACATAAAGGAAATACTCAATTTAGGAACGGGCTCTTTAATAGAACTTGATAAGCTTGCTGAAGAGCCAGTTGAGATACTTGTAAATGGTAAAAAGGTTGCTTATGGTGAGGTTGTTGTTGTTGATGAAAACTTTGGTGTCAGAATTACAAGTATTGTTAGTAATGAAGAAAAGATAAAAAGTCTAGGAAAAAAATAATTATAAGTTAGATAAAAGATAGCCGGCAGAAATATTAACCGGTTATTTTTTATATTAGGAAATATAAACTTTATTTTTCACTTTACGATAATAAAAACAGGAGAAGGTAGTATAAAATTCATACTGCTTAATCATAAATTTAAGTATCTATTTTGAAACCAGTTCTAATTAAGTTTATATATGTACTATAATCAGTTAAAAGCTGAAGCTTAGAAACCTCTAATAGAAGCAGTATAATAAATATTTGAAGTGTATATATAGTTGATAGGAAGTGTATATTTATGAAAGTGAATAGCTTAGGTGCAGATAATAATGTAATTAGAGTTCATTCTCTTTATAGCTCCAATAGTAGAAAAATTAGTAGTACTCCTGCAAAGGATAGAATAGAAATTTCGGAAGCTGGAAAAATGCTCAGTAGTTTATGCTCAAATTTTCAAATAGATAATAGCGACAGCAAGGTTGAATTCATAAAAAGTGAAGTTCAAAATGGTACTTACAATAGAAATTCTAAACTAGTAGCGAAAAAGATTGTGGATTATTTTAAAGGAAGAGAGGTTTAAACTATGAAAGAAGCACTAAGTGAATTGATACTAAGGGAAATTGAAACCTTAAAGAATTTATTAATGCTTTTAGAAAAACAACATGAACTTTATCTTGAAAAAAATATATTTGGACTTGAAGATATTGTTAAAAAGATAGAAAATGCAAATATTGAAGTTGCAAAAATTGAAGTTGAACGAAGAAAACTCGAAGGAGATAAATCTATAAAGATTTTGGTAAAAGAAATTGATGATGATAGTTTAAGCAAAAATTTTGATGATATGATTCAACTTGTTCATAATGTTAAAAGTCAAAATAGTATAAATCAATTTCTTATTAAGCAGGGGCTATTATTTGCAAATAAGATGCTTAATTTATTTGGTAGAAATAAAAATGTAAAAACATACAATGCGTATGGGAAAGTAAGTAAATAGAAAGGGGTAAAAAAATGTCAGGATTATTTGCAACTCTTGATACATCAAGCTTAGGATTAACAGCCCAGCAGGCTGCTCTTAATGTAACTTCACATAATATTGCTAATGCTAGTACACCCGGATATACAAGGCAGAGAGCAGATTTACAGGCAGTATATGATAGTGAAGTGCCTAAAAATCAATCTGAAGGAAGAGGGGTAATAGTTTCAGATATAGAAAGAATTAAGGATGCTTTCATTGATTATCAAGTTAGAAATCAAACAAGTAACGAAGGTACAAATAAATCTATAAGTAATTATTTGGGAGAATTACAAAATATAATGAATGAGCCATCTGGTAGTGGAATGGGAAGTTTAATTTCAACCTTTTTTTCTAATTGGCACGATCTTTCTCAGAGTGCTCAAACTGAAACTACAAGAGGACTTATAGTTTCTCAAACCAAAACTCTTACAGATCAACTTAATTCCACGTATAAAAAGCTTCAGGATTTAAAAGCAAATTGTAATAATGAAATTGACAACGATGTTTTTAATATTAATTCCACTTTAGATAAAATAGATAGTTTAAATGCTCAGATAATTGATGTTAAGGCTTCAGGTGGAGAACCAAATGACCTTATGGATACAAGAGACACGCTTCTTAATACACTAAGTGAATATTTTAATATTAATGTAGATAGTAAAAAGATGAATGGTATAGAGCTTACTGCTAGCAATGGTAGTCAGCTATCAGGAAAAACTTTAGTACAAATTGAAAATGGTGATAAAGAAACTAGATTCTCGTATATTAATAATATTCAGGAAGTTAAAAATCCTGATGGTACATTAAAAAAAGATAGTTTTGGTAAGCAAATTTATGATATAACATATTACAAGTATGGAGATAAAACAACTGATAAAAATAAGGTTGATGTTTATGTAAGTGGGATAAGTTCAGATCAATTAAATGAACTTAGCAGAAACAGGGTACTATGGGCTGACAAGGATGGAAATGCAATAGGACTATCAGTTGATAAAAATGGCAAGAGTTTGTCAAAGGGAGGAAATTCAGATAATCCTATAAGTTTTGACAGCAGTTCCATGTTTACACCTACTGATGGAATCCTTAAAGGTACCTCATCTGTTCAAACTGATATTGATAAATATACTGATTACTTAAATAAAATAGCAAAAGCAATTGCACTTTCAGTTAATGCAGTTGAAAGTGGAAGTACAACAGCAAGTGTACCAACCACAGACGCGTCAGGGAAAATAACAAAAAGTGGTGATGCAATGCCATTTTTCGTAAATGGTGATAAAGCATCCTACACTACTGATGCAGATAATAAAAATCAGCTATCTAATTTAAGCGACACTTTAAGTGCTGAGAGCGGAATTACTGCTGGTAATATTTCTATAAATAAAGAAATATACGACCATCCCATGGAAATAAAAACAAGATTGCATGATAATGAATATGCCAAAGAAAGCGATAATCCAGTAGATGGTAATACAGATGGAGTGAGAGCGCAGGCAGTAGCCGATCTTGCAAATAAGCTGCTTAACGTTCAAGGAATTTCAGCAGATACAACAAGAGATGATTTCTTTAATGCTTCCAAAGTAAATCAACAATTTGGTGGTCTTGATGTTAATAAGGTGCCAACAGTGCAGGATTATAGTGGAGGTAGTACGGTTTATGATTATCTCACAGATGCTGTAACAAAATTGGGAACGGAGGCAAGTGCAGCAAATACAACCTTCAAAACTTCAAAACAGCAGCTTCAAGCTCTCCAGCAGTCAAGAGATTCTGTATCAGGTGTTTCACTTGATGAGGAAATGACTAACTTAATACAATATAATCATGCTTATCAAGCGAATGCAAAGGTTATTTCTACAGTAAATGAATTACTAGATGTTGTAATTAATGGTTTAATGAAATAATATAAAATAGTATAGAGGTGAATGATATATGCGTGTAACAAGCAGTATGCTTTCAAATAATTTTCTTTATGATTTGGGGAATAACCTCGAAAGTATGAGCGTTTATCAAAGGCAAATGTCAAGTGGAACTCTCATAAACAAGGCCTCAGATGATCCTTTAGGTGCATCAAGAGTTATGCAAATAAACAATGAAATGATAAAGAATAAACAATATACTACTAATATAAATAATGCAAATCAATGGTTAAGTGTAACGGATACAAGTTTAGGACAAATAGGTAGTGTATTACAGAGAATAAATGAACTTTTGGTTTCTACAGGTGACCCGACATATGGTGATGCTCAGAGACAGGCTATTAAGGAAGAAATAAATTCTAATATAAATCAAATCTCTCAAATATTAAATACAACCTATGATGGGAAATATGTATTTGGAGGAAACCGCGGTACAGATAAACCTACTCTTGTTACTACAGATGCAACAAGCAAAAATCAGCAGTTAAGTTATGCGAGTAAGGATGGAGTAACAAAAATGCCAGTGGGAGCTACACCTACAGCTGATGAAACAAATCAGCTTGGGATGATAAAGTCAAAACTCTCAACTGAAATCTCTGATGGTGTTTCAGTAAACTATAATTTTACGGCATCAGATGTAATGGAATTTAGAAATGATGCTGGAGTGTCTAAAGATTTAAGAACTATTTTAAACAATATAACTACACATCTGGATTCAGGAGATGTTTCAAGTTTAACAGGTAGTGATCTTTCTGATATAAAAGATGCTATAGGCAATGCCTCTGGTATTCGTACTGAAGTTGGTGCTTTGGAAAATAGAATGAAAAGTGCTAGCAGTCAAAACGAAATTGAAATTTCAAGCTTGACACAGGTTTTGGCAAGCACTAACGATGTAGATTATGCACAAGTAACAATGCAATATTCTCAAGCTCAAACAACATATTTAGCTTCACTTCAAACAAGTGCTAAAATACTACAACATACATTAATAGATTATCTATAATAGGGGTGTAGAAGATGAAATTGTATACTAAATATCACGGCATTAGAGAATACGATAAAAGTGATGTGATAACTTTTAGTAATGGATTACCTGGTTTTGAAAATTTGAAAAAGTTTATAATGTTTTCTATGGAAGAAAATAACGTATTTAGTATGCTTCATTCTATTGAAAACATGGAAATAGGATTAGTTTTGGTTTCACCCTTCTACGCTATGAAGGATTATGAATTTAAATTAGAAGAGCATGAAATTGAAGAATTAAAGATAAAAGATAAATCTGATATAGTTGTTTTAACTACGGTTTGCGTTAATAATGATGTAAAAAAAATAACTACAAATTTAAAAGCACCTATTTTGATAAATATTAAAGAAAAAATAGGGAAACAATTAATATTAGATAATGAAAAATATTCTGTAAAGTACCCTCTTTTAAGGGAGGAATAAAAATGCTAGTTATTACAAGAAAAAAAGATGAGTCTATTCTTATAGGTAATAATATAGAAATTGTTGTTGTTAAAGTTGATGAGGGTTCTGTTAAACTTGCTATTAATGCACCAAAAGATGTGAAAATTTTAAGAAAGGAGTTGTATAAGGAGGTTATCGAAGAAAATAAAAAATCAATTTCAATTGATAGTACTATATTGAAAGATATAAAAAATAAATAGAGGTGTTAAATATGGATGTTGAGGCTATAAGTCACGGAGGACAAAATCTATACAATATCGATAGCAGCTTGGTAGATGATAACAAAAATCCACAAAATGATATCGCAAATAGTATTTCGCAGGATAAAAGTACTCAAAATGATGGTATAAGTGAGAAAGATGCAAAAAGAGCTGCAGATGTAATGAACAATCTTTTAAAGGATAAATCAACTCACATAGAATATGAGCAGGATGAGGACTTTAAGTATATAATGATTATGAAGGTTGTTGATAATGACACAAACAAAGTCGTAAATGAAATACCATCTAAAAAAATTTTGGATATGGTAGCTCAATTTTGTGAAATGGCTGGACTCATTGTAAACAAAAAAGCCTGATTTCTTGTGAGGAGGTACTGCAATTGTGGAATATATATTAAATAAGATTGATATGGAAGTAAGAGCAAGAGTTAATCAATCTACCGAGGAACATAAGGTACATCCAAAGGGTGAAATACAATCCGTAAAAAAGTATAATGGAAATAAAAATCAGAATCACAAAAATAGGAATGACAATAATGAAGAAGATAAAAAGTTTGTGATATCCAAGAATAAGCTAAAAAATAGTAAGATAGTAATAACTGCAGTTAAAAACAATAAAATTGTTGTAGATGCAGAGTTTGATAAAGATAAATCATTAAGTAAAGATATACAGAAGGGAAATTATTTAGACATTAGGAGGTAGAGGTTTAATAATGTATGCTAAAAATGCTTATGACCAATATAAACAAAATAGTGTAAATTTTGCTTCAAAGGATCAATTATTATTAATGCTTCTAGATGGTGCAGTGAAGTTTGTTAAAATAGGTAGACAAGCTATGGTTGATAAGAATTATCATAAGTGTAATGAAAACCTAAAAAAAACTCAGGATGTATTTTATGAATTAATGATAACTCTTGATTTAGCTAAAGCTGGAGAATGGGGACCTAATATGATGTCAGTTTATAAATTTATAATAGACAGCTTAGTTAAGGCAAATATGAAAAAAGATTTAGAAATGTTAGATAAAACTATTCCTCTTATAGAGGATGTAAAAAATACCTGGAATGAAGCTTATAAGGCTTCTATAAAAGTAAGGTAAAGGAGTGGTAAATAATGAGTACAGTATCTAGTACAACCTCTACAACAAATCCATATTTGATTCCATATAGTACAAGTGATATAAGTGGAACAGATACAACATCTTCAAAATACTCACAAACATCTAATGGTACTAGTAAAAGTGGTAGTACTGGTTCTACATCAGGGTCTTATTCACAAAGCTTAGTTTCTCAAATGTCTGGGCTTGATGTTAGTAGTTTGGTTAATGAATCAATGGCCTCAGATGTTATTAAACTTAATAGTCTACTTGCAAAACAGCAGAAATCTCAGTGGATACAGGACAGATATAGATCTATAATATCAAATTTGCAGGATTTTAGCAGCAAATATTTTGATAGTTCATCCAGCAATTATATATTTTCTCCTGATGTTTTTTCGGTAAATGCTGCAACTTCATCCAATGCAAATATTCTTAGCACGACAGCTTCAAATTTAGCAAAAACCGGAACGTACACAGTTACTTCAGCTACATTAGCAACAGCTGCAAATATAACCAATGCGAATACTGTTACTGCACAAAATTCAGCTGCATTTTCTACATTAGGGCTTTCTGGCACAATAAGCTTTAACATAAATGGAAGCAGTACACCTGTAACTTATGATTTGAGTGCAAATGGTTATAAAACTGTCTCCCAAGTGATGAATGATTTATCAAACTTAACTGGTGCCAATTTCTCATACAGCGAACTTACAGGTAAATTTAGCATTACATCAAATTCAACAGGTTCTAATCAAAAATTAAATATTTACGAGGCACATGATGCTGGTAGCTATACTAATGCAAGTGGAACTGTAAATATACAGTATAATAGTTCTGATGCAAGCACCTCAGCTTTTTTATCAAAATTATATAATATAGGAACAGGTACTGGCGAAACAAAAGATGTTAGTGCGTCTGGTAATAATGGTACATTTACTATAAAGGAGCCGGGAGATACTGTTGCTACGTCTGTATCAGAAGCCTCAAATAACTTTACAATTGATGGTGTATCTTACAGCTTTTCAAGTAGTTTTGATTCAACTACTCCAGTTGCAATAAATGTAAAGCAGGATGTATCTTCAGCCGTGAGTAAAATTCAGGATTTTGTTGCCGATTATAATAATTTAGTTAGCGGTATTAACGCTGTTACCCTTGAAAAAAGTGATCCTAGTTATGCTCCACTAACTTCAACACAGGAATCACAAATGACTACTAGCCAAATCACAGCTTGGAATCAAAAAGCTCAACAGGGACTTTTACAGAATGATGGTACTTTAACTGATATGTTAAATGAAATGAGAACTGCTTTTTATACACCTGTGAGTGGAAATAGCCTTACTATGAGAGGCATTGGATTATCTACAGCTGATGATTATAATGATGCAAGCAAACGTGGGAAAATTGAAATTAATGTAAAGCAGCTTACAGCAGCATTGCAAAGTAATCCACAGGGGGTAGCCGACTTGTTTACTAAAAAGTCCACTAGCTATTTAAATTATGAATCGGCATTAAATGTGGATACTAGTACAGATAAAGATGCAGCTAGCAAGGCAATAGCTAAAAGAAGCAGCGAAGAAGGTATATTCCAAAGGCTTAGCGATATAGAAAAAAAATATGCAGGAACTTATATTGATAAAAATGGTAACCAAGGAATTCTCTTGACAAAAGCAGGATCATTAGATGATCAATATTCTTTAACAAGAAATTCATTGTATAAAGAGATAAAAGAAGAAACAGATGCTGTTTCCGATTTTAAAAGTAAGATGACATTGGATGCAAAAATGTATAACCAAAAGTTTAGTGCTCTTCAAGCTGCACTTTCAGCATTAAGTACACAACAAAGTTATTTATCTTCAATGCTAAGCAGTAGTTCTTCATAAATATTACTTTTTAATTTGTGAAAGGAAGTAATAGCCTATGGAAGATACTAGAACATTAATAACAAGCTTTAGAGAAAAAACTTTAGATATTTTAAATTGTCTTAATAATGAGGATTTTGATAAGCTTAATGAGCTGCTTCAGGAGAGAGAAGCAATGATTAAAATATTTAAGGAAAATCCTAATATATATACAAAAAAAAAGATAGCTGAAGAACTTAAACATACAGATATTATGGAGTTAAATGACAAAGTAAAAGAGCTTATTGTTAAAAATATGAAGGATATAAAAGAAAAACTTGAGAATATAAACAAGGATAAGTTTGTTAAGAAAAAATATTATAATGGTTTTTCTGGAAATTCAATGTTTTTTAATAAAAAAGTTTATTGAAAACTATAAAGTAATAAAAAGGGCTTACGATAAAGTAGTATAAGCAATGATGGGGTTTAAAATTGAGTGGCCATAAGATTTTAAACCTTATAAAAATAAAATATATGGGAAAGGATTCCCAAGTTAAATTCAAGGAGGAATTTATTATGATAAT